>NZ_JAHGAC010000007.1:0-399069 GCF_030248355.1 Vibrio sp. B172a | reverse complement strand
CAGAGCCAGAGCCAGAGCCAAAACTACAGCTGCAATACGCAGAACCGGAGTCGTATCAATACAGTGATTCGTACTCGCCAGAATTAGAAGCGCCTAATCTGGAAGACGTTCAGCGATTGCTTAGCCAACTTGAGTCCACCAACGTGGTGGCAGAGTTGGATATCGATGACATTCTGGAACAAAACACCATTGATATTGCGATTGAAGCAAAAGCAATGGAGACAGAAGTTGAAGTCGAAACAGCGGTGGAAACCGTTGAAGAAATTCAAGAGTGGGTGATCGACGAAGAGCCGGCACCGACTGTTGAGGTTGAACAACCTGAGCCAGTTTGGGAGCAACCAGAAATTGAAATGGTTGAACCCACAGTTGATGTTGAAGTGGAGATTGAACAGCACACAGAGACAGAACTGGAAACCGAGGCGGGTGCAAAGTTACCCAATACTTGGGAGAGCACGCAGCGTAGCGCTGACTTTCAAGTGCTTTACTTTGATGTAAATGGTGTGACTTTTGCGGTGCCGCTTGATGAGTTAGGTGGTATTCACCGCATCACAGAGCTGAACCATTTGATTGGTCGCCCTGCATGGTACCTAGGTTTACAAACCAGTCGTGAGCAACAATTTGATGTCGTCGACACTGCAAAGTGGGTGATGGCAGATAAGCTTCGCGACGAAAACTACAAAGATAACTACCAATACGTCGTCATGCTTGGTGAAAGCATGTGGGGGTTGGCCAGTAACCAATTGATGGGTACTGAAACGCTCAATATCGACAAAGTCCGTTGGCGTGAACAAGCGGGCAAACGCCCTTGGCTAGCGGGCATGGTGAAAGAAAAAATGTGTGCTTTAATTCATGTCCAAGCACTTATAGACATGCTAAACGCGGGTTTAGATGTAAAATCACTGAATTAGATTTTTGGTCGGGAACGACATTAACGAGGATTAACTATGTCTCAAGCTTTTGAAGTAGAAGTGAAGAAAGATACATCGAACGACGAAGTTCTTCAGTGGGTGACGTTCCAACTAGAAGAAGAAACGTACGGCATTAACGTAATGCAAGTTCGTGAAGTTCTTCGCTACACAGAAATCGCTCCAGTTCCAGGTGCGCCAGATTACGTGCTAGGTATTATCAACCTACGTGGCAACGTTGTAACTGTTATCGATACACGTTCACGTTTTGGCCTAATGGAAGGCGAAGTAACAGACAACACGCGTATCATCGTGATTGAGTCTGAGCGTCAAGTTATCGGTATTCTAGTAGACAGCGTTGCTGAAGTGGTTTACCTACGTTCTTCTGAGATCGATACAACACCTTCTGTAGGCACTGACGAAAGCGCGAAGTTCATCCAAGGCGTAAGCAACCGTGACGGTAAACTGCTTATCCTTGTTGATTTGAACAAGCTGCTAACTGATGACGAATGGGATGAGATGGCTCACCTATAATTGGCTGATGAATCATGGCTGAAGAAACCTTGCTATCTTTGCCGCTCATATTGGGTGGCCTAGCGTTTGTATTCTTAGTACTGCTTTTGCTTCAACTGCGCGTGCGTGCGGGTTTGCAAAAGCAGATGGATCAGCAACGTGCACAGTCACGCCATGCTGACAAAGAAACACAAAAACTAAACAAGCAACTGTTGGAAGTGCGTTCAGTGGTGGTAGGCCTAGGTCAAAAAGTGACTGAACAACAAGATGTGATTCAACATCTTAATGAACGCATTCGTGAACTTGAACACGCAGATACAGACGGACGTTTGTACAGCCGCGCTTCGAAAATGGTTCAACTTGGTGCCGACATCAATGAGTTGATTGAAGAGTGTGAATTGCCAAAAGCAGAAGCAGAATTGATGCTTTCGCTGCAGAAAAAACTGGCAGGGAAAGAGAAAATCCCACCGCTAAGCAGTCAACCCTCTGATGACCCGACTTATCCACCCCGTGGAAGGCGTCGATAAAGATTAAAAAAGAAGCTTCGGCTTCTTTTTTTATTTTTAAAATAAAAACTTATAATCACTTATGGTTATTTTTATCAAAATGTGACTATAAGTTAACAAAAACTCACGAACTTACATACATCATCGCTTTCTTATCCTGTTTTGTCACAACTAAGCTGTGCTAATATAGCGGCTCGTTCATTTTTTAGTTGAAGCCCTATGTTAGAAGTCTCTAACCTAACTGCGATCCGTGATGACAGGGTCCTGTTTGAAAACCTGCAATTCGAAATCAAGCCTGGTGAATTGGTCCAGATTGAAGGACGCAACGGCACAGGCAAAACCACATTGCTGCGTATCGTTACAGGGTTAGGGGACAGAGAAGAAGGCACCATTAAATGGAAAGGCGAAGAGGTTGAAAAATCTCGTGACGTTTTCCATCAAGACCTTCTGTTCTTAGGGCATCAAACTGGCGTTAAACGCGAACTTACCGCGTTTGAAAACCTGCGCTTTTACCAATCTATCCATAATAATCGCTCCTCCGATGAAGAAATCTTTGCTGCTTTAGCCCAAGTAGGGCTTGCGGGTCGAGAAGATGTGCCTGTAGCACAGCTTTCTGCTGGCCAACAGCGTCGTGTGGCGTTGGCAAGGCTTTGGTTAAGCAACCAAATCCTATGGATTCTGGACGAACCTTTAACTGCAATCGACAAACAAGGCGTGAAAGTGCTAGAGGCACTGTTTGTTAGCCATGCTGACAATGGCGGCATCGTCGTGCTAACCACGCACCAAGATATGTTTGCAGACAGCCCGAAACTTAGAAAAATAAAACTGGGTGATTGATATGATTTCGGCCATGACAACCATTATTCGCCGCGAGCTTCTGATCGCATTTCGTCGTCAAGCGGACATTTTGAACCCATTGTGGTTCTTCATCATTGTGATCACACTTTTCCCTCTTAGCATCGGTCCTGAGCCTAATTTGTTAGCACGTATTGCAGCTGGCATTGTTTGGGTTGCTGCTCTGCTGTCCGCCTTATTATCATTAGAGCGTCTATTCCGTGATGATTTTCAAGACGGCGCACTAGAGCAAATGATGCTAATGCCAATTCCATTGCAACTTGTTGTGATTTCTAAGGTCATAGCTCACTGGTTGCTAACGGGATTGCCTCTGATTTTAATCAGCCCATTGTTGGCAATTCTGCTTTCTCTTGATTTCAACACTTGGCTGTCTGTCGTACTGACTCTAGTGATTGGTACGCCGACGTTGAGTTTTATCGGTGCCATTGGTGTGGCACTGACGGTTGGGTTGCAAAAAGGCGGCGTTCTTTTGAGTTTGCTCATTCTTCCGCTCTACATCCCAATTCTGATTTTCGCTACGTCCGCGATTGATGCTGCAGCACTAGGTATGGCGTATAACGGACAACTGGCGATTTTAGGCGCAATGTTGATGGGGGCTGTCACCCTCACACCGTTTGCTATCAGCGCAGCACTGCGAGTTAGTGTTAACTAACTCAATAAATGCGATTTAAGCGACGTTTGATCAAAGAATTATTATTAAAGCACTGCTACGGTCTCGGCCCTCTGGACAGTGTCCCTGAAGTAAGAGTGAGAACTTAACATGTGGAAATGGCTACATCCTTATGCCAAGCCTGAAGCAGCTTATCACCTGAGTGGTAAGTTCCTACCTTGGTTTTCTGTATTGGCCCTCGTATGCCTAACAGTTGGTACTGTCTGGGGCCTTGCATTTGCGCCTTCTGATTACCAACAAGGTGACAGTTTCCGAATTATCTACATCCATGTACCTTCGGCTATTTGGTCGATGGGTGTTTACATGTCGATGGCCATTGCCGCGTTTATCGGCTTGGTTTGGCAAGTGCGCCTGTCTGACATGGCAGCACTGGCTATGGCGCCGATCGGTGCTGTATTCACCTTTATTGCTCTACTAACGGGTGCCGTTTGGGGCAAACCTATGTGGGGTACTTGGTGGGTATGGGATGCACGTCTTACTTCCGAATTAATTCTTCTATTCTTGTACCTTGGTGTTATTGCACTTTACCACGCATTTGATGACCAAAAGACCGCCGCAAAAGCCGCAGGTATTTTGGCTATCGTCGGTGTGGTGAACCTACCAATTATCCACTTCTCAGTTGAGTGGTGGAACACGCTTCACCAAGGCGCGACTATCACCAAATTTGAAAAACCATCGATCTCATCCAACATGCTTTGGCCTTTGTTGCTGAACATTTTTGGTTTTGCGTTCTTCTTTGGCGCGGTAACGATGGTGCGCTTCCGTAACGAAATTATCAGCAAAGAGAGTCATCGCCCTTGGGTGCAAAAACTCGCAGCTGAAAAAACTCAGTGAGGTAATTGATTATGCATTTTGATTCTCTGAGCGAACTATTTGCCATGGGTGGCTACGCAGGTTACGTATGGAGCGCGTTTGGTATTACTTTCTTATCTATGCTCATTCTTTTGATTTCGAGTATCCGCCGTGGGGATGCGTTGTTAAAAGAAGTGAAAGCGAAAATTGATCGTCAAGCGCGTATCGACGCGGCGAAGAATATGGAGAACACGTTATGAACCCGAGACGTAAAAAGAGGCTAGGCATTGTTTTAGCGATCTTTATCGGTATTAGTGCAACCATCGGTTTGATGCTTTACGCACTGAACCAAAACATGGATCTATTCTACACGCCGACGGAATTGGTAAACGGTAAGCCAGACGGCACAAAGCCTGAGGTAGGCCAGCGTCTACGTATCGGTGGTATGGTTGTTGAAGGTTCGGTTCGCCGTGACCCTGAATCATTAAAAGTAAGCTTTGATCTGCACGATGTGGGCCCTAAAGTAACCATCGTTTATGAAGGTATCCTTCCTGACTTGTTCCGTGAAGGTCAAGGTATCGTTGCTCAAGGTGTTCTTGAAGACGCAACAACCGTAAAAGCTTTTGAAGTGTTGGCAAAACACGATGAAGAATACATGCCACCTGAGATTGCAGAAGCGATGAAGAAGACTCATGAGCCTTTGCAGTACACAACTGAACAAAAACAAGGAAGCGGCCAATGATTGCTGAAATCGGTCACTTTGCCCTCATACTCTCGCTAGCAATGGCATTGTTGCTCAGCGTATTGCCGCTATGGGGTGCATCAAACAACAACACGATGCTGATGAACACAGCACGACCGCTTTCGTGGTCGATGTTCATCATGCTATTTTTCTCTTTCGTTATTCTGTGTTGGGGTTTCTACACCAACGACTTTACGTTGCAATACGTAGCAAGTAACTCAAACAGCCAATTGCCTTGGTACTACCGTCTGACTGCGGTTTGGGGTGCGCACGAAGGTTCATTATTGCTTTGGGTACTTATCCAAGCAGCATGGACAGTGGCGGTTGCTACTTTCAGTCGTGGCATGCCACAAGAATCGGTTGCACGTGTACTTGCGGTAATGGGCATGATCTCAGTGGGCTTCCTACTGTTTATCATCCTGACTTCAAATCCATTCCTACGCACGTTGCCGTTCTTCCCGGTAGATGGTCGTGACTTGAACCCTCTTCTTCAAGACCCAGGTTTGATCGTTCACCCACCTATGCTTTACATGGGTTACGTAGGCTTCTCGGTTGCGTTCTCGTTTGCAATTGCGTCTTTGATGACTGGTCGTCTTGATACCGCTTGGGCTCGTTGGTCTCGTCCTTGGACAACCGCAGCTTGGGTATTCCTAACGCTAGGTATCGCGCTAGGCTCTTGGTGGGCTTACTACGAACTTGGCTGGGGTGGCTGGTGGTTCTGGGATCCAGTAGAAAACGCATCATTCATGCCTTGGCTAGCGGGTACTGCGTTGATGCACTCTCTAGCGGTAACCGAAAAACGCGGTACATTTAAAGCTTGGACAGTACTACTGGCGATCTCGGCATTCTCACTAAGTTTGTTGGGTACCTTCTTAGTTCGTTCCGGTATCTTGGTTTCGGTTCATGCATTCGCGTCTGATCCGTCACGCGGTATGTTTATTCTAGGTTTCCTAGTCTTCGTAATCGGTGGCTCACTCCTGCTATTCGCAGTGAAAGGGGCAGCGGTTCGTGTACGTGGTAATTTTGACTTGGTGTCGCGTGAAAACGCGCTGCTTGCAAACAACGTGCTTCTAATTGCTGCGCTAGTCGTAGTATTGGTTGGTACCTTGTTGCCATTGGTTCACAAGCAAATTGGTCTTGGTTCAGTATCTATCGGTGCACCATTCTTCGACATGCTGTTCGCATGGCTGATGATGCCGTTCGCTTTCCTATTGGGTATTGGCCCTATGATTCGTTGGAAGCGCGACAATCTATCTAAGCTTATTAAGCCAATGATTGTTTCTGGTGTGCTTGCTTTCACACTAGGTGCAGTGTGCGTATTCCTGTTCGCAGACTTCTTCTCAGCGATGGCTTACATCGGTTGGGTAATGGCAATCTGGATCATCGCAATGCATGGTTTTGAGTTGTACGAGCGTGCTACTCACCGTCACAGCTTTGGCGAAGGTGTTCGTAAACTTCAACGTAGCCACTGGGCAATGATGCTTGGTCACATCGGTCTAGCCGTTACTGTGATTGGTATTGCGATGGTGCAAAACTACAGCATCGAACGTGACGTGCGTTTGGCGCCAGGTGAGCACTTCAAGATTTACGGTTACGATTTCTACTTCTCAGGTCTACGTGACAAAGATGGTCCAAACTACGATGGTTACATCGCGGACTTTGAAATCACCAATGACGGTAAGTACGTGAACACGCTACACGCTGAAAAACGTTTCTACCGCACGGCGAAGTCAATGATGACAGAAGCGGCTATCGACCGTGGTATCACTCGCGACTTATACATCGCAATGGGTGAGCGTCTAGACGATAACCGTTCTTGGGCAGTACGTATTTACTACAAACCATTCGTTCGTTGGATCTGGGCTGGTTCATTGATCATGTCTTTAGGTGGTGCGCTTGCTATTTCTGATAGACGTTACCGCTTCCGCAAAACGGCTAAGAAAGACGAAAAGTCAAAGCTAGCGGAGAAGGAGGCATAAGAAATGAATAAGAAAGTCCTATTTATCCCGTTAGTGGCGTTCATGGTACTGGCGGGTATCTTCGCAACTCAGTTGGTTCGTAACCAAGAGGGTGATGATCCAACAAAATTGGAATCAGTACTGGTTGGTAAAGCTGTACCTGAGTTCCATCTGGAAGATTTGGCTGAGCCGGGCAAGCAATACGATCAATCGATCTTCAAAGGTGAGCCTCTGCTACTTAACGTTTGGGCGACTTGGTGTCCGACTTGTTACGCTGAACATAAGTACCTCAATGAGCTTGCAGGGAAAGGTGTGAAGATCATCGGCATGAACTACAAAGATGATCGCAATAAAGCGGTAGGTTGGCTGAACGATTTGGGTAACCCATACCTGATCAGCTTGTTTGATGGTAGCGGCATGCTAGGTCTAGACCTTGGTGTGTACGGTGCACCAGAGACATTTATCATCGATGCAAACGGTGTGATCCGTTACCGTCATGTTGGTGATGTAAACCCTCGCAACTGGGCGGAAAAACTAGAGCCGCTTTACACCAAGTTGGTTGAGGAGGCGAAGCAATGAGAAAGTTTATCTTAGCGGCATTGGCTGCAATGACATTCTCTCTTGCTGCCCACGCAGCGATTGAAGTGTATGAGTTTGATAACCTAGAGCAAGAGCAGCAGTTCAAAGAGCTAGGCCATACTCTGCGTTGTCCAAAATGTCAGAACAACACTATTTCAGATTCGAATGCAGAATTGGCTCAAGACCTACGCCACAAGGTGTACGAAATGACCAAAGAAGGTAAGTCGAAGGATGAGATCGTAGACTACATGATTGCTCGTTACGGTAACTTCGTAACTTACAATCCTCCGTTTACCTTTGCGACTGCAATTTTGTGGCTAGGCCCACTAGCAGTGGTATTAGGCGGCTTTGGTTTGATCGTGCTACGTAGCCGTAAATCCAAAGCAAAAGCAGCTCAAGCAAGCAATGAGCAATGGGACGAAGAGAAAGAAGCGCGTCTCAAATCATTACTTGATGAAGAGAACAACGGAGATAAGAAATAATGACACTATTTTGGGTTTCAACCGTTGTTCTTACGCTTGTGGCATGTGCATTGATTGCATTGCCACTGCTAAAGCAAAAAGCCAACAACGATGAAGTGTTACGTGATGAGCTAAACAAGGCGTTCTATAAAGACCGTCTATCTGAGCTTGCTGAAGAAACAGACGAAGGTCTGGTGGAAAGCGAAGACGATCTGATTTCGGATCTAAAGCAGTCACTACTAGACGATATTCCGGGTGATAAAGCGCAAAAAGAAACCAAAGTTTCTCCTATTGCAGTCTTAATCCCATCAGTCATTCTGACAGTAGTTTTAAGCTACGGTTTGTACTACAAATTTGGTGCATCTCAAGATGTGATCAAGTGGCAAGAAGTTAACGAGAACCTGCCAGAGCTTTCTAAAAAGCTAATGTCTGCGTCATCTGAACCTTTGAGTGAAGATGAAATGGCTGACCTATCTTTAGCACTGCGTACTCGTCTGCATTACCAGCCTGAAGATTCAACGGGGTGGTTGCTACTAGGTCGTATTGCTTTGGCTAACCGTGACGTGACGACTTCTATTGATGCGATGGAAAAAGCGTACAAGCTAGAGCCAAAAGACCCAGATGTTCAACTTGGTTATGCACAGGCACTGATGCTTTCTCAAGACGAGATGGATCAAGCAACGGCTCGTTCTCTGCTTGGTAAACTGATGCAGCAGGATTACGTTGATCTACGTGTATTCTCGCTACTAGCGTTTGATGCATTTGAGCGTCAAGACTTCCCGGCGGCAATCAAATACTGGGGTATCATGCAGCAAATGATTGGTCCAGAAGACAGCCGCTACGAAATGTTAGGCCGCAGTATCGAAAGCGCGCGCAAGCAAATGGGCGAAGCGGTTTCTCCAGACAAGAGTGTGGCGGTGACGATTAACGTTGCGCCAGAAGCTCAGTTGGATCCAAACGCGGTATTGATCGTTTCAATCCACCGTGCAGACGGTTCTCCGATGCCAGTTGCAGCAGCTCGCTACCCATTAGGTACATTCCCTCGTACAGTGGTACTGGATGATGGTAATGCGATGATGGACGGACAGAAGCTTTCTTCTCTAGAGAAGCTGATGGTTCGCGTTCGTGTCGACTCTGATGGCAACGTGGCGACTCGCGACCAAGATTGGCACGGTGAGAGCGCCGTGGTTTATTTCGGTCAGCCAGTTGAAGTGATGATCGATAAGCAGTATCAATAAGCATAATCGTCTCTGATATTTGACACTTAGTGATTGCCATCTCTGTTTTGTGGTATGACTAGCAACTATCGAGTAGAATGAAAAAGGCCAGCGATTGCTGGCCTTTATTTATATACCCAAGTGACTTTTCTTTCGGTGCTTTCCGTACTTATATCAAAAGGTTGCTTAGGTATATTAATAGTCGTTATGGAACGAAGAATGTATAACAAGGGTAAATCCATCTTCTTGTTACTGTTCGCAGTTGGACTGGTTGGCTGTTCAAGTGCGCCCGAGGAGGCAGTAACTGAAGAAAACGAAACTAATCAAACGACTTCTGATGCTTATGATCCATTAGAAGGCTTCAACCGCGCAATGTGGGACATCAACTACGATTACTTAGACCCGTATTTGGTTCGTCCGATCTCTCTTGCGTACGTTGACTACACACCAGTGCCGGTTCGTTCTGGTATTGCTAACTTCTTAGCAAACTTAGATGAGCCAGCAAGTGTGGTAAACAACCTTGTTATGGGTAATGGCACTAAAGCCGTTGATCACTTTAACCGTTTTTGGATTAACTCCACGTTCGGTATTTTCGGTTTGTTCGATATTGCAACGGCCGCGGGTATTACTAAATACGACAACAAAGAATTCAGCAGCGTAGTCGGGCACTATGGCGTTGGTAACGGCCCATACTTTATGATTCCTGGTTATGGTCCATATACGCTACGTGAAGTGACAGATACGGTAGATGGTATGTATGTACCCTTGTCTTACCTTAACTTCTGGGCTGGTCTTGGTAAGTGGGCACTAGAGGGCATGGAGAAACGTGCGCTATTGGTTCCACAAGAAGCACAGCTTGAAGCATCTCCAGATCCATATGTTCTAACGCGTGATGTCTACTTACAGCGTCAAGATTTCAAAGCGGAAATCAACAATGTTGATGAAGTGGATGAAGACGAAGAAGCATACTTGGACGAGTACTTAGAAGAAGACTTCTAATCGCTTCAGCAAATAGCAAAATAAAAAGGCTTGGTTCTCACCAAGCCTTTCTTTTTATCGGTAACTTTCTTTTATCGAGAAATAGCGTTCAGATTAGAACGTGTAGTTCGCTTGAACACCGATTAGCCATACGTTACCAGTTACTTCACCTTCGAATGCGCCACCGAAAGCAACTGCTTCCTTATCAGATGCATCACGAGGTTCGCTGATTGGCGCATCTTTAGCAAAGATGTAAGTGAAGCCAGCGTCTAGCGTTAGGTTTTTAGACCATTCGTAACCTGCACCAACACTCAGCCATAGACGATCAGTTTCTGGAATAGTCGTTGTACGGTACTTGTCATCAACTGCTGACATGTCATAGGCAACGCCAGAGCGCAGTGTCCATTTTTGGTCAAGCTTGTAAGTAGTACCTACAGCAAAGCGGTAGTTATCTTCCCAGTTTTCCGATTTGATTAGGTTTGATGCTTCACCTGGGAAGTCTGCAACAAGCTCTTTAAAGCTGCTCCAATCAGTCCAGTTAATGCTCGCGTGAACTGCTAGTTGGTCATTTAGTTGGTGGAAGCTTGCCAGTTCCGCTGTTGCTGGCAATGTTAAGTCCATTGAGCCTGCTTTTTTAGCATATGGCTTTGTTAAGTTGAATGCCATGCCATTTGCATGACCTTCAAGTGTTAGATCTACCGCTGATTTATATGCAAAACCAATGCGGTTGTTATCATTGATTTGCCATGCCGTACCCACTTGCCAACCCCAAGCTGTATCATCACCTTCCATGTATTTAAGTGGAAGACCTGCTAACTGCTTCATCTGTGGAGGCATAACCGCGCCAATGCTGCCGTCTGCGATGATGTAACGAATACCACCACCAATGCTTAGTGCTTCATTCAGTTTGTAAGCCGCGTTCAGGTTTGCTTCCATTGACGTTACGCTTGCTTCGTTACCAAAGTTAGCGGCCGCGAAATCTTTACCTAGATCCGTTTCCATACCGTAGTTAGTACCAAATGCTAGACCAATAGCAAACTTGTCGTTGTACTGATGAGATAGGTAGAAGTTTGGAATGATGGCATCGTGTGCAAAATCGTGAGAGCTCGCATTATGTGGGCCATCAATGTAAGTCGTTGTACCATCAACATCTACATTTGGGTTTACGTAAATAGCGCCAACAGACACTTGTGTGCCTTCTAGGTAAGTTAGCATTGCTGGGTTACGCCATTGTGCACTTGCGTTATCAGCCATTGCTGCTTCACCAGCGTATGCACGACCTAGACCTGTCGCAGAGTATTCTGCAAGTTGGAAACCTGCTGCGTTTGCAACGCCTGAAGTACTAAGTAGGCCGAATGCCACTGCTGTTGATAGGAGAGTCTTGTTGGTTTTCATTGTAATGTTCGCTGAGTTATTTATAACGTGGAGCGAAAGTTTACGACTGGAGTTATTACTTTAAAAATGAAAAGCCAATAAAACAGTGTTTTCAGTTCTATAATCTATTTATGTGGGGATATTTAGATGATCTATCTAACTGTAACGGCTGTGTGAAAAAGTTTCAGCGAACACCTGTGAGTTATAATTACGGCTTTTGATTACACGTGTGCGCCCAATCTCGGTGAATAGAAAACAATAGATAAGAAAAAAGGCTGGAATTCCAGCCTTTTATATAGAGAGTACTTATATTAGCTTGTCGCGTAATGCTTAGAAGCTGCGGCTGTATTGTAAGCCGAATAGAATCGCGTCTGCACGAGTCGTTGCTTCGATAGAGGTACCTAAACTAGATGTTTCTTTAACTTTAACGTCTTCACCTAATAGGTATGTAAAGCCAATATCAACATTTGATGCGTTATCAATGTGGTAAGTTGCACCAGCTGAGAACCATTGACGATCTGAGTCAGGCACTGATACTGATGTCTTCTGGTCTTGTGCACTTGTGTCGTACATGTAACCAGTACGTAGTGTCCAGTCAGAGTTCATGTAGTAGGTACCACCGATAGCGTAGTGCCAACCATCTTGCCACTCGTAATCGTTAAATGTTTGATTAGAGCCGTTTACAGTACCGTCTAGAGTATCGAATGCGCTCCAACCGATCCATTGAACGCTATAGTGTACCGCGAACTTAGTGTCTTGAATTTTGTGGTAACCAGAGAACTCTGCCATGTCTGGTAGAGGTAGGTTTAGCTTACCATTAGAATCTTTCGCACCTGCAGGTAAGAATGCAATATCACCCTCTGCTTCAATTTCTGGGCTGTAACGGTAAGAGAAACCGAAGCGGTTATTTTCATCTAGTTCGAATACGGTACCAACGTTGAAGCCAACACCAAAACCTGCCGCATCAGCATCTAATAGAGTGGTACCTTTTGGAATCATACCGCCGAATAGGTCTGTACCAAGAGTGCGTTGTAGCTTACCTGTACCGTAAATTAGGTCTAGACCTGCACCAAAGCTCCATTGGTCGTTTAGACGGTAAGAACCCGCAATACCAACGTTAACGCTTTTCACGTCAGTTAAACCGCCAAACTCAGACCATGTTAGGTCATTGCTGAACTCTGTTTTTGTACCGAAGTTAGAGTATGCGTTTACGCCCCAAGCAAACTTGTCGTTCACTGGCACGATAAGATGAATGTTCGGTGCTACAGATGTGCTGCCAATATCATCATAGCTAGTGTTATCTAGCGTTTGACCAAATGGGTTCTTGTAAGTCACATTTTTAGCTGAGATATCAGTAGTGATAGTCTCAAAACCTAGCGACAGTTCCATTTTGTCAAATAGAGCCATTGCTGCTGGGTTACGAGCCATTACAGATGCGTTATCTGCAATTACTGCATCACCTGCGAATGCACGACCGATACCAGTCGCTGATTGTGCGTTTAGCTGGAAACCAGCTGCCATTGCTTGACCAGATGCCATTGCAACCGTCACTGCTAGGAGAGTCTTTTTAAACAGACGCGTATTCTGAGTCATTATTTATTCCTTATTAGTTTCGTCTCTTTGGACGATAAGTTGAGCTTTTGCTCAGTGGCGCAGATAGTAGTATTAAGAGTGGACCATACAAATCCGACCATTGGATAAATTTGAATAAAAATTGCAGAAATGATGTCTAAATGTCGGGAAATTGCACCTAAAGTGCATAATTTAGAGTTTTGACTCTAAACTCAATAGGTGGGGTGAATGTTTTGCTTTGAATTTATAAACAAAAAGCCGCTAAATTTCGAAATTTAGCGGCTTTTGACTGTTTAGTCATGTGGTTTCGATGAAGTTCTTACATCGGTTCCATCATAGGAGCGAGTTTCGCTGCGATGGCTTCAACGTCTTCACCGCTGTTACCAACAAGAATCATGCTTGCTTTACCTACTGGTTTCACAACGCCGCTCATACCATCTTTATCAAAGTCGACTTTCTGATCACTCTTCACGTCAGTAACAAACATGGTTACTTTGCCTTCTTTTCCTTGGAAGACCATATGAAGAGCATTGTTCGACTCACCAAAGCCACAATGATTCAGGTAGTAGACGTGGTAAGGGAAGTCGCCATTGATCTGATAATGGAAAGGCATCATCTTGGCATTTACTTGCCTATTAGAAACATTCTCGTCTAATTGGTTAACGAACTCTTTCTCAGCCACGACGTGCTTCATTGCGGTATCAGCTAGGCTCGCTTGCGCTGGAGAAACAATGACATTACCCCAGTTAATTTGACCTACAAGTAGACCAGCAGTAAACGCAACCGATGCAGCCAGTGCCATCGCTTTACGAGCAAAATTCGGTCTTACCACTTTGTCGTCATCTAGCGCGTTTGACGTTTGGCTAAACAGAATTTTGTCGGCAAGGTCTTCAGGCACATCCACATTCATGGCTTGCTTGATTTTAAGGTCGAGATCCAAAACGTCATCAACAAACTTGCTGTTAGCGTCGTTCTCAGCTAAAGCTTGCAGAATCTCTTCATCCTTCTGTTTTGGATCCGACAAAATACGACGACGAAATTCTAAATCATCCATTTTTTTGTCCTCTCTGAGTATCTTGAGAATCCAACATCTCTTTTAATTGATTACGGGCACGGAATAGGCGCGTCATTACTGTGTTCTTGTTTAAATCAAGAATGTCACCGATTTCTTCTCCACTGAAACCGCCTACAACTTGAAGAAATAAAGGTTCACGGTATTCGACGTCGAGCTTCATGATCTGAGCTTGCAGCCATTCCTGTTGATGATGTGGGTCATCGCTGACTTTAGCATCATTGCCGTAGTCATCGATATCAACCAAATCAAATTGTTTACGCTCGAAGCGGCGTGCGTTTTCTCGTCTTAATATGGTAATAAGCCAAGATTTTGCAGCCTTTTCATCTTGAAGACTATCCAGCGACTTCCATGCACGCAGACAGGTCTCTTGAACCAAATCTTCTGCAACAGCCTTATCCTTGCACAACCAGTAAGCGTAGCGATACAAGTCTCTGTGATAGCCCCGAACAAGAGCTTCGTATTTTCTTTGTCTGTCCATATCAGAGTTGACCGGACTGTTGGAATTTTTCTTTCCAAACATTTTAAATATTGCCACAGGAGCCTCCGTCTTGCTCTGTGAGGTCATAGTTCGATTTGACTACATCTGTATGTAGTTTAGCAGCAGCACAATATACTTCTTCTACGATCAAGCACTTATTTGAAGTGATGATAATTTATTCTATATCGTTTTAATGGGGTACTTTCCTACACCTTTTTTGGGGCGATTTGAAGTTATTCGAACTTTGATACGGTGGGAACCCGTAAAATCGCCATAAAATTGATCTATTTCAAAATCTCGCGCAGTGAAGGGGCTATAGTACATCTTGTCATCTAGTTAGTCATTGACGACTAACATGTTGAGCAAGATGACACTTCCTTTTGAAGGCTGACTTTACTTTCTCCTAATCAGGAAACTGATTAATTTTACAATTGGCGTATGTTAATTGTTTTATAGATATTCCGACCACACAGTTTTGTGTGGTTTTTTTTTGCTTCAATTTTACCTTCCGCACACTTCTCCTCTGTTTTACTCACTATAGTTAATCATTCTTAATCGCCTAAGAATCAATGAACTAGAGCAATAGATCTACTCGCTTCACGTTTATTTAAACGCATGTTTGATAAATTTAACAAACTGATTACAATGCATCAGGTCAGACCTCTTGTATTTAAGGAGAAACAATGGGCAAGCAGGAAGTGAAAACACGCCACGGTGAACGTGTTGCTATTGTCGCAGGGCTACGAACCCCCTTTGCTCGTCAAAGCACTGAGTTCAGCCAGGTGCCAGCGGTCGATTTAGGCAAAATGGTAGTGAGCGAAATGCTTGCTCGCACAGACATCGATCCGAAACTCATCGAACAAGTGGTATTTGGACAAGTAGTTCAAATGCCAGAAGCGCCAAACATTGCACGTGAAATTGTGCTTGGTACAGGAATGCACATCCACACTGACGCTTACAGTGTTACTCGCGCGTGTGCGACCAGCTTCCAAGCTGCAGTCAACGTTGCTGAGAGCATTATGGCGGGCAGCATTGATGTTGGTATCGCGGGTGGTGCGGACTCTTCATCTGTTCTACCTATTGGTGTTTCTAAGAAACTTGCCGCGAACTTGCTTGCGCTAAGCAAAACCAAAACGCTGGGTCAAAAGCTCAACATTCTTAAAAAACTCAGCTTTAAAGATTTAATGCCAGTACCGCCAGCGGTAGCTGAGTACTCGACGGGTCTTTCAATGGGTCAAACTGCCGAGCAAATGGCGAAGTCACATGGCATTACTCGTGCAGAGCAAGATGCTTTGGCACACCGTTCTCACTCTCTAGCTTCGCAAGCTTGGAAAGACGGCAAGATCGAAGACGAAGTGATGACTGCTTTCCCAGCGCCTTACAAAAAGTGGATCTCTGAAGATAACAACATTCGTCATGACTCGACATTAGAGGGCTACGCGAAACTGCGTCCGGCTTTCGACCGTCAATACGGCAGCGTAACAGCCGCGAACAGTACGCCATTAACCGATGGCGGTGCTGCCGTGATGCTAATGCGCGAAGGCAAAGCGAAAGAGCTAGGTATGGAAATACTTGGCTACATCCGCGGTTATGCATTCTCAGCCATTGGCGTAGAAATGGACATGCTAATGGGACCAACATACGCGACAGCAAAAGTGTTGGAGAACACAGGTCTAGAACTTTCAGATCTGACGCTTATCGATATGCACGAAGCCTTTGCTGCTCAAGCATTGGCGAACGTGAAGATGTTTGCTTCTGACAAATTTGCCCAAGAAAACCTAGGTCGCTCGAAAGCGATAGGTGAGATCGACATGGATAAGTTCAACGTCCTTGGCGGTTCAATTGCCTACGGTCACCCATTTGCCGCAACTGGCGCACGTATGATGACGCAAACGCTGCGTGAGCTTAAACGTCGAGGTGGTGGTCTTGCGTTGAATACCGCATGTGCCGCAGGTGGCCTTGGTGCAGCAATGATTTTGGAGGTTGAGTAATGAGCGAGCAAAAAGCATTTAGTCTAAAGATTGATGAGCAGAACATTGCTTGGCTAGCCATCGATGTGCCAAACGAGAAAATGAACACGTTGCAAGCGGCGTTTGCAGATGAGATGAAAGAGATCTTCGCTCAACTCAAAGACACCAGTGGCGTGAAAGGGATGATCATTCATTCTTTAAAACCAGATAACTTTGTTGCTGGTGCTGACGTTCGTATGCTTGAAGCGTGCACAACGGCGAGTGAAGCGGAAGCATTGGCTAAGCAAGGTCAAGAGTTATTCCAGCAGTTGTCTGATCTGCCTTATCCGGTTGTTGCTGCGATTCACGGCCCATGTCTAGGTGGCGGTTTAGAGCTTGCGCTAGCGTGTGATTACCGAGTGTGTACTGATTCCGATAAAACGCGTCTTGGTTTGCCAGAAGTGCAACTTGGTTTGTTGCCTGGTTCTGGTGGTACTCAGCGCCTTCCTCGTCTGATTGGTTTGTTGCCTTCGCTAGACCTCATCCTTACTGGCAAACAACTGCGTGCCAAGAAGGCGAAAAAACTGGGCGTTGTTGACGCGTGTGTACCGGAGACGATTCTTCTTGATGTAGCTGAGCAGCTTATCGAAAAAGGGAAGAACAAAGGTAACAAGAAGCAATCGACAAAAGAGAAGTTGATGTCGGGCAGCGGTTTAGGTCGTAAGTTTGTGTTTGAGCAAGCCGCGAAAAAAACCAATGAGAAGACCCGCGGTAACTACCCAGCAACGGTTGCGATTCTCGAAGTCATTCAGCACGGTCTTGAAAAAGGCTTTGCTCAAGGTCAAGAGCTTGAAGCGAAGCGCTTTGGCGAACTGGTGATGAGCTCAGAATCGAAAGCACTGCGCTCTATTTTCTTTGCTACTACTGAAATGAAGAAAGAAAACGGTGCGGAAGCCGAGCCAGCAGCTGTCAACAGAGTTGGCGTGTTGGGTGGTGGTCTAATGGGGGCAGGCATCAGCCATGTTTCTGTTGCGAAGGCGAAAGTGCCAGTACGTATTAAAGACGTCAGCAATGATGGCGTGCTTAACGCGTTGAACTACAACTACAAGTTGTTCGAAAAGCAGCGCAAACGTCGCATTATCTCTAAAGCGGGCCTGCAATCGAAGATGCTGCAACTGTCTGGTGGCATTGACTTCACAAGCTTTAACCATATTGATGTGGTTATTGAAGCGGTGTTTGAAGATCTTGACCTTAAGCAGACGATGGTTGCAGATATTGAAGCGAACGCAAAACCAGAGACCATCTTTGCGACCAACACGTCTTCACTGCCAATTCACAAAATTGCGGAGAAAGCAGAGCGTCCAGAAAACATCGTCGGTCTGCACTACTTCAGCCCTGTAGAGAAAATGCCGCTGGTGGAAGTAATTCCTCATGAAACTACGTCAGAAGAGACCATTTCTACGGTTGTTGCACTTGCGAAGAAGCAGGGTAAGACACCAATCGTTGTTAAAGACAAAGCTGGCTTCTATGTAAACCGTATTCTTGCGCCTTACATGAACGAGGCTGCGCACATCTTGCTGGCAAATGAGCCAATCGAACAACTTGATGGTGCACTGCTCGACTTCGGTTTCCCAGTTGGTCCTATCACCTTGTTGGACGAAGTCGGTGTGGATATCGGTGCTAAGATCATGCCGATCTTGGTTAACGAATTGGGCGAACGATTTAAAGGTCCAGACGTATTCGACACACTACTGAACGATGGTCGTAAAGGTCGTAAGACTGGTAAAGGCTTCTACACCTACAAAGGCAAGAAGAAAGAAGTCGATAAGTCAGTGTACAAGCTATTGAACCTGACGCCAGAGTCGAAGCTGAGCGACAACGACATTGCATTGCGTTGTGTGCTGCCAATGCTAAACGAAGCAGTTCGCTGTTTGGACGACGGTATTATCCGTTCTCCACGCGATGGTGATATCGGTGCGATCTTTGGTATTGGTTTCCCACCATTCTTAGGTGGTCCATTCCGTTACATGGATCAATTCGGTTTGAAAGAGTTGGTTGAGAAAATGAACGAGTTTGCATCGAAATACGGTGATCGTTACGCACCGTGTGATGGTTTGTTAACTCGAGCTGGCGAAGGTCGTAACTTCTACGATTAACGGCTAGCGCTAAAAATAGAAAGGCTTGCGTGATGCAAGCCTTTTTTGTGTTTGAGATTATGAGACGTTATTTCTTCTTGTCTTTTTTGTCCTTGTCGTGACCTTTGCCTGGGTTGTTATCACCGTGGACACTAGAATTACCTTTGTGGTCTTTGTCATGTTTCCCTGAGGAGCAATCGTCGGACTTTATTGATACGTTATCACCATCAAGGCGCAAACAGTCTTCACTCAGTTCGAAATCGTCACCCTTAATTGTGATGTCTGCATGGGCAACAGGCGCGAGTGGCATAAGTACAGCAGCAAGTAAAAGTAGCTTTTTCATTTAGTCCTCGTGTTTGCGTAATTGTTGAACAAGGTGATTACAGCATAAACGAAATGACTACTTTTACCATTTCATGCCATTTCTATACTTAAGTCTCTTACCCGAGACCGAAGTCTTTTGGACGCAGTTGAAACTCTTCGATCGAGCCCACTTCTAAACCGAGATTGATACGGGGTTCGTCCGCGTGAGCGATGCCTTGTGAATGCATTACCAAACGATTCGCAGTACGAGGTTTAAGCTCATTGACCACAAAGCGAATCATGTCAGTACGAGTTAACTCTTTAAGCTCTTCCAACACTTTTTCACGCTGATTAAAGTCGGTGTCTTTGTTACCAATTGCTACCCATAGGCGCTGCGCTCGCCCGCGTAATGTGGTGTCAGGCGTTGCAATTTGGTTCCACAATCCGCGTTTACTGCTGTGCCACTGGTATTCATTGAGCTCTAACAGCACCATGTAGAACGCATTTAAAAACTCATCGATTGAGGTAACCAGTTCGGCTGGTGCAGCATTCGGTGACTGCACATAAAGTACAATCCCCGGGTGGCGGTTAAGCGGCATGTTCCCCGTGCCAACCATGTAGCCTAGCTGTTGTTTAGTTCTGATTTCATGGAAGAAGGTTGCCGACATTAGGTGGTTCGCCAAGGAATAAAGTGCAATGTTACGAGGCGAGATGTCTTCGCATTGGTGATAAATCACTACAGCTGAGTCTTGCTGATTACAGTTTACTTCGCGTTGGAAACTGCCGTTTTCACCTAGCATGACGAGTGGGCGAAGCGCTTCTTCGTAACGTTGTTCTTTCACACGCAATGCGTCTTTCAATGTGTTTGCCATGTCATGAGCTTGCTGACGCTGCCAATCGCCATAAACGAACATCTCAACGTGTAGCTCAGCCAGAATCGATTCAACGAACACTGACAGCTCATCCACTTCAATCTCTTCCAATGCTTCAACCAATGTTGCGAATGGAGGATTGTTCGGTTGGAGTAGACCTGTTAGTGCATTAAAAAGCTGGGAAATAGGTCGATCTTGCGATGAATTCCGCCAATTGCGTAACAGTTGCTGCTTAATGGTCTCAAAGCGAGCAGGGCTGAACTCACGTGCAGCAAAGCGATGCAGAATCATTTCCAGCAGCTGTGGCAGCTTCTGGCTAAAACCCGATAATGTCAGCGTGACGCCGCCTTGGTGAGCATACATGTTGTAACCCATGCCCGCGATTTCAGCTTGATAAGTCTCTTTGGCTAGAGAATCGAGGAACATCTCAACACATAGTCGCGTTTTCACGATGTTTTTCGGTGATGCTACCGCGTGTGAACTGTCGATAGCGACGTAAACGACACCTTTTGGTACTCGGAATTCATCGTCTTGCAAGTGCCATAAACGGAAGCCTTCTACATCTTCCACCAACTCAGGCAATGAGCCACCGTTTTCAAACGGTTTTGGATCGAGCTCGTAGCAAATGTATGGGTTCTTTTCTGGGAGAACGAATTGCCAACTTGGGTCAATTTGTTGATAGAAACGGCGCTGTTCTTCGCTGAACGGCGTTACTGAGTAAGGCGTGAAGTACCACTCTGCGGTTTGGTTGTATTCCAAGCCTTTTGCTATCAAGGTGACGCGAACATTTTCAACCGAAAGATATTGGAGTAATGAGCGTTGAAGCGCTTCATCATAGCCTGCCATTTTGTAGTCACCATAAACCGTGTCTTCCGGTTGATAGTGCTGCATATTGATCACCAAATGGCTGACCAAATCCATTGGACGCGATGGCTCTTGGAAGCGAAAAGCAGATTCCAACACCGCTTGTTTTTCCAAGTAGCGCCACTCATCCATACCATCTTGTTTGATCATGGAGAGATATTGGAATACCGCTTGAACGATGTCATCGATATGGTCCAAGCCGTTTGGCGTCAGTGTGCAACTTACGGTGAAATCGCGGTAGTTACTGCCACTCGCACCGCCGCCTGCAGAAAGGGAGGTAATCCAGCCTTTCTCTTTGAGTTGAAGCATCAGACTGCCTTCACCTTCGTAACCCAACAGGTGAGCAAAGTAGGAGAGAGGCTTCACGCTATAGTGAGCGTCCATTCCCGGCATTGGGAACGTGAGAATCAGTTTACGGAATTCTTTAATTGGCTCGACTTGAACCAGGATACCTGTGCTTTCTTCAGTGCCGATAGGTACATCGATCGACTTGCCGCGTAGCTGGTGGTTTGGGATGTCGGCAAACATGGTTTCTACCCACGCTTGCTGCTCATCAAGAGATTGCGGACCAAACAAAGTCAGTGTCATCAAATCGGCAGAATACTGCGAGTGGTGAAATTCAACTATCTCGTCGCGGATGGATTTGCCATCGCGATCGCCAAGTGTATCTAAGTTGCCGACAGAAAATTTTGAAAACGGGTGCTCTGGGTTGATGACTTCTTTGTTGACTTGATACAGACGGCGAGAATCGTCGTTCAGTTTGAGCTTGTATTCGGAATCGACCGCTTGGCGTTCTTTGTCTAACGCTTCTTCGTTAAACAGTGGTGCGGTAAAGAATTGGCTGAAGCGATCAAGCGCAGTTTCAAAAGCAGTTGGTGTGACATCGAAGAAGAAACAGGTGTGCTCGGTGCCCGTCCAAGCGTTGTTGGTGCCACCATGTTGACTAATATAACTTTGAAACTCGCCCACTTTAGGGTATTTTTCCGTACCCAAAAAAAGCATGTGTTCTAGATAGTGTGCCAGACCTTGGCGATCCATCGGATCATCGAAGTGTCCAACGTTTACTGCTAGGGCTGCTGCCGACTGTTGAGCCGTGTCGGAATGAATCAGCAACACGCGCAGAGCATTACTCAATGTAATGTAGCGGTATTGATTTGAATCGTTTGGACTTAGGTGCACGATGCGTCTCCAGATTTCGCATTACAGTAATTATGATCCCCGAGTGGGGAGGCGCAAAGTTTGCGCTTCGACAAATACTGCTTGCCGCATTTTTGTTATTCGTAAGAGTACTGCATAAGCCCATCAGCAAATTGCTATGGGGTTCGAGCTATTTGAAGGAATGCACTGAGTTCATAACTTCATCGTAGAATGTGATGAACTGAGTATATTCTTTTTAATAGATTGTTAAGAAAGTCGCTATCTTTAGCAAGCGAATTGGTATAATGAACCGATAATTATATCAGTATTTTTGTTTCGACATTATTAAAGTTAGCCCGCTATCCGTATAAAGATAGCAGTCAACCTTTTGGTAGCGTTAGCTATCCCTAGGAAATAACATGAAAATATTTATCTTGCGTCACGGTGAAGCAGAGCATTTTGCGAACACCGACGCAGAAAGACAACTGACCCCAAGAGGCAGAACTGAATCGGAAGCAGTTGCCCGAGCATGTAAAGAGCAAGGTTTTGCTCAATTCGACAAAGTACTGGTGAGCCCGTACATTCGAGCGCAGCAAACTTGGCAAGAAATCAGCGCACACTTTTCGGCTAAGAGCATCGAAACGTGTGAAGACATCACGCCTTACGGTCAATCCGACCAAGTGTTTGATTTCGCTAACGCACTAATTGAAGTTGAGAAGCTTGAATCTCTTTTGTTTGTGTCGCACTTGCCGCTGGTGGGCTACCTTACCTCGGAATTTGTGAAAGACATGACGCCGCCAATGTTCCCGACATCAGGCTTGGTGTGCATTGAATTTGATCCGCAAACACAACGCGGTGAAGTGCTTTGGCATATCACGCCATAGAACACTAGCT
Source organism: Vibrio sp. B172a (assembly GCF_030248355.1). Taxonomy (NCBI): domain Bacteria; kingdom Pseudomonadati; phylum Pseudomonadota; class Gammaproteobacteria; order Vibrionales; family Vibrionaceae; genus Vibrio; species Vibrio sp. B172a. Next base: position 376,240 of record NZ_JAHGAC010000007.1, on the reverse strand, counting down.
CTCGGGATAATGGCTCGAGAAAAACAAAAAGGCAGGGTTAACCTGCCTTTGTCGTTCTTGCTCGTTAGCGAAATACTGTCGAAGTCGGTGAGTTATTTTTCTGGAATAGACAGCAGCACCAGTAGGGCACCATCGCCGCCAAACTCTAGAGGCGCTTGGTGGAATGCCATTACGTCTGGGTGTTGAGCTAACCAAAGCGGCGCTTTCTGTTTCAAGATGTGCTTACCGATGCCATGTTGTATACACGCACAGTGGATTTCGTTTTTCACGCAGTACGCGATCATCGCGCCGAGTTCTCGCTTGGCTTCTTGTTGTGTCATGCCGTGCATGTCTAGGAAGACGTCAGGCACGTACACGCCACGACGAAGACGTTTCACTTCATAAGTGGACACATCGTCACGTGCATAACGAGTTGGTCCCTCTTCATTAAGAAGCGGAACAAACTCATCAGAAAAGTAAAACTCAGAATCACTCGCTTCACGGTTTGAGCGTTTGATTTCTTTTTGTTTAGAATTTTTTTTTGGTTGCTGGATTATGGTATCCTGTCGCAACTTTTTTACGCCCTGTACTGCATCCTTAAACAAGGCGAAATCGTCATCGTGTTCGGTGTCTTTTTTGCTCATTAGGTAAACAATTTCATTTTTACAATTTATGGCAGTATTGTAGCGCTTTTCGGAGGCAATTTTGGATAAGATTTTTGTAGAAGAGGCGGTATCGGAGCTCCATACCCTTCAAGATATGATTCGTTGGACGGTAAGCCGCTTTAACGCCGCTAACCTGTTTTACGGTCATGGCACTGATAATGCGTGGGATGAAGCGGTTCAGCTTATCCTGCCGACATTATACTTGCCGATTGATGTGCCTCCGCACGTATTGAACTCTCGCCTTACGACAAGCGAGCGTCTGCGTATCGTTGAGCGCGTAGTAAAACGCATCAACGAGCGAACACCAACTGCATACCTAACGAACAAAGCATGGTTTTGCGGTCTTGAGTTCTTCGTTGATGAGCGTGTACTTGTGCCACGTTCTCCTATCGGCGAATTGATTCAAGCGGAATTCCAACCTTGGTTGGTGGAAGAGCCTACGCGCATCATGGACCTATGTACGGGTTCTGGTTGTATCGCAATTGCTTGTGCGCACGCCTTCCCTGAAGCAGAAGTTGACGCGATCGACATCTCTACAGACGCTCTACAAGTGGCTGAGCAAAACGTCCAAGATCACGGCATGGAGCAACAAGTGTTCCCAATCCGCTCTGACTTGTTCCGCGATCTTCCAAAAGAGAAGTACAACCTGATCGTGTCTAACCCACCTTACGTGGACGAAGAAGACATGAACAGCCTGCCAGACGAGTTCACGCACGAGCCTGAGCTAGGTCTAGCTGCTGGTACTGACGGTCTAAAACTGGTTCGTCGTATTCTTGCTAACGCGCCAGACTACCTAACAGACGACGGTATCCTTGTGTGTGAAGTAGGTAACTCAATGGTTCACATGATGGAACAGTACCCACAAATTCCATTCACTTGGATTGAGTTCGAGAATGGCGGTCACGGCGTATTCATGCTAACGCGTGACCAATTGGTTGAGTGTGCAGAAGAGTTCAAACTGTACAAAGACTAAGTCTGTTTAAATCAACCATTCGAATAGACATTGAAAACACCGAGCCCAGTGCTCGGTGTTTTTTTATCCGCTTCGCACTGAGCTTGGAAAATTTCGGCTGTTTTGTTTTTTCCGCCAAATCGGGCTTTACATCAAAACGTAATACCGCCACTATGATTCCACGAAGAATTGAAAAGCAGTTGCGCTCATGGAGAGCGTGGCGACAAGAACTTGAGGAAGTAATGGCAGGAAACAGTATCGGACAACATTTCCGAGTAACGACATTCGGAGAAAGTCACGGTATCGCACTAGGATGTATCGTAGACGGATGCCCTCCAGGTTTGGAAATCACTGAGGCAGATCTGCAAACGGATCTCGACCGTCGCCGTCCTGGCACATCACGTTACACTACCCAACGTCGTGAACCGGACGAAGTAAAAATTCTTTCTGGCGTTTTTGAAGGTAAAACCACCGGTACTTCAATTGGTCTGATGATCGAGAACACAGACCAACGTTCTAAAGACTACTCAGACATCAAAGACAAGTTCCGTCCAGGACACGCTGATTACACTTACCACCAAAAATACGGTGTGCGCGATTATCGAGGTGGCGGCCGTTCGTCTGCTCGTGAAACGGCAATGCGTGTGGCGGCTGGTGCAATCGCTAAGAAATACCTGAAAGACGAGTTCGGTGTAGAAATCCGCGCTTACTTGTCGCAAATGGGTGACGTTTCAATCGATAAAGTGGATTGGAATGAAATCGAAAACAATGCGTTCTTCTGCCCAGATGCAGACAAAGTCGAAGCGTTCGACCAACTTATCCGTGACCTGAAAAAAGAAGGCGACTCTATTGGCGCAAAAATTCAGGTTGTGGCAACGAACGTACCTGTTGGCCTTGGTGAACCAGTATTTGATCGTCTAGATGCAGACATCGCACATGCGCTAATGAGCATTAATGCGGTAAAAGGCGTAGAAATCGGCGACGGTTTTGACGTGGTAAGCCAAAAAGGCAGTGAGCACCGTGATACGCTTTCGCCAGAAGGCTTCGGTAGCAACCACGCAGGCGGCATTCTTGGCGGTATCTCTACCGGTCAAGAGATAGTTGCAAACATCGCGCTTAAACCAACCTCAAGCATTACGGTTCCGGGTGAAACCATCACTAAAGAAGGTGAACCAACTCAGTTGATCACTAAAGGTCGTCATGATCCATGCGTGGGGATTCGCGCCGTGCCTATCGCAGAAGCGATGCTGGCTATTGTCGTTATGGATCACTTGCTACGTCATCGTGGTCAAAACCATGGCGTACAAACCGAGACTCCAAAGATTTAAGTTTGAAACTTAACTCGATAGAAACACAAAAGGCTGCTCAGAGAGCAGCCTTTTTTCATGTCTTTTCAACAGTTTTGATTCGAATCAGTGAATAGAACCTTCGGTTTCCAAGTGGAATGAAGGCAAGCGCCATTTGAATCGAACTGCCGCCATACGCAGCATGTAACCAGTAATCAGAGTCACAATCGTCGCGGTTACGTCCGGTACGTTGAACTCAAGTAGCGTTAGGTACAAACCTGATGCGATAAGTGCGACAGAGGCGTAAAGCTCTTCATGCAACACAAGCGGTGTTTGACGACAAATCAAATCACGTAACAGACCACCAAATACGCCAGTGACCAGTGCTGACACCATACAAATACCAGGGTGTAAGCCCATACCAATCGCGACTTTGGTGCCGATGATGCTAAATACGATCAAGCCAAGTGCATCCAAACGGATAAATAGCCCTTTGAATTTAATCACCCATTTCGCTAAGCCAGTCGTCAGAACGCCAGCTACACAAGTGATTGCCAAAAATTCTGGATTCTTTACCCAACCTAATGGGTAGTGGCCAAGAAGGATGTCGCGCACCGTACCGCCGCCAATAGCCGTTGCACTGGCTACCAACATAACACCAAACCAATCCATTTTTCTTCGGCCGGCACTCAATGCACCAGTCATGGCTTCAGCCGTGATACCAATGATGTACAACACACTTAGCAGCATAAGGGGACACTCAAATAAAGGGGCTCTGTCATGGTCCTTGAGATTAAGGAAAACAGCAGCAAAACTTACCAACAAGATTTAAACCTTGGGGAGAGGCTTAAACCCAAAAAGAATCTCGCTTTAAGTGGCGTTGAAGTCGCCATCGTTAAGCGTAAAAATAAGGCGTGAGTGTAGTGGGAAATGTGATCTGTGACGAATGAGAAATTGTATGGAGAAAGCGACTTTCAGATTAACTCAGCTAATAACCAAACATGTTGTGTGGCTTTACCTGTGTAAGAAAAACAGCGACAATGCGCACCGCATATCAATTTGACGTACAGAATCGATGATGAACCACGAATATCAAGACCTTATCGCTATTTTCAATGACACATTTCTTGAGCCTTTTAACACTGAGTTAGAGCTAGGCGGCGATGAGCCAATTTACTTGCCAGCAGATGAAGAACATCCGCATCATCGGATTATTTTTGCTCGTGGCTTTTACGCGTCAGCGCTGCACGAGATTGCTCATTGGTGCGTAGCAGGACCAGAGCGTCGTTTGCTGGAAGATTTTGGTTACTGGTACGAACCAGATGGTCGCACAGCAGAGGTTCAAGCTGAGTTCGAAAAAGTTGAAATTCGCCCTCAAGCTTACGAGTGGATTCTAGCGAAAAGTGCTGACTTCCCTTTTAACGTCAGTTGTGACAATCTACACGGCGATTTTGAACCAGATCGTCTTGGTTTCATGCACAAAGTGCACAATGAAGTAATGGGTATTCTAGAAAACGGTCTTCCGCCTCGCGTGAAAATGCTATCGGATGCGTTGCGTGCCTTTTACCAAATCAAGCCGCTGGAACCATCTGACTTTATCGTTAAATAACCTCAGAGAAACGCCATGATTATTGAATTTGAAGAAAAACTACTAGAACTGATTGATGCTCGCATTGAAACAGCATCGGATGATGAACTGTTTGCTGGTGGTTATTTACGTGGTCACATTTCTCTGTCTGCTGCAGCGTGTGAAGAGGAAGGCATTAACGATGTAACTGAGCTTAAATCTCGCATCGAAAACAGTCTTGAAGAAGCACGTTCAGAACTAACGCCAGCCGATCGCGTGATCGTGAGCGATCTATGGCAAGAGCTTCAAGCGCAAGCTTAAGTCTCATTCAGTTATATATGCTTCGATTGGCAGCTCTAAGCTTCTGGTTGAAGCAAAAAGAGTTGAAATAAACTCCTTCGAAATTTTCGAATCTCTCCTTAAAATTTTTGTGGTTGTAGCACACTCGTTCACCTTTTACTCTTGTTAGTACAAAACGTGAACAAAGGATTACAACCATGAAAATTATCGCATTCGGCGCTTCTACTAGCTCTACCTCTATCAATAAAACCCTTGCAACTTACGCTGCTAACCTTGTCGAAGGGGCAGAAGTTCAAGTGTTAGACCTCAATAGTTACGATGTTCCTTTGTTCAGTGAAGACAAAGAGAAAGAAATCGGTCAGGCGGAAGGCGCAAAAGCGTTTCTTGCTGACATCGCAACCGCGGACGCTTTGGTGATTTCTTTTGCTGAGCACAACGGCTCTTACCCAGCGGCGTATAAGAATCTATTCGATTGGGCGACACGCATCGATCGCAACGTATTCCAAAATAAACCCGCAGTGTACTTAGCGACTTCACCTGGCCCTGGTGGTGCACAAACGGTACTCGCTGCGGCGACAGGCTCTGCACCTTACTTTGGTGCTGAAGTGAAAGCATCGCAATCTATTCCAAGCTTCTACGATAACTTTGATTTGGAAGCGGGTGAGTTCCGTAATGCGGAAATTGCAGAGCAGGTGAAAGCGGCCGTGGCGGCGTTGAACTAAACACTTGTAACCCCCTCTAGCTCCTCCTTAGAAAGGGGAAGAATTAATGCGGAGCTAAGAACTGGTTCCTCACTTTTTAAGACGAGGCGAGGGGTGGTTGTTTGTTCTCAGAGCTACCCCCTCTAACTCCCCCTTGGAAAGGGGGAGGACCAATGCGGGGTTAAGAATTTGTTCCTCCCCTTTTTAAGGGGAGGCTAGGAGGGGTTCTTTACGCACTCGAAACGCGTTATAACTCAGTAATCGCCTTACCTTTACGTAGCTTTCTTACCCACATACGGCTAGGGTGCAGCTCAGTCAGCACATCAACAGGCAGTGGTAACGGGTCGCCACAGATTTGTGATGCCAACACTTCTGCCATTAGAGGCGCAGAACTCAAACCACGAGAGCCTAAACCTAGGAAACAGAATAGGTTAGGGAACTGGTGAATCGCTTCAACGTCTTGTTCTTGTTGATTTTGCAGATCTGCATATTGCGTTTTGATGGTTTCAAAGTCGCCTACGTTACCGACAAATGGCAGGTGGTCACGGCTAACACAGCGAATGCCTTGGCGTGATAAATTCCCAGAGGTATCCACTTCTTTTGTCCAAGTTTGGTTCGGCAAACACTTCACCAACTTCTCGGCGTTGTCTTTTTGTGCTTCTTCGTCAAACTCGTAGTCTAGGTGACTGCGGTCGTAACTTGCACCGATGCATAAATGCTGATTATTCGGGTTAACAGGTGTCATGTAACCGTCGTAACACAATACTGTTTTTAGCTTAGACAGCGTTTCAGTTGCAGGGGCATGGCTAACTTGACCTTTTACCTGACCCATTGGTAGATCAGCAGTTTGGCTGAGTGTTTGGAACTCACTGCCATTAGCAACCACGACAGTTGAATGTTCAAAGCTTTGATCGTTCGCTTTCAATACCCAAACCTTGCGCGCTTCATCCCAATCTAGTGACTCGACTTGATGCTCGAACTTCGCTTCAAAAAGCTCGGTGCTTTCTAGTTGAGCAATCAAACCACGGGTGAGTTCAGCAGGACATAACCAACCGCCAAGAGGGTAATGAACTGATGCCATATCAATCGGCAAGCCTATTTTTTCCGCCGTCTCTTCAGCAGATAGTTTGTGAATTAACTCTGGTGTGAAATTGCCAGCAAGCATTTTCTCTAATTTATCTGCAGATTTGTCATCCCACATCAGCTGAGTAATGCCACACCAATCGTGATCAAATTGGATATCTTGCGCTGCTTGGTCAACAAACTGACGGGCAAACAAAAAGCCCGGAGCGAACACGCGTGAAACGCCTTTGTGTGGACCATTTAGTAATGGGTACACTGCGCCTTGTCGGTTGCCGGATGCGCCTTCTGCGGGTTGAACGTCTTTGCAGTAAAGCGTGACATTTTGACCGCGTCGAATCAGCGTTTTAGCCAGAGCTGCACTGGCAATACCGCCACCAATAATCGCAATGGAATCATGATTGGTCGATGCAGTGCGGTTGAACCAAGGTAGGTGGTTTGAATGCGCTTCGCGTTGTTCCATTGAACCTGCGATCATTTCACGCTTGGTGCCGAAGCCTTTGACTTTTTTCATTGCAAAGCCCGCTTCGTTTAAGCCGCGGCGTACAAAGCCCGCTGCCGTGAAGGTTGCGACCGTACAATCCTGTTTCGCCAATTTTGCCATGCCATTAAACAGGCTTTGGTTCCACATCTCTGGGTTTTTGCTTGGAGCAAACCCATCTAAGAACCAAGCATCAATCAAGCCTTGCTCAGCATAAGGAACAAGCGGCATGCAGTCTTTGATATCACCAAACCATAGATCGAGCGTGATAGCGCCATCTTCTAAAACAATGCGATGGCACTCAGGCACAGCCGCTGGATAGTGTTGTTGCAGCTTTTCAGCAAACTCTGCCAACTCTGGCCATGATTGGTGCGCTTTTTCTAGATCAGCTTTGCTCAGTGGGTACTTCTCAAAGCTAACGAAATGCAATTCTTTTAGCGTTGCCTCTGGATATTCGCGACGAAATTCGGTAAACCATTGCCACACGGCTAAGAAGTTCAACCCTGTGCCAAATCCGGTTTCACCAATAACAAAACGTCTTTGGTCAAATTCCTGCCATCTTTCTGGTAGATGATTTTGTTTGAGGAACACGTAACGCGTCTCTTCGAGACCGTTTACGTTGGAGAAATAAACATCATCAAATTGGTCAGAAACCGGTGTACCAGCTTCGTTCCAACCAAGTTCTGCGTTTTTAATCGAAGTCATAATGGTGCAAATATGTGATTTGGCGCGGTTAGAATTCGGCGATTGTACGAATTTCTGGGAAAGCTGACCACTTTTGTTGACTATCTTAGTTATTATCTAGCGGATTTTTGAATTATAGGAATGTCATAATGAAACGAGTCGTAATCACCGGTATGGGTATTGTTTCAAGTATCGGTAACAACGTCGAAGAAGTTCTAGCGTCTCTTAAAGCGGGCAAATCTGGCATCACTGCGTCTGAGCAGTTTAAAGAAAACGGTCTGCGTTCGCAGGTGTGGGGTGATCTGAAAATCAACCCTGCAGAGTTTATTGACCGTAAGCAGATGCGCTTTATGGGTGATGCGGCTGCTTATGCATACCTATCAATGCAGCAGGCAATTGAAGACGCTGGTCTATCTGAAGAACAAGTTTCAAACGATCGTACAGGTATCGTTGCTGGTTCTGGTGGTGCTTCTGCATTAAACCAAACAGTAGCAACTGACACGATGCGTGCGAAAGGCGTAAAACGCGTAGGTCCTTACATGGTGCCACGTACTATGTCTTCAACAGTATCTGCGTGTCTTGCAACACCATTTAAGATTCGTGGTGTGAACTACTCAATGAGCTCAGCTTGTGCAACGTCTGCACACTGTATCGGTCACGCGATGGAGCTTATCCAACTTGGTAAACAAGACATCGTATTTGCAGGTGGTGGTGAAGAGCTAGATTGGTCTCAAACTATGATGTTTGATGCAATGGGCGCACTATCTACTAAGTACAACGAAACGCCAGAAAAAGCTTCTCGTACTTACGATGCAGACCGTGACGGTTTCGTTATCTCTGGTGGCGGCGGCATGCTAGTTATCGAAGAACTAGAGCACGCACTAGCACGTGGCGCGAAAATTTACGGTGAAATCGTAGGTTACGGCGCGACTTCTGATGGCTACGACATGGTAGCACCATCAGGTGAAGGCGCAGTTCGTTGTATGAAGATGGCAATGCAAGATGTTGACGCTATCGACTACATCAACACACACGGTACTTCTACTCCTGTAGGTGACGTGAAAGAGCTAGGCGCTATTCAAGAGCTATTCGGCGACAACAGCCCTGCGATTTCTGCAACAAAAGCAATGACAGGTCACGCACTAGGTGCAGCTGGCGTTCACGAAGCGATTTACTCAACGCTAATGCTAGACAACAACTTCATTGCGCCAAGTGTGAACATCTCTAACTTGGATGAAGCAGCACAAGGTCTAGACATCGTAACGGAAGCTCGCGACGCTGAGCTAACGACTGTTATGTCAAACAGCTTTGGTTTTGGTGGTACAAACGCAACATTGGTAATCAAAAAGTACCAAGCGTAAGCGACCCAAAGCTAACTGAATTTGTTGGTCGGAATATCACTGTGATTTCCCATACGGCGTAAACGGACCAACAAACCAGTTTCCAGAGCTTGATCAGTCAAACTGATCGAACAGACGCAGACTCTATCCCAAGGAGAGCGGGATAGGATCCTTTTGTTCTGGAACTTTGCCCGGCTAATTTAGCCGGGCTTTTTCTTTTCTGAAACCTGTTTTTGCTCACTCTAATTGTTGAGATTTTTCAAGAAAAAGGCACAATCGCTTTAGCTTCGCATATTGCGAATAAACGAACTCATACAAATGGATGTTAAACGCTGGCGCTATGAAAATTATTGTTGATGAAAATATGCCGTACGCTGAAGAGCTATTCAGCCAACTCGGTGAAGTGATTCTAAAACCCGGTCGTACACTGACAGCCGATGATTTAGTCGATGTAGATGCGCTAATGATTCGCTCAGTTACCAAAGTAAACGCAGAGCTGATCAGCAAAGCAAACAAGCTGAAGTTCGTTGGTACGGCAACGGCGGGTATGGATCATGTTGACCAAGCGCTTTTAAAAGATAAAGGCATTTTCTTCACCGCAGCACCAGGATGTAACAAAGTTGGCGTTGCTGAGTATGCGTTCAGCGTCATGATGGTGCTAGCACAACAGCAAGGTTTCTCAGTTTTCGATAAAACCGTTGGTATCATCGGTGCGGGTCAAGTCGGCAGTTACCTAGAGAAATGTTTGAAAGGTATGGGTATCAACGTACTCATCAATGACCCACTCAAACAAGAAGAAGGCGATTCTCGCAGTTTCACTCCGTTAGCAGAGCTCATCGAACGTTCTGACATCATCACGCTGCACACACCTATCACTAAAGATGGCCCACACCCAACCCATCATTTGATTAATGAGAAGGTGTTAAATGGTCTTCGTAGCGATCAAATTCTTATTAATGCGGCACGCGGTCCAGTTGTGGATAACCAAGCGTTGAAGCAACGTTTGCTGAAAAACGACGGCTTTACAGCGGCACTCGACGTATTTGAATTTGAACCAGAGGTTGATATGGAGCTTCTGCCTCTGCTAGCATTCGCAACCCCTCACGTTGCAGGCTATGGTCTGGAAGGGAAAGCTCGCGGTACGACGATGATTTTCAACAGCTACTGTGAGTTCTTAAATAACGAATTACGTGCGCATGCCAGCGATTTACTGCCGACCGCGCCTGTCCCGACTATGGTATTGGACAGAGCATGGGATGAAGCAACGCTGCACAACATCACGCAGTTAATCTATGATGTGCGTAAAGATGACGCTCTTTTCCGCCGCGAAATCAGTAAGCCAGGCTCTTTTGACCTGATGCGTAAAAACTACTGGGATCGCCGCGAGTACAGCGCTGTCACGCTAGTGGGTAACCAAACATGCAATCTTGCACCATTAGCAGAACTAGGTTTTCAGGTTGAGGTAAGTCAATGAGCCAGCAATACAATGTTGCCGTATTAGGTGCGACCGGTGCGGTCGGTGAAACAATTTTGGAAGTGCTTCAAGAGCGCAAATTCCCAGTAGGCGAAATCTTCCTGTTGGCAAGTGAACGCAGTGAAGGCAAGACTTACCGTTTCAATGGTAAAACAATTCGCGTACAAAACGTGGAAGAGTTTGATTGGTCACAAGCCCACATCGCTCTGTTCTCTGCTGGTGGTGAACTGTCAGCAAAATGGGCTCCAATCGCAGCAGATGAAGGCGTGATTGTTATCGACAACACATCACACTTCCGTTACGAGTACGATATTCCTCTTGTTGTGCCTGAAGTTAACCCAGAAGCGATTGCAGAGTTCCGTAACCGTAACATCATTGCGAACCCGAACTGTTCGACCATCCAAATGTTGGTGGCACTAAAGCCTATTCACGATGCTGTTGGTATTGAGCGTATTAACGTATCAACGTACCAATCGGTTTCTGGTGCAGGTAAGGCGGGTATTGATGAGCTCGCAGGTCAAACAGCGAAGTTGCTAAACGGTCTGCCAGCAGACAAGAAGCAATTCTCTCAACAGATCGCATTTAACTGTATTCCACAAATCGATCAGATGATGGAAAACGGCTACACCAAAGAAGAAATGAAAATGGTGTGGGAAACGCAAAAGATCTTTAACGACCCATCAATCACCGTAAACCCAACTTGTGTGCGCGTGCCAGTATTCTACGGCCACGCAGAAGCACTTCACGTTGAAACGCGTTCACCAATCGATGCACAAGAAGTCGTTAACTTGCTTGAGCAAACTGACGGTATCGAAGTATTCCACGGTGAAGACTTCCCAACACAAGTTCGCGATGCGGGCGGTAAAGACCACGTAATGGTAGGTCGTATCCGTAACGATATCAGCCATCACAGCGGCGTAAACCTATGGGTTGTTGCAGATAACGTTCGTAAAGGCGCAGCAACTAACGCGGTTCAAATCGCAGAAGTTCTGATCCGCGACTACTACTAAGTCGACCTCGCTAAGAACCTTTAAGCCTCGCACTATGCGAGGCTTTTTTGTTCGAACTGCGTAAAATTGTGTGAGATTAGTACGAATATGGTGAGAGCCACACATTTTTTACCCTCAACGCTATAGTTTTGCGTGCTTTATCCGATATATTTAACCGATCACCATTTCAAATTGTTACTAGCACCTAACTGAGCCTTCTATGCGTCAAAATTATAAGCGTTTGTTAGCAGCCCTTGTGCTGATGAGCGCGACTCAGACATCGTCAGTGGTTCAAGCCGAAGGTATTCGTCTTGTAGGACCCTCTGGTGAAGTGCAAGCATCTCCGAGCTACGCTGAGGAGATTGAACGAGCATTACCCGCTCCACCTGAAAATGACCAACCGTCGCGTTTCTTCGGTCCGACTGGTCAAAACGAGACTCTCTGGTCGATTGCTTCTGAATTACGACCTTCTCGAAATGTTTCCGTACAACAAACGCTACTCGCCATTTATCGCATAAACCCTCAAGCGTTTGATAAGCAAAATATCCACGAGCTTATTCCAGGAAGTCGCCTGCGTGTGCCTTCTCTAGAGCAAGTGCAAAGTGCGACAACGGCCCAAGCGATTGCGATCATGAAAGCGCATGAAGCTCGCCTTACTCAGCCAAAACCAACGCCTGCTCAGCCTGCAAAACCGAAAGTTGAACCGCCGAAGCCTGTGGTTGAAGCGCCAAAGCCTAAACCTGAGCCAGTTAAGCCAGAAGCACCGAAACCAGAGCCAATTAAAGCGGTAGAACCAACCACTCCAGTACCTGCAGTGAGCACATCACCTGAGGGTGAAAAGCAAGTCAGTGCGCTAAAAGACAAGCTGCAAGGTTCGCAAAGTGAGTTGGAATCTTTAGAAGAGAAGAACCATCGCCTGCGTTTAATGCTTTCTGAAGTACAGAGTGAAGTCGAAACGCTAAAAACCTCGCTCAACGATGAAGAACGCATTCGTTCAGAAGTAGAAAAACTGCTGGCAGAGGAACGCCAGCGTGTCGCTGAGCAACAACGCATGCAACCAAGCACCATGGACAAAATTTTGTCGAATGGTTGGCTTGTCGGTCTTGCGGCATTAATTCCGGGTGCTTTGATTGCGTTGCTAGTCGTTATGCTACTTGGTCGACGCTCTAAAGCGAAAGAGGAAGAAGCTGCTGCACAAGAACAGCAAAACGTTGATCCTCTTGCGGCGCCAATCGGTTTAGCGGCTGCTGATGAATTAGATGAAGAGCTAAGCCTAGATGATGACCTGTTCGGCGATGACGACGAAACAGAAAACCTATTCGAACAAGAAGAACAACAGCCTGAAGAAGAGGATGTTTTCGGTAACCTCGATGACGATGACCTCGACTTCAATCTAGAAGGCGACGACGGCGAAGACCCATTCGCTGGCATTGGCGACGATGGCGAGTTGGATGTCGGCTTCGATGAGTTTGACTCTTCAAGCAACGGCATCAAGGTCAATGGCGAAGAAAAAGCCCTTGGTCTTGAAGAGATGGAGCGTGCGCTCGATGAAGTCACGCCAGAGTTGGAAGTGTTGGATGACGACGATGACGCAGGCTTCGATCTTTCTGACGAAGACGGCTCTGACGCCATGTCTGACGACGCCTTTGCTGAGTTGCTCGCTGCAGATGATCCTGCGGAAGAGTTACAAAGTAATGCGCTTGATCAAGCGATGCTCGATGATCTATTTGCTGACCTTGATGGGGACGATCTCAACTTAGACGTTGAAGACGATAAGCCAACGGTATCAGAAACCGCATTCTCTGCAGGTGAAGCGACAGATGACGACATCGACAAGTTGCTTGCACAGTACGAACAGCCAACGCCAAAAGACACTGATGATGATTTGTTTGATGAGCTAGAAACGTTATCTAGTTTATCTGATAGCGATTCAAGTGAAGAAGAAGCATCTGCGTTACTTGATGAATTGATCGGTGAAGACGATGGCGAACCGCTTAACGAACTTGATCCACTTGAAGAGTTGGAAGACATCGCAGGTTTAAGTGAAGAGCCTACCATCGATGAAGACAGCACAGATTTACTTGATGAGCTCATTGGCTTCGATGATGAAGACGCCTCCGATGATGACTTTGACCCGCTTGATGAGCTAGAAAAGCTGTCGGGGTTCGATGGTGACGATTCTCTTGAAGACATTGATGAAAACAGTGTTGATCTGCTGGACGAACTGCTTAGCGACGAGAGCGTAGAAGAGCAGGACGAAACAAGCAGTGAAATCGATCCATTTGATGAACTGATTCGTGAAGATGACGAGTTAGAGCAAGCAGAAAACAAGCAGAGTGGCGACGATCTCCTTGCTTCGTTAGGCTTTGATGAGCAAGAGCCAGAAGCTGAAGAGAGTGTTCAACAACCTCAGCCAATGGCAGATGTTGAGCCTGCTGCCGATCTGGAGGAGGAAAAAGCAGCGCTTGGTCTGGATTCTGGTTTGGATATTGACGCTCTGCTGAGTGAGAACCAACCTGAAGTTGATAGCCAAACTCAGGCAGAACTTTCAAGTGAGCCGATTGAACAAGAGCAACCAGAATCGATTGATGATTTTGATAGCCATGATTTCTTAGGTGACCTTGAGGACGTTTCCCCAGAGCATGAACCGTTAATGACGGAGCTTGATGAGTTATTCGAAAGTAACAACGAAGCGTTGCTACCAAGTGAGCAAGAGCGTTCAGACTTTGCAGCAGAACTTGATGCTTTAATTGGTGAAGAGCCAGTAGCAAGTGAGAATGCGGAGCAGCAACCTGAAGCTCCGGCTGAACTATCGGTTGAAGGTAACGAACTAGCAGAAAATACAATTGAAGAGTATTCAGCTGAAGTTTCTGAAGCGTTAGATCCTCAAGCAGAAAGCTTAACAGAAGCGTCTCAGCCACAAGAAGAAACGATGGTAGAACCGGAAACTGAGCCGGCTCCAGCGTTCACGCCAACACCAAATACGGTTGAAAACGAATTTGGAATTCCTCAAGAGGAAGATTGGCTGGTTGATGAGATAGAACCTGAAAACAAAATTGAACAAGAACCCGTAGCAGCAAGCTCGACTGAATCGGCTATTGATGAAGAAGAGTTCAACTTTGACGAGTTGGAGCTTCCGGAGTTCAACGAAGAAGACGCATTGGCTTCGATGGCTGAAGAGCCTGCGCTAGCGGAATCTGAAATCGCTGAGCCTCAAGCGCCAGTTGCGGAAGCAGAAGAAGAGTTCAATTTCGATGAGTTAGAGCTTCCAGAGTTCAACGAAGAAGATGCATTAGCTTCAATGGCCGAAGAGCCTGCGCTAGCGGAATCTGAAATCGCTGAGCCTCAGGCACCAGTTGCGGAAGCAGAAGAAGAGTTCAACTTCGACGAGTTAGAGCTTCCGGAGTTCAACGAAGAAGACGCATTAGCTTCAATGGCTGAAGAGCCAGCGCTAGCGGAATCTGAAATCGCGGAGCCTCAAGCGCCAGTTGCGGAAACAAAAGAAGAGTTCAACTTCGATGAGTTAGAGCTTCCAGAGTTCAACGAAGAAGATGCATTGGCTTCGATGGCTGAAGAGCCAGCGCTAGCGGAATCTGAAATCGCTGAGCCTGCAGCGCCAGTTGCGGAAGCAGAAGAAGAGTTCAACTTCGATGAGTTAGAGCTTCCAGAGTTCAATGAAGAAGACGCATTAGCTTCGATGGCCGAAGAGCCTGCGCTTGCGGAATCTGAAATCGCTGAGCCTGAAGCGCCAGTCGCGGAAGTAGAAGAAGAGTTCAACTTCGACGAGTTCGAGCTTCCAGAGTTCAACGAAGAAGACGCATTAGCTTCGATGGCTGAAGAGCCAGCGCTAGCGGAATCTGAAATCGCTGAGCCTCAAGCGCCGATTGTTGAAGCAGAAGACGAGTTCAACTTCGATGACTTTGAACTACCAGAGTTCAATGAAGAAGATGCTTTGGCATCAGTGACAGAAGAGGTAGCAAGTTCTGACTCTGACACTGTTGAACCTGAGGTTGTTAAAGAGCACTCAGAAGTCTCTCAAGCTGTACAACAAGCAGAGAATGACCATGACGCTCTGTTTGAAGTCTTCGCGCAACCAGACGCTTTCAGTGCCGATTTAGAGCCTGAGCCGAGCAATGACCTAGAGTCGGAATTAAATGACTTTGAAGAGTCTGCGATGGCGAACTTGTTGTCTGAAAATGCTGAATCTGAAGTGTTTGATGGCAAGTTAGACAGCGACACTATTGCAAGTGCAGGTATGGACTTTGAAACCATGCTGGATGTTGGTGACGATTGGGATGGCTTTAAGCTGTCGCCAGAAAACACCTCATCAACGGCAGAGGTTCCAGAAGACCAGCGTGAAGTGTGGAGTTCATCAGAAGCACTTGCACAGCCTGAGATCGCGCAAGAAAACTGGGGTGAGCAAGACGACCTAACCGATTTTGATCCGAAGAAAAATCAATTCATGACCATTGATGAATTGATGGCTCAGGTAGACAAAGACGGTGGTGAGTTTGAAGAGCAAGAGCTCAAACTCGATGTGGGTTTGAATGAGTTTCCGGATGTGATTGGCGATATTGGTGATGTTGACGTAGATACCAATGCTGAAGCAGCTGGCAAGCTAGACCTAGCAAAGATCTACCTTGAAATGAACGACCCTCAAGGCGCGATTAAACTGTTAGAGGAAGCGATCGTCTACGGTGAGGACGATATTCGCCGAGAGGCTAAAACTCTCATCGACACGATTAACGGTCGATAAGTAAAAAGGGGTAGCAAACGCTGCCCTTTTTTGTATCTGGAAGGACTTACGTATATACTTCCCGCCCCATTTTAGAGTTCGAAGGTTAAAATGAGAATCGCATTAGGTATCGAATACAACGGTACAAACTACTTTGGTTGGCAACGCCAAAGAGACGTGAAAAGTGTCCAAGAAGAGCTAGAGAAAGCATTATCTGTGGTCGCGAACCACCCTGTCGAAGTACAGTGTGCAGGTCGTACCGATGCTGGCGTACATGGCACTGGTCAGGTCGTTCACTTTGACACCAACGTGAGTCGTAAAATGGTGGCTTGGACCATGGGCGCAAACGCGAACATGCCAAGTGATATCGCTGTCCGCTGGGCAGTGGAAGTGAACGATGATTTCCATGCTCGATTCTCAGCAACCGCACGTCGTTACCGCTACATCATCTTCAACCACGCATTGCGTCCTGGTATTTTAAATTCTGGCGTTAGCCACTATCACGGTGAGCTAGACGAGAAGAAAATGCATGAAGCAGGTCAGTACCTGTTAGGTGAGAACGACTTTAGTTCATTCCGCGCTGCGCATTGCCAGTCGTTGAGCCCATTCCGCAACTTGATGCACCTTAATGTGACCCGCCATGGTGATTACATCGTGATTGATATTAAAGCGAATGCTTTTGTCCACCATATGGTGCGTAACATTACTGGCAGCCTGATCAAGGTAGGTCGTGGCGAAGAAAAACCAGAATGGATCAAGTGGCTACTTGAAGCAAAAGACCGCAAATTAGCAGGTGCAACGGCGAAAGCTGAAGGTCTGTATTTAGTGGACGTGGACTACCCTGAAGAGTTTGGATTACCACAAGTTCCGATCGGTCCGCTGTTTTTGCCAGATAATTTGAACTAAATTTGCGATTTTGTTTCAAAATATCGGTACTTTAGACTGGATACGTGCAGAAACTGTGCGTTATTAATGATATCAAAAATAGGTACAACCAGTTTTTTATCTACAGTCGCGGCAAGATATGTTTTAATCCATCCGCAATATTCCCGAATTTATATCTTTCGCAATGAAGCGGAAGAGTTGAGAGAAAAGGTCTTCCATGAGTTGGCTTGAAAAGATTTTAGAGAAAAGCAACCTAGTAAGTTCACGTAAAGCCTCTATTCCTGAAGGCGTGTGGACCAAATGTACTTCTTGTGAGCAGGTTCTGTACCATGCTGAGCTTGAGCGCAACCTAGAAGTTTGTCCTAAGTGTAATCACCACATGCGCATGAAAGCGCGTCGTCGTCTAGAAACATTCTTAGATGAAGGTGAACGCGTAGAGCTTGGCACTGAACTTGAGCCACAAGATAAACTGAAGTTTAAAGATTCTAAACGCTACAAAGAACGTATCTCTGCAGCGCAAAAGAGCAGCGGCGAGAAAGATGCACTGATCGTAATGCAAGGTGAATTGCTGGGCATGCCACTAGTAGCGTGTGCGTTTGAATTCTCTTTCATGGGCGGTTCAATGGGTTCTGTTGTTGGTGCACGCTTTGTTAAAGCAGTAGAAGCAGCAATTGAAAACAACTGTGCGCTTGTTTGTTTCTCAGCAAGTGGCGGTGCGCGTATGCAAGAGGCACTGATGTCTCTAATGCAAATGGCGAAAACCAGTGCAGCACTTGAGCGTCTTTCTGACAAAGGCCTACCATTCATCTCTGTACTGACTGACCCAACAATGGGTGGTGTATCAGCGAGTTTGGCAATGCTAGGTGACATCAACATTGGTGAACCTAAAGCACTTATCGGCTTTGCAGGTCGTCGTGTAATCGAACAGACAGTACGTGAAGATCTTCCTGAAGGTTTCCAACGTAGTGAGTTCCTTCTTGAGCACGGTGCGATTGACATGATCGTTGACCGTCGTGAAATGCGTCAGCGCGTGGGTGGTCTAGTGGCTAAGCTAACTAACCACAAGTCTCCTATGGTGGTTTCGGTTAACGAATCTCCAAATGAAGAACCATATTCTGTACCAGAAGCGGACGAAAAAGGGTAAAGTATCAGCTAACATAAAAACCAAAGAAATTAATGGTTAAAGTTAGATGACCCAAAACTCTATTCCTCAAGCCACATCCTCTCTAACGATGTGGCTTGATTATTTAACAAATCTCCACACTTCAGCTATCGACCTTGGCTTAGACCGTGTTCAAGCGGTAGCGCAAAAAGCCAACCTCACCAAACCAGCTCCTACTGTGATTACTGTTGCCGGCACCAATGGCAAGGGTTCGACGTGTGCATTGATGGAAGCGATTCTATTAGATGCAGGCTATTCAGTGGGTGTTTACAGCTCACCACACCTAATTCGTTACAACGAGCGTGTTCGTATTAACGGAGTCGATGCAGAAGACAGCAAGCACTGTGCAGCGTTTGACTACGTTGAGCAACAACGCGGTGATATTAGTCTAAGCTTGTTTGAATTCGGTACGTTAGCCGCACTTCGTATTTTCCAAGTTGAGAAAGTCGATGTCGTTCTGCTAGAAGTTGGCCTCGGCGGGCGTTTAGATGCAACAAACGTTGTGGATCATGATGTCTCTGTTATTACCAGCTTGGCCATTGACCATGTTGATTGGCTTGGTGATGACATCAATGTGATTGGCTTTGAGAAAGCAGGCATCTACCGTGCTGGTAAACCTGCGATTTGTGGCCAACCAACGCCGCCAGCAACCGTTGCTGCGCACGCTGATGACATTCAAGCTGAGTTCTTCCAAGTTGGTATCCAGTTCGATTACCAATTGACTGAGAAAGGCTGGAAGTGGACCAGTGGTGCATTTGCATTAGAAGACCTACCAGTTCCATCGTTACCGCTACCAAATGCAGCAACAGCTTTAATGGCACTTGGCGCTTCAGAATTGCAAATCACTGACATTAATATCGTTAATGGCTTGAATAATGCTCGTCTAGCTGGCCGAATGCAGGTTCTGCAAACGGGGCCTGAAATCGTTCTTGATGTTGCGCACAACCCTCACTCAGCTGAATACTTAGTTGAGAAGGTGAAACGCCAATACGCGGATAAGAATATCCACGTTGTGGTCGCGATGCTGCACGATAAAGACATCAAGGCAACAATCGAAGCATTAACTCCAATTGCAACACAATGGTACCCAGCATCGCTAACTGGCCCACGCGCGGCGACAGCAGATGAACTGTGCCAATACTTACCTCAAGGTCAAGTTCAGTTCCAAACCCCAGTCGAAGCGTTTGAGAGCGCGCAGAAACACGCCGCTCAAGCCGATGTTATTTTGGTGGTTGGTTCATTCCATACAGTGGGCGAAGTGTTGGAGCATTGGCAATCAAATAATGAGTAATCAAAGGTAATTTGATGGCAAGTAAATTCCAAAGTCGTTTAGTCGGCACCATCATTCTAGTGGCGGTGGGGGTCATCGTGCTTCCAGACGTGCTAGATGGTAAGAAACTGCACTACAAAGAAGAGTTTGCCAGTATTCCTATCAAACCTGAGCTTGATAGCGATGTGGAGAACTTCGAAATACTAGAGCCTGTAGAAGATGATGTCTCTTTGCCTGAATCTCCGGTTACGGCAACGGTGGATGAATCTGAAGAGCCTCAAATCGCCGTTTCGGAGCCAGAACCAGAGCCAGTTACCCAACCAGAAGAAACGAAACAACCTGAACAGGTGGAAGTTGCGGTTCGTCCAGTTGAAGAAAAAAATCAATATGAAGATTCTGCTTGGATCATTCAGTTGATGGCACTGAAAAATCATGAGAATGCTGTTGCATTAGTAGAGGATTTACAGAAGCGTGGTTACCAAGCTCATGTAAAAAAAGAGACAGCTTTTACTCGAGTGATTGTTGGTCCTGATGTATCAAAAAGTAAACTTGAACGACAGGTCAAGGAATTACAAAAAATTACAGGCTCAAAAGGTCAATTGCTTAAATTTAAGCCATTAAATCCATAAGAAAACGTTTGCGTCAGCATTTTTTCTGTTAAAATGCGCGCCAACTTAAGATGAAGAAAACATGAATTGGTTAGATTTTGTCATTTTAGGTGTGATCGGATTTTCAGCTCTGATCAGTTTAGTTCGCGGTTTTGCTAAAGAAGCTTTGTCTTTGGTGATTTGGTTTGGAGCATTTTTTATCTCCAGCAACTACTACGCCAAATTGGCGGTGTACTTCACCAACATCGAAGATGAAATGTTTCGAAACGGAGCCGCAATTGCGGCGTTATTCGTCGCAACCTTAGTGGTTGGTGCAGTGGTGAATTACGTCATTGGTCAACTGGTACAAAAAACAGGGCTATCAGGTACCGATCGAATTCTCGGTGTGGTGTTTGGTGGTTTACGCGGAGTACTGATTGTTTCTGCGGTGCTGTTTTTTATGGATGCGTTTACTGCATTCCCAAGCTCGGATTGGTGGAAAGAGTCACAGTTGGTCCCTGAGTTCAGCCGTATCATCGCCCCATTCTTCGAGCATTTAAAAGCAACATCAAGTTTTCTGTCTGGCACTATCTAGTAGTGCCAGCTACTGTCGCAAATCGAGGATTAGGACATGTGTGGTATTGTTGGAATCGTGGGCACAACGCCTGTAAACCAGTCTATTTATGACGCGTTAACGGTGTTACAGCATCGTGGCCAAGATGCCGCTGGTATTTGTACCATAGAAAGCAATCGTTTTCGTCTGCGTAAGGCGAACGGTTTAGTGAAGGATGTGTTCGAAGCAAGACACATGCAACGCTTACAAGGTGAGGTTGGTATCGGTCACGTTCGTTACCCAACCGCTGGCAGTTCAAGTGCCTCTGAAGCTCAACCTTTCTACGTAAACTCCCCTTTCGGTATTACACTTGCCCACAATGGTAACCTGACTAACGCTCATGAAGTTCGTCAGAAGCTGTTTGAAAAAGACCGCCGCCATATCAACACCACTTCAGACTCAGAAGTACTTCTAAACGTACTTGCTCATGAGATCGATACGGTAAAAGGTAACGTTACGGCGGATGACGTTTTCCGCGCTGTAACGAATGTACACCGCACAATCCGTGGCGCTTATGCTGTCGCAGCGATGATCATCGGTCATGGCATGATTGCTTTCCGTGACCCACATGGTATTCGCCCTTTATGTTTAGGTAAGCGTGAAGTCGAAGGCAGAACAGAGTATATGGTGGCTTCAGAATCTGTAGCACTTGATGCGGTTGGTTTTGACTTTGTTCGTGATGTCGCACCAGGTGAAGCGATTTACGCAACGTTTGAAGGCGAGTTGTTTACCAAGCAATGTGGCGACAATCCAAAACTGAACCCATGTATCTTTGAATTCGTTTACTTCGCTCGTCCAGACTCATTCATTGATAAGATCTCGGTTTACAGCGCTCGTGTTGAAATGGGTAAAAAGCTGGGTGACCGTATCCGTGAAGATTACGCAGATCTTGATATCGACGTGGTTATCCCAATTCCTGAAACATCATGTGATATTGCGCTGCAAATTGCACAAGCCATTGATAAACCATACCGCCAAGGTTTCGTGAAAAACCGTTACGTCGGCCGTACGTTCATCATGCCGGGTCAACAGCAACGTAAGAAATCTGTTCGTCGTAAGCTAAATGCTATTCGTTCTGAGTTCAAAGATAAGAATGTACTACTTGTCGATGATTCTATTGTTCGTGGCACAACTTCAGAGCAGATCATTGAGATGGCTCGTGATTCCGGTGCGAACAAAGTGTTTATGGTTTCAGCGGCTCCTGAAGTGCGCTTCCCGAACGTTTACGGTATCGATATGCCAAGCGCAACAGAGCTGATTGCACATGGCCGTGATAACGAAACTATCTGTAAGCAAATCGGCGCAGATGCACTGATTTATCAGCGTTTGGATGACTTGGTTGAAGCGGTTGGTCTTGGCAATCAAGACATCACGCAATTCGATACCTCTGTATTTAACGGTGAATACGTGACAGGTGATATCGATCAGCAATATCTAGATTTCCTTGATGGCTTGCGCAACGATGATGCGAAAACGCAACTCGAGATTCAGCAAGACTTAGCAAACCTAGAACTGCACAACGAAGGTGCTTAAATCGCGCTACTAAAGACATAAAAAAACCAGAGCTTCGGCTCTGGTTTTTTGTATCTGTGCTCAACATTAATGAATGTTGTAGGCGATCACGAAGTCGATGAATAGTCGTACTTTTTCTGGTAGGTGATCTTTGTGGTTGTAAAGCATGTAAATGTCACGCGGGTTTGCGCTCCAATCTGGCAATATGCGCACGAGATCGCCACTTTCGATGTACTCTTTGATCATCACATCAGGCATCAACGTAATGCCAAGACCTTCCGAACAAGAGCTACGAACCACGTTCAGTGCGTTTGCTTGAAAACGACCACGCTCTACGTTCACCACAGACTCGCCCTTGCTGTTAATCAGCGTCCACTTGATAAGTGGTGAACCTTTTAGCAAAGAGTGGTTAGAAAGCTCTTCAGCGTGATTTGGAGCAGGGTTTGCGCTCAAGTAATCAGGACTCGCGACCAGAATGTCTTTCACTTCACCGATTTTACGTGCAATCAGGCTGGAATCACGTTGTGGGCCAACACGGAAGATCACATCCCATTCTGTAGGATCAAGTTGATCAGCGTTGCTTTCCGTTGTCAGTTCGATGTTGATATCTGGGTACTGTTTCATGAACGAATTGAACATCGGCATCATCATGCGCTTCGTCAAGTTGTACGGCGCAGAGATCTTGATCTTGCCCGATGCACCACGGCAATCATCCGTAATTTCCTCTGCTGTCGAGGTTAGGCGTTGCAGCAAAGGTGAGCATTCATGGTAAAAACGTTCTCCGGCTTCAGTCAGAGAAAGTTTACGCGCATGACGGTTCAGCAATCGAAGATTGACAGAGTCTTCAAGCGCTTGAATGCGTCGGGTGATGGTTGCCACCGGAATCATGGTTTTTCGCGAAGTTGCGGTATAGCTCCCATTTTCGACAACCAATCGAAATAGGTTTAGATCATCTAATTTCATATTTCCAGACACATTAAACTACCGTTTATGGCTAATTTATAATTAACTTTGTGATCAAAGTTTGCTTTAAGTCAACATGTTGCGTCATTTGAACACAGCAGGAGGCTCTTAGTAAATACTGATAAACAATGGAATATTTGTATAAACGTCAATTTCAGGCTACGGTTTATAACAAGGTGAAAGGGCCTGACGTCTTGCTGCACAACGTTTCGTAAGATGTGAATACAACAACAATAATAACTTAGAATTTGTTTTTTGACTGAGCTTTGTGAGGTGTAAAGGTATGTTTAAGACTCACAGTCAAACGGCAATGGTCTCGGCGCAGGAAGTGGTCAATCACAAGCTCATCATGTTGGTGGACGATGACCCTATATTTCGTAGAGTAACTAGTGCCTATTTGGAAAGTCAGGGTTTCAAGGTAGTAGAAGCTGAAAATGGCCTAGAGGCGCTTCAGCAGCTGAGGGAGTGCCAGCCTGATCTTGTCTTATGTGACTTATCAATGCCCGTCCTAGACGGAATCGAATTTGTAGAAGAGGTAAGCCTAGAGTATCCATCTATGCCACTGATCGTGGTATCGGGCACCGACGAAATGTCTGATGTAGCGAAAGCGCTGCGTTTTGGCATTAAAGACTTCTTACCAAAACCAATTGGAAACTATAAACATTTGTCTCAAGCGATCGATAACACGCTTGAGGAAGCCGACTGCCATTATTCTGACCATAGGGACTTCTCCAGCCAGTGGTTTAGAGTCGATGACGGCGGAGAAATGCCTGATGAGCAAGAGCTCCATTGGCACTTAGAGTATTTACAGCAAAACCCGAATGCTGCACGTGATTTGCTCCATGCACTGCTTCCGGAGAAAGATGCATCGCAAGGCGACTGGAAGTGCTCTTACCGATTATTGCAGTCTACGGATGTTATGCCGTTGGTGTTTGATTATCGGTGGTTGATGAACGGTCAGTTTGCGTTTTACCTCGTCGATTCAGCATCACTGGAAGAGGATGGGGTAGCGACGACATTACTTGTGCGCGCTCTGTTTGATGACTACTTACGCAACCTGAAAAGCTTTAGTGCCGATCTGAAAGATATGGTCGAGATCATTGAGAAGGGCATTCAATGCTCGGATTGCGCTGGAGCAGTAAATGCCGTGTTTGGTGTTGCGGATTTAGCGTCATCGACGGTTTCAATTTTACCAGCGGGTCTTGATAGCCAATGGTCTGATGGTCATACGAATCAACATATAGCGGCGGGGAACCGTCTTGGTGATGGCAGTATGAAGAACTTCATCACTCGTGAGCTCCCGATTACGACGAGTGGTCAACTGTCTATTGGCTGTCTAGGAACATCAAGCTTTAGCTTAAACATCGTTCGTTTGAACCGCTTGATGTAAACATAAATCATCTAAATGAAAGCAGCATATCGATGCTGCTTTTTTTGTTTTTTCATTCCGTATCTCCCTCGTTGTTTCCCTTTATAACCTTACTTTTTGTTGGTGTTTAGCGTTTGATGTTTAAGGTATAGTCAGCGCTTAAAACAATAATGACCCATTTGTGCAACGATATTTTAACGACGCATGGTTGGGAGAAGCAAAGTCAACAAGTGAGAAGAAGCATCATGGCAGACAAAGATTTTAAAGAGCCTTATAATATTTTTTACTTTCTAGGTTTCATTGCAGTCCTTTTGATCCCAACTCTACCTGCAACGCTAACCTGGCTTCGCGTAATGAACGGTTACGCAGGTTTTTAATCGAGCGATTGTTTACTGGAGTCCACCATTCGTATTAAGCGTTACTTTTTCAATATTGCTGGTGGACTCTGCATGATACTTGGCATCGCCGGTATCGTTCTTCCTTTATTACCCACCACTCCCTTTATCTTATTGGCAAGCGCGTGTTTTATGCGTGGAAGCCCTGCGTTTCATCGTTGGTTACACGAACACAAAACGTTTGGTCCAATGCTCGATAATTGGCATAAGCACAGAGCCGTTACCCGTAAAGTAAAACAACGTGGAGCGGTATTTATTGTGCTGAGCTTTACCGTATCCATTCTCGTCGCCCCTATCATTTGGGTAAAAATTGCGCTTTTAGTGATGCTAATCGTTTTACTGAGTTGGTTTATGCGTCTACCTGTGACTGAGTTGGTTGCTGACCGAGAAGAAAATCACTAAGATTGTAGAGAATAGTGTGCCCGCTCTTCGAGTGGGCGTTTGTATTTTCAGCGCCTGTGACTTTTTAAGAAAATGAGCTCATAGGGATGAAAACCTATTGTTTGTTGCCCTCATATATACTGCGATAAGAACAGAGGGCGATGAGCCAATCTAAGTAAATCGGTATTATGACTACAGAAACAATTTCACTGATCAAATCTAGCATCAAAAGCATCCAAGACTATCCAAAGCCAGGCATTCTTTTCCGCGACGTGACTAGCCTTCTTGAAGACGCAAAAGCGTACCAAGCAACGATTAACCTTTTGGTTGAGCGTTACAAAGACATGGGCTTCACGAAAGTTGTCGGTACAGAAGCGCGTGGTTTCCTTTTTGGCGCACCTCTAGCACTAGAGCTGGGTGTAGGTTTTGTTCCTGTGCGTAAGCCAGGCAAACTTCCTCGTCCAACAGTCGCTCAATCTTACGAGCTTGAGTACGGCGTTGATACGCTAGAAATTCATACTGATGCAATCGTAGAAGGCGATAAAGTATTGGTTGTTGATGATCTGCTAGCAACTGGCGGCACAATTGAAGCAACAACAAAACTGATCCGCCAACTAGGTGGTGAATTAGAGCACGCTGCATTCGTTATCAACCTACCAGAAATCGGTGGTGATAAGCGCCTAGAAGGTCTAGGTCTGAACGTTTACAGCATTTGCGAGTTTGAAGGACACTAATACATTCAATGAGTTATTTAGCTTTAGCGCGAAAATGGCGTCCTAATAAGTTTGATCAAGTAGTCGGGCAGAGCCATGTCTTAACTGCTTTGGAGAACGCGTTAGCGCAAAATCGTTTACACCATGCGTACCTATTTAGCGGCACGCGAGGCGTTGGTAAAACGTCGATTGGCCGACTGTTTGCTAAGGGCCTGAACTGTGAAACAGGTATTACTGCTAACCCTTGTGGTGAGTGTGATACTTGTCGTGAGATTGATGAAGGTCGCTTTGTTGACCTACTGGAGATCGACGCAGCTTCTCGTACTAAAGTTGAAGACACTCGTGAACTGTTAGACAACGTTCAATACAAACCCGCTCGCGGACGTTTTAAAGTGTACCTCATCGATGAGGTACACATGCTTTCGCGTCACTCTTTCAATGCGCTGTTAAAAACGCTGGAAGAGCCGCCTGAGTATGTGAAGTTCTTGTTGGCTACGACAGATCCACAAAAACTGCCGGTGACGATTCTGTCACGCTGTTTGCAGTTCCATCTTAAGCCAATCAGTGTTGATGATATTCATCAGCAGCTTGACCATATTCTGGAAAAAGAACAAGTCTCTGCAGAAGCAAGAGCACTTGGCATGATCTCGCACGCTGCAGATGGCAGTATGCGTGATGCACTGAGCTTAACTGACCAAGCTATCGCTCTAGGCAACGGTACGATTCAAACCGATATCGTGAGTCACATGCTTGGAACGATTGATACAGACCAAGCGATTCACTTGCTGGAATCGATCAGCAGTAAGCAGCCGCAACAGGCGATGGACAAAATCCAGCAACTTGCATCAAACGGTGTCGAGTGGGATGGATTGCTACAACAATTGGCGTCGCAGCTTCACCGTGTCGCGATGTACCAAGCTTTGCCATCGACCTTGGATCAGGCGCAACCTGATGCCGAAAAAATCGAATTATTGAGTAAAGCTCTCACACCACAAGATGTTCAGCTTTACTACCAAATTGCTTTAAAAGGCCGTGAAGATCTGACGTTGTCACCAAATGGTCGCGTCGGCATGGAAATGATCGTATTGCGCATGATGGCATTCCGTCCGTCAGCAAATAATAGCGCGAACGTGATTTCTACTTCATCACAGCCTCAAGTCGCGCCGACATCAAGCGTGAGCCCATCATCGCAAGCGGCTCCGCAGTCATCGGCACAACGACCATCGCAGCAACAAGCTCCAGTGGCTCAGGCGCCTGCACAGCACATGCAAAGCCGACCAACGCCGTCAGCGCAACATCAAGCGCCAGCTCAGTCGATGAGTCAGCCGGCGACACAATCCCCGGCTCCCATGAATGAAGCGCCGCAGTACCAACCTGAGTATCAGGGTGGCTACGATATGGCACCACAATACGATATGGCTCCGCCGATGAGTGAGAACCCTGCGCCAACGCAGCAAGCTCCTCAACAAGCTCAGCCACAAGAAAGTGCTCCGGCACCTGCTCGTGGTAATTTGAGCGGCCTACGTCACCAATTACGTTCACAGCGTCAGGGGCAGCAACGAGCATCAACGCAAAGTGGTGGCCCAAAAAAGTCTAACGCGACATCTGCACAGAAAGAATCGGTTATTGACCGTCTAGCGCAATTGCATGGCAATTCCGCGCAGGTGTCGCCTAAGTCTGCTCCTCAAGCTGAAAAACAAGCCCCAGAGGATGAAGCGTATCGTTGGCGACCAACCAAACCGGTTGAAAAGAAAGCCAATACGCAGCTGACACCTACGCAGCTCAAGCAAGCGCTAGAGCACGAAAAGACGCCAGAGATGGCGCAAAAATTGGTTGATGAATCGCTAGAGAAAAGCGAGTGGGCGAACCTGATTAGCAAGATGGATACGCCTAAGTTGGTCGAACAACTTGCACTAAACTCGCATTTCAACAAAGAAGGCTCGACAGTTTCGCTACAATTAAGAGGCAGTCAGGCACACTTGAACACCGATAGAGCGCAAAGTGAACTGCACAGTGCACTGAACCATGTGTTGGGTGAAGAGTGTCATTTGAGTATTGATGTTAGCGAAAGTGGTGAGACGCCACTAGAGTTGAGAGATAGACTCTACCAAGAGAAATTACAGCAAGCGCTGAACAGTTTAGAAAACGATCCGCACGTACAATTCATCGAGCGCCGTTTTGCAGCAGAGCTTGATAAAGATAGTGTACGTCCTATCTAAAAAATGAACGGAATGGGGTTGAAAACACAAAGTGGCAGCCCCATTAACAGATGCAACACCTAATTAAACCAGAGAGATAAACATGTTTGGTAAAGGCGGTATGGGCAACCTAATGAAGCAAGCCCAGCAAATGCAAGATCGCATGCAAAAGCTTCAAGAAGAAATCGCGAATATGGAAGTAACTGGCGAGTCTGGTGCTGGTCTAGTTAAAGTTACAATCACTGGTAGCCACAGTGTGCGTCGTGTAGAAATCGATGAAAGTCTGATGGAAGACGACAAAGAAATGCTAGAAGATCTTATCGCTGCAGCATTCAACGATGCAGCACGTCGCGTTGAAGAAACTCAAAAAGAGAAAATGGCTTCAGTAACTGGCGGTATGCAACTACCACCAGGCATGAAAATGCCATTCTAATCTGCTGAATTCTAACTAAGCGGATTTTCAATGCGTACCAGTCATATGCTGGAACAATTGATGGAGGCCTTACGTTGTCTACCTGGGGTTGGCCCCAAGTCGGCGCAGCGTATGGCCTTTCATTTGTTACAGCGTGATAGAAAAGGCGGTCTGCAACTAGCAGATGCGCTGAGCCAAGCAATGACAGAAATTGGCCATTGCACCGAGTGTCGTACTTTCACTGAAGAAGAAGTTTGTCATATTTGTACTAACCCAAAACGCCAAGAAAATGGTCAGATTTGTGTGGTAGAAAGTCCGGCAGACATCGCAGCAGTAGAAGCAACGGGTCAATACTCAGGTCGATACTTTGTACTGATGGGACATTTATCACCGCTGGACGGAATTGGTCCAAGTGATATTGGTCTAGATGTATTGGATTACCGTCTGCGCCGCGGAGATATCTCTGAGGTGATTCTCGCTACCAACCCAACGGTAGAAGGGGAAGCGACGGCTCATTACATCGCAGAACTTTGTAAAGAACACCAAGTGGAAGCAAGTCGCATTGCACACGGTGTACCAGTAGGTGGCGAGCTTGAGCTCGTGGACGGGACTACCTTGTCACACTCCCTTCTGGGTCGACACAAGATTTAATAAAAAAGCCGCTGAATTCAGCGGCTTTTTTGATCTTGAGGTTCGAGAATCGATTAATCGTTTGATTCTGTACCTAGAAGGTTCTTGTAGATAAGTGCACCTAGAATACCACCAACGATTGGTGCTACCCAGAATAGCCAAAGCTGAGAAACCGCCCAGTCGCCAACAAATACCGCAACACCAGTACTACGCGCTGGGTTAACCGATGTGTTTGTCACAGGGATGCTGATTAGGTGAATCAGTGTCAAACATAGACCGATAGCGATAGGCGCAAAGCCTTGCGGTGCACGTTTGTCTGTCGCACCCATGATCACGATTAAGAACATCATCGTCATTACAACTTCAGTCACTAAAGCTGCAACCATTGAATATTGGCCTGGAGAATGCGCGCCGTAACCGTTCGCAGCAAAGCCAGAACCAACTACATCAAAGCCTGCTTGACCGGTTGCGATTACGTAAAGTACGCCACCCGCAATAACACCACCAATCACTTGCGCGATGATGTAAGGCACTACGTCTTTAGTCTCGAAACGACCACCAGCCCATAGACCGATAGTTACTGCTGGGTTTAGGTGACAACCTGAGATATGGCCAATAGCAAATGCCATTGTAAGTACGGTAAGACCAAACGCCAAAGAAACGCCCAACAGGCCAATGCCGACATCAGGGAAGCCAGCCGCTAACACTGCACTACCACAACCACCAAGCACTAACCAAAAAGTACCAAAAACCTCTGCCATGTATTTATTCATATTGTTTCCTATTGCGGATTTAGATTACCCGCTGAACATAGTAGAGAATTGTCAGAAAAGTGTGAGTTGAAGCACGGAAATTAACCAAAATGCCAGATATGAGCGTTTCTGTCTCATACATGAAACGAAATGAGTAAGGAGAGGGTAGGTGGATGAGTTGAAAGGAAAACCTCGGCTATCGCTATAGATTTTGATAACCGAGGCGAGAGGAAGCGTTAGCTAAAAGCAATAAATGGTGAGATACACAACAAGATGCCCGTCGCGATGATTAGGTATAGTGAAGCACCTTTGTATTTATGTAGAGAAGGCACTTGATACACCAAGTAAGCAGGAATCAAACAGCCAATCAAACCAAAGATAGGGCTACAAACCGAAGTGAAGCTCAAAACTGGTAGGTTGAGTACGATAGCGCCCCATGCCATCAAAATAGCGAACAGAATGATGCCTTTCGTCACGAGATCTTTGTTGATTTGCTCTTCAGGCATCACTTTTTTCAATGCCAACATCGCAAGGCCTTGGCAAGAATCACGGAAGCCTAGGTAAACACCAAAGAATGCTGTCATTACAGAAAAGATGTTCAACATCAGGCTAAGCAGTTTAAGCGTCGTGCCGTCCATGCCTTGTGCTACCATCGCTAGCGCAGAGATGTTCTCGTTTGCTGCACGGACTGCTTGTTCATGAGACATCGCCAATGTGAAAGAAATCGCGTAGAAAAACACAGTCACAAATAAAATGCCAAAAGCGATATTCATGGCGCGCATCGCTTTAAAACGGGCAACTTCAATAGACTTCTCTTTCGAACGGTAAGAGATCACCATCGGACTCAAGCTTTGAATAAACAAGATAGAGGTAAGGGTGAATGGCAGCAGTTCAATCGCATCTTTTAGGCCAGCACCAGCCGTTGGTACCGTACCGACATTAGCTAAATCCCACTTTTCTACCATCATGAAACCCAACAGGGCAACGGTACAGAGCTTAATTAGCACTAAGCCCGTACTGACTTTAAATAAGATCTTTTCCCCACGAGATGCGATCGCCACCAAAGCGCAAACCAATGCTAGACCATACAACGGGTTTTCCGACAACAGCCCCTCAGTGATACCAAAGCTGTGTAGGAAAGAGGCTGAGTCATTATTGATTGCCGTCGAGTATACGAATACCCAAATCACCAACATGATGAAGTAGAGCACGCCTAACAAGGCGCCCCATTTATTGCCAAGGTAGCCGGAGATAACGCCCGCATAGTCTTGACACTTCGGAGAAGTGGAAAGCGTGTTAATAAATAGGCGTTGGAACAAGTACATCGCTGGATAACCAATTACCGCAGAGGCAAGAAATACCCATATACCAAGTACGCCCACTTTTACTGGAAGAAAAACAATACCAGCACCGATTGCCATGCCGATACTCATGATAACCCAGCCCCAGTCAGTGCTATCAAACTTAGTCGCCGCTTTCCATTCTGTGGCTGTCATTCCGGCTTTAACGTGAGGTGGTTCTTTAGTTATTGGAAGAGTTTGTGTAGGTACAGTAACGCTCATTGTCGTTTTCTCTTTGTTAGTATGAATTTTTCTCAAATCTATTTGAGAAAAAGATTAACAACAATTTTTTTGTGGAAAATTCAGATAAATTTGAGATCTCGGCAAAATTACTCAATAAAATCTGAATTTAGATCGATTTGTGTGATCTATGGTGGTTGTTTTGCTCACATATAGTTGAAAGAATAGCTTTGAAACGAAAGCGAAAGCTGAGTTTTACGACTAAAACTAAAAACTATGTGAGGATTAACATGAAAGAATTGATCGCTTCAGAGCACGCTCCTGCCGCAATTGGCCCATATTCACACGGAACCACTTACGGGGATTTGATTTTTACTTCTGGCCAGCTCCCAGTTGATAGCGCGACAGGTAAAGTAGTAGAGGGAGGGATTACTGCTCAAAGTCATCAATCTCTAACGAACTTAAAACATGTGCTTGAAGCGGGTAACGGCAGTTTAGATACAGTTCTAAAAACGACGTGTTACTTGGCAAACATTGGCGACTTTGCGGAATTCAACAAAGTGTATGCAGAATTTTTCCAAAAAGATTGCCCAGCACGAAGCTGCTTTGCGGTGAAAGATCTTCCGCTAGGTGTTTTGATTGAAGTTGAAGCGATTGCTAGTAAAAAGTAATACGGAGAAGAAGCATGAATCAGCAATGGAACCAATATATCCAAATCATTAAGCAAGTTGTAAAACCTGCCCTCGGATGTACAGAACCCATTGCTGCTGCATATGCGGCAGCAGTTGCAAAGCGTGAGCTTGGATGCCAAACCCCGGACATGATTGAAGTACGTGTCTCAGATAACTTATTTAAAAACTCAATGGGGGTTTACGTTCCCGGCACTGGGAAAATTGGCCTTAAGATCGCGGCGTCAGTTGGCGCATTAGCGGGAGACCCAAACGCAGAACTGGAAGTTCTCGCTAAAATTAATCAAGACGATGTGACTGCTGCCCAGCAACTTATTGATGAAGAGCGAGTCAGTGTTGCTCGCATTGATACACAAGAATTTATCTTTTGCAGTGTAACCATGAGCGCTGGAGAAGACACCGTCTCGGTGACCATCAGTGGTGGACACACTAATATTATCCAGATCACTCGCAATGGAGCGGTGACGTTCGATGCCCCTTTGCAGCAGCGAGTCGCGACAGGATCAGTATGCGAAGGGGTTGATATCTCCATTAAGCAGATTTATGACTTTGCCCTTCAAGCGCCATTTGATGACATCAAGTTCATTCTGCAAGCGGCGGAACTCAACTCCTCCTTGGCGCAAGAGGGTATCGACCGAGGTTACGGTTTAGAAATCGGCCGCACATTAAAAGGCAATATCGAGCAGGGCTTGCTTGGCAATGATCTGATGAGCAGAATCCAAATGATGACGTCTGCTGCATCAGATGCGCGCATGGGCGGAGCAACCTTACCAGCTATGAGTAATTTTGGCAGTGGTAACCAAGGCATTGCGGCTACCGTGCCTGTGGTTATCGCAGCGGAAGCTTTCCAAAGCAGTGAAGAACAATTAGCACGAGCTCTGATCATGAGTCACTTAGGCGCGATATACATCAAGTCTTACTACCCACCTCTGTCAGCTTTCTGCGGTAACACGGTAACCAGTGCGGCTGCATCAATGGCATTGGTGTACCTTGCGGGTGGCGCATTTGAGCAATCATGTTATGCGATTCAAAACGTTATCAGTGATAGTTCGGGCATGGTGTGTGATGGCGCAAAATCCTCATGTGCGATGAAAGTCTGCACTTCTTCAACTACGGCGGTGCGCTCATATTTGATGGCGATGGGTAACCACAGTGTGAAGAATCAAGGTATAGTAGGCGATGAAGTCGAACAAACTATAAGAAACGTAGGCTCTATGGTTAGACTTGGTATGCCGTATACTGACAAATCTATTATCGATATCATGTCGGCCTAGCCTCAAAGTTTTTGCTAAGGGAAGTAAATTGCAGCTTAAGAAACTCACCAAAAGTGATTTAGATATTTTGAATTCGATGAAGAACGTCGTCGATGGCATTGCTCGTATGTACGGTGAACATACTGAAGTCGTTCTTCACAGTCTTGATGCAGAAGCACCAGAAATCATCAAAATTGCCAATGGCCATGTTACTGAACGTGGAGAAGGCGCTCCAATTACCAACTTAGCAAGAATGAAGCTACTTGAGGGCAAGGACGTGTCAGACTCGTATCTGACTAAAACCGCGAGCGGAAAGACCTTGCACTCGATTACCACCATCGTTCGTAACCCAAAAAACAAGCCTATCGGTCTACTTTGTATCAATGTGGATATGGATGTGCCGATGCAGGACTTTTTGCGCTCAATCTTGCCGCAGCAGCAGAACCCTTGTTGCACAGGAGCGAGCTCGCCAGAAACGTTTGCACGCAACATCGACGAAACCATCATTAGTACGATCGAAACCGTTCAGTCAGAAGTATGGACGAATGAGGCAATCACACCTTCCAAACGCAACCGAGAGTTGGTAACACGCTTACAAGGTTTGGGGATTTTTAAATACAAGGATGCGGTATTGATGGTGGCAAACCACCTAGGTATCTCGCGCGATACGATTTACCTTTACCTAAGGGAATTGGGTAACGATTAAGTGAGCTGTTCTAGTTCGGTAATGTTGCTCAAAGCTTCCTGATTAGTTTTGCCACATACGATCGGACACGGTTTGAAATCGTGGCAAACTTTTGGGCGTTCTGGTTTTCCGAACAGCTTGCACAGGTTATCTTCATTCAGTTGAATGCAACGTTCACCTGCTGGTTTGCCGTTTGGCATGCCCGGAATAGGGGAAGAGATACTCGGTGCAATACAGCACGCCCCACAACCTAATCGACAATCCATCTAAAAGCCCTCGTAAAAATGAAGGGGGCATTATGGACATTTCTCGCCAGATTGGAAGAGGCGTGCGTGAATTCACACCAACAAACTTAGCCCTTTTTACTCATCATTAAGTAAATCGGCGACTTCAAAATTCTGATCGCGTTTAGCCTGTTGGATATAACGGTTGCACTCTTGCATGCTTAAACCCCACGTTCCAGCCTCGGTACGAGCGGCCATTTCTGTTAGAAACGTTGCTTGACCTTCTTGAACATTAGAGGCGATATCCTTGCCGTATTGCTGACAAAGTTCTGCATCGGTACTCGCCGCAGCTCCGAACGAAACAAGAGAGATAATGGTGATCATTGCGAGTTTCATAATATTGATTCCTTTATTCACACTATGAGCTAAAACCATAGGATAGGAATCACTATTAGTAAAAATATCAATGTTGATCGCCCTCGCTGATGAAACAGAACAAACATTGATAATAGTTCGTATTACGGGGTGGAATTCGGCAAAACTTGAACTTTTGTTGTCAGAGGGGTATAAAACGCACCCAATTCATTCCCATTCGAGAAATAAGTAGTAAGCGTATGAGCACTCCATTTTGGCAAAGTAAATCGTTAGAGAACATGACAGAAGAAGAATGGGAATCTCTCTGTGATGGGTGTGGCAAATGTTGTTTGCACAAGCTAATGGATGAAGATACGGACGAAATCTACTACACCAACGTGGCGTGTAGTTGGCTGAACAGCAAAACATGTTCATGCAAAGACTACCCGAATCGTTTCACTTCAGGCGAAGAGTGCACCAAGCTGACGCGTGAAGATATTGATGATTTTACGTGGCTGCCACACACTTGTGCATACCGTTTGTTGGCAGAAAACCAACCACTACCAGAGTGGCACCCATTAATCACTGGCTCTAAGTCTGCCATGCACGCAGCAGGGGAAAGTGTACGAAACAAAGTGGTGTATGAAATCGATGTGGTGGACTGGGAAGACCACATTTTGAATCACCCAAATCGCCCATAGCCGAACGTAAACAAGCCTTTCAATATGAAAGGCTTGTTTGTTATTGGATGAAGTAAAAGTGCTCAACCTTTTAAGAAACGGTTATAGACAAACAATATAACGAAAGCACCTAAAGTAGCGGTGACGATACTGCCGATGTTTACGCCGTCTGCACCGCCAAGGCCCACAAAGCTTCCTAAGAAACCACCAACAAAAGCACCTACGATACCGAGCACCATAGTGGCAATCCAGCCGCCTCCGTCGTTACCGGGCATCAACCACTTAGCCAGTGCACCTGCAATCAAACCTAGAATAATCCAAGATAGAAAGCCCATAATTTCTCCTTACTCATTATTGTGTTAGCTATCTGCTATCCGTTTTGAACTGTTACGATTCAATCATAGTTCATCCCGCTAAAACTGCTCTTTGTTCACTCGTCACGGATTAACGCATGATGGGTTAGCTGATGACCATAGCGATGTAACCTAATATCAGCACCAAGACAGAGGTCAGCGCATAAGGTACAGGGTAGCCAATGGCGGGCATGTCACTGTGGCTGGAATCTTGAGCCCCTTTCATTGCCGGCGTGCTATTGCGACCACCAGCGCAGGCTCCGGCTAAAATCGCAGGATTCATCTTGCGGAAATACAAGCCGTATAACCAAGCTAACAGAGGTGGTACGAGTGCGGCGGTCACACCCAAGAGTGCAATCTTAATGACGATGATGCCTTGGAATGACGCTAAGATTTTCGGCCCTACAGTTGCCGCCAATACCGCAACGAATAGGTTTAGACCGATGTCTTGCAAAAAGCTTCTCGCGCCTTCGCTCATCGGGCCGCCAAAGCTTGGGTTACGGGTTCGCAAAAAGGAAAAGACGATTCCCGTTAACATGCAGCCTGCTGACGTACCTAACGCAAATGGAATGCCAGCAACGGTGACACTCAAATGGCCAAAGACATAGCCAATAAGAAGGGAGAGGGCAAGGTAGAAGGTTTCAGTGACCGTGCTCTCTACAATCGGAACGCTATTGAGTTTAGAGGCGGTTTGCTCGACACACCATTGGGAGCCTGCAATTCGTACAACATCGCCGACTTCGACCTTAGTTTGCGGCAATAAAGGTTGCTGGTGGCCTTGTCGAAATATTGCTTTGAAATAAACGCCAAAGCCCACTTCAGCATGCAATTGTGCGACCGTTTTCCCAGCATGTTCGGATTTGCCTACGTGGATATCAGCCACTTCGATATCTACGTTTCTTGCTCTTGGTTCGTCGACTTCGTTACCGATGTCTGCCTCGCCTTCGGCAATCAGCACATGATATTCCCCTCGAATGCCAATCACATCATTTAACTCAAGTGTTGGATTGTCAGAAGCATCAATGACTTGGTCTCCTCGAACTACTTTCAGTACCGCAGCATCCGGGAACTTCTGATACAACTCTTGAACTGAACGTCCGACGAGCTCTTGGTGCGAAACTTTGTAGGCTCTCACATCAATCGGGAGTACGCCGACATCGGAAAAGCCAAAAGTACTTGGCAATTTTTCGTTGTCGTCTCCAGTGGAGTATTCTGCTTCAGCGTCTTTGCCCGCTTTAACGGGATCGATACCAAATAGGGAAGGAAGGTACTTAATAAATAGGATGATTAAGACGGTTGAGAGCACATAACTGATTGCGTATCCGGCGGCGATGTTGGCACTGACATGATCAATACTCATGCCTTCTGGAGGAGTAAAGGCTCCCGAGCTTATTGCAGATTGTGCAACGCCCATTACGGCGGTCACAGTATAACTCCCGGAAATGATGCCAGCCGCATAGCCCGGTTCTAGCCCCATTAATTTTGCGCCGATCACCACAATCGCGAAGTTGCTAAAGACCACAATGAGTCCAATAACCACAAAGTCGATGCCGCCCCGTGCTAACCCAGAGAAGAATTGCGGTCCGACTTTCATCCCGATGGCGTACATGAACATCATCAAAAAGATGTCTGACACCAAGCCCGGTTCTTCAATTTTTAGTCCGTAAACAGAAAAGGAAGTTAACGCTAGAGCTACACCAACGACTAACGTGCCGGCGGTTGTACCTAAGCTAACACCTTTAAAGGTCAATCGGCCAAGTGGATAACCAATGGCTAGAGATAAAAAGAGAAAAACGAATGGGTTTTCTGACAAGTAACTAAAGAGAAAAGACATAGTGTCACCTGTTACCTAGTGAGTGGCAGAGCGAGGTACAACCCATATTCCTCGCTCTTGCGTGTAAGGTGAGAGCGTTAACCGTGATTGAAGTTGCTCGATTCGTCTGCATCACTGCCGTTAACAATTGGATGTTTGGCAAAGAAGTCGACGCAGTGTTGTAAATCGGCAATCAAAAGATCGGCCATGTCGCGGCTAAATCCGTGGCGAACCAAAATGCGCATGATCACCAGATCTTCGCGTTCTGCTGGCATGGCGTAAGCGGCGATCTGCCAACCTCTTGATCGAATGCGATCTGAGAGATCATAGAGGTTGAAGCCCGGATTCGCGTCTTCTTTGAGTGACCAACTCAGTGCAGGTATCCCGCCGTGCCCGTCGTAGATAATCTTGAACATACCCATCTTCTCGACCTCTTCTGCTAGATATCGAGCGGTGTCGTAACAGGCTTGGTGGATCTTTCGGTATCCCTCTTTACCGAGACGAAGGAAGTTGTAGTACTGAGCAACGATTTGACCACCAGGACGGGAGAAGTTGAGGGCAAAAGTTGGCATGTTCCCACCGAGATAGTTAACGTTGAAGATCAGATCTTCATGCAACGCATCCGCATCTCGCCAAACCACCCACCCAACGCCTAGCGGCGATAGACCAAACTTATGTCCAGAAGCGTTGATCGATTTCACTCGTGGTAGACGGAAATCCCATTCTAAATCTGGATCGCAGAAAGGAGCGAGGAACGCACCACTTGCACCATCGACATGGATTGGGATGTCTAACCCCGTTTCCGCTTGGAGTCGATCTAAAGCCTCATGCACGGCTTTTACAGGTTCATACTGACATGTAAAAGTCACCCCAAGAGTTGGAACGACACCAATGGTGTTTTCATCACAGCGTTTAATCACTTCTTCTGGCGTCATGATTAGGCGATCGCCTTGCATCGGAATTTCACGCAGTTCGATATCCCAATAACGAGCGAACTTGTGCCAGCACACCTGAACGGGGCCGCAAATGAGGTTAGGGCGGTCAGTCGGCTTGCCTTGCTTCTTCATTTTTTCACGCCATGCCCATTTCAGAGCCATACCGCCGAGCATGGCTGCCTCACTGGAACCCGTCGTAGAACATCCCATCGGATTTTCAGCGTCTGGTGCATGCCAAAGGTCTGCCAACATGTGAACACAACGAGATTCGATTTCAGCCGTTTGGGGGTACTCATCTTTGTCGATCATGTTTTTGTCGATGCACTCATCCATCAACTTGTGTACTTCTTCTTCTACCCAAGTTTGGCAAAATGTAGCGAGGTTCTGGCGAGAGTTGCCGTCGAGCATCAGCTCATCGTGTACCACTTGGTAAGCATGTTCCGGCGAGTGTTCTTCATCTGGAATACGATACTTGGGCATAACAACGGAAAGATCTTTCGATGAGTACACGTCATCGAGAATAGAGCCACGGACGGTCGATTTTTTATGAAGAGGCATGTGAAATCCCTTATCTTATTGAAACAATTGCGCTTGTTATCAGTAGTGATTGGTGTTCATAAGACAGTTTTGACTGCCAATTAAACGTAGCAGAGATTTTTATAGTCGTTGATTTTGTGACTCGTTGTTTGGGCTGTCGCACAGACTTTGTGCTGAGTTAAGCGAAGAATACAGAAGAAGTGGCAACTGCTATTCCATATTTAGATTTAGAAAATTTGGATCCGCTGTAGGAACTTTGACGCATAATTTACTAAATGCTGCTCGGTTTGCGGATTCGTGTTGTAAACTTAGAGCATCTAATTTCAAGGATTTACATTCCGGCGCTTGGTCACCCCGATCAAGATTGTCTCTTACGAGGTAAAAATGACGTTACTATCCCCCCTAAAAGTGCGTTTTACACCATTTGTGGTGTTATTTATGGCGTTTGCTTTGACCATGAGTTCCTTTGTGGTTCGAGCAACAGAAAGCACAGAAACGGTCGTAGAAGTACCAAAGGTTTCTGCCGCTGAAAAAGCGATCGATAACATCAACCAAGACATCATCGATTTGTCTGAAAGCTTAAAACAAGCCAGTGGCGATGAGCGTGATGCCTTGCAACTGCAGCTGTTCCAAAAAAATGAAGAGCTGCGCAGTCGCCTTGCGACAGCAATCAGCAACAAGTCGATTCCTCATGAGAAGCTGATTGAGCTTGTTCAAACTCAAGAGAAGTATTCAGAAGGCGCGGTCGTTTACCTAGATGACAAAGTCAAAACGCTCAATGAAGAAATCAATACTGCAAAAGACGAAGACAAACTGTCTTTAGTCAACAGCTATCGTGAATTGCAGCAGTACTTGGACGTAAGCTACGAATCAAGCTGGCAAAACCTGAACTGGCTGAAAACACTCGGTGTGCAAGATGAAGATGCGGAAGCTGCATTCAAAGACAACGTTGATAAGCGCATGCGCTTGCTGTCTGCGTCGATTGAGTACTTGAATCAGCAAAGTGAAATCATCGGCTCACAAATTTCTTCTAGCCCAGAGTCAGAAAAAGCGTCTCTGCAGCTAAGCCAACTGATTCTAAAACAACGACTAAATATCGCGACAGAGAGCTTACGCAATCTGATTACTATTGGCGATAAAGTTGGCCTAGAAACATCGGAATACAAGCGTCAGATCTTTGAGGTGACAGGTAGCATCACGCATGATTTGCTGAACACTAAAGTAATTCTGTCTATCTTGAGCCATTGGTCGAACTCAATGGTGGATTGGTTTGCTGAAAACGCACCACAGCACATCTTCCAGTTGTTTGTGTTTGCTCTGATCCTGCTGATTGCCCGCGCACTGGCGAAGCTAACGCGTAAAGTGGTTAGCAAGACGGTGGCATCGAAGAACTTGAAGCTGTCACACTTGATGCAAGACTTCTTTATCTCGATGTCAGGCAAAGCCGTGTGGATCATCGGTATCATGGTTGGCCTATCTCAAATCGGCCTTAACCTTGCTCCAATCCTGACTGGTTTCGGTATTGCTGGTGTGATCATCGGTTTCGCATTACAAGATACGCTCTCAAACTTCGCTGCGGGTATGATGCTACTGATCTACCGTCCGTTTGATGTCGGTGACTTTGTTTATGCAGGTGGTGTAGACGGTAAGGTAAGCCATATGAGCTTGGTGAACACTACAATCCGTACTTTCGATAACCAAATCATCATCGTGCCAAACAGCAAGATTTGGGGTGACGTGATTAAGAACGTGACACATGAGCGCATTCGCCGTGTCGATATGGTTTTTGGTATTGGTTACTCAGATGACGTGCTAAAAGCAGAAGAAGTATTGGCAGATATCGTGACTTCTCACCCTTCAGTACTTCGTTCTCCAGAGCCAATGATCAAGCTTCATACGCTGAACACTTCTTCAGTTGACTTCATTGTTCGTCCTTGGGTTAAAACGGATGACTACTGGGATGTTTACTGGGATGTGACCCGAGAAGTGAAACTGCGCTTCGACCGTGAAGGCATTTCGATTCCATTCCCACAACAAGATGTGCACTTGCACATGGTGGAAAAGAAAGAAGCATAAATTTCTTTTACTTGAATCCAAAATCAACAAAAAGGCGCTCAATTTGAGCGCCTTTTTTATCGGTTTAGCAGTAAAGATTACAGCTCATCCAAGAACGTGATTTTTGGCTCACTGGCAAGTAAACCATCAATCTCACTCAGCAGAGTCTGGAAATGCGTTGTTTTGCAGTGTTCGTCAAACGCGGCTTGGTCTGCAAACTGCTCTTGGAATAAGAATTGGCTTGGGTCATTTTTGTCTTGGAACAAGTGATAACGCACACAGCCAGTCTCATTTCGAGTTGGCTCTAGCATCATTTCTAATGCTTGTTTTAGTTGAGATACGCAGTCAGGTTTTGCGTGAAATGCAGCAGTTAAATGAATCATAGTTGTGTTTGCTTCTTTGTTGTTATTAAAGGGGATAGTGGCCGTTCCTGTTGGGACAGAAGTTACTATCAGAGATAGCGACCTTGACGCTGCAAGAACTCAATTTTGTAGCCGTCTGGGTCGGTAATGAAGAAGAAGGTTGCTAAGTGCTTTTCCTGATGGTCAAAGACTTTGATGTCACTGGTTTCAATATCCAATGAGTTAAGGCGTCGATGTGTCGCCGCAATATCCTCCACACTTACAGCAAGGTGGCCGTAACCTGTGCCGTGTGTGTAAGGTTCACTTTGGTCGTGATTGTGCGTCAGTTCCAGCTCAAACCCTGTTTCTGGGTTCGCTAGGTAGGTAAGAGAAAAGCCGTCGAATACGTATTGGTCTTTGATTTCTAGCTCAAGTGCGCCTTGATAAAACTTAAGAGAACGCTCCAGATCGCTTACGCGGATCATGGTATGAATCATTTTTGTCATGAGTACTCCTTAATTGTGCGCTTAGAGTAGTCAGTTTTCGCGCGCAATAGGTAGTACTCAGGTACGACAATGAACGTCGGGGGAGGTGTGAGTGTTTTGTTTAATGCAGTTCGTTCAACGCTTGTGCCATGGTCTCTTGAGGCTGGCGTGCATACGTTAGACAAGCGCAACGCAACAAGGAGGCAAAGTTGTTTACTTCACCATTATGCTCCAACGCTTCTTGGTAAACTGTACTGATGAACTTCGGCACCGTCATCTCTTGTGCAGAAGCGATCTCTTCTAAGATCAGCCAAAAGCTGGACTCTAGTTTCACGCTCGTAGCATGGCCATCGATACGGATAGAGCGGGTGATAAATTGGTAGTTTTCCTGAGGTTGCTTAGCAAATATTTCGCACATGGTATTGATCGTATTTATAAATAACCCGCAGATATTGGAACGTTGAGTGCGGGGCGTCAACCGTTTCTATGTAAAAAAACGCCCTCTAGTGAGGGCGTGAAGGTTTCACCAAAAGATGAAAGTAAGTGCACATTACGGATTATTTGATTTGTTGAATCAGGTATTCACCCAGCTGTGAGTGATGCATGATTTTCGAAACTGGAAGAATGGTACCAGCTGGCCCCCATGCAAAAACGTTTACCGGAGTATGCGTGTGTGTACCTGTTCCCCAGACTGTGTTTTGTTTGGTTGCTTGCTCACGAGCTAACAAGTTGCCACGGTCGTTGTATGGGAAGAAGGCGTCAAAGTCATTGACCGCTGGGACATTCTCTTCACTCAAATACTTGTGGCTTGCGAGGCGGTAAGGGTTAGGTTTGCTTGCTAATACGCGCGCTGCTTGCTCTGGTGTGATGGAGAAGTCGCTGCTCGCATTGACAATTTCAGCCAACTTTTCAGGCGTCTGTGCAGCTTCATCGAGTTTCTGGAACTCACTGATCATGCCGTAGTAGCTTTGCTTTTGATTGTAGAGGCCATCGAGAATATCAAACTGGCCAAAGTTGAAGTTGGGTGCGTAATCGCGGTTCGCAAATGCTTCGCCACTGCGCTTTTCTGGTTTTGGTAAATCTGCTGATGAGTAACTGAATCCAAAAGAACCAGTTTCATGATCGGCAGTGACGATAACAAGAGTGTCTTCGCGACCTTTTGCCCATTCATAAACTGTATTTACCGCTTCATCAAACTTGATCAATTCATGCAGCATGGTGCCTGCATCGTTACTGTGTCCTGCCCAGTCAATTTGACCGCCTTCCACCATCAAGAAGAAGCCATCTTTATCCTTTGAGAGGACATCCAACGCTTTCTCGGTCATTTCTTTTAACGATGGTTGGGTACGTTTCGGATCGTCTTTGCTGTGGCTGTACGCTATGCCATCATTCATGCCGGAATAAGCAAAGAGTCCCAGTACTTTTTCGCCCTTTGCTTGTTCAAGCATGTTGCGGTTAAACGCGAGGCTGTAACCTTGTTGCTGCGCTTCTGTCAGAAGGT
Organism: Vibrio sp. B172a; assembly: GCF_030248355.1. NCBI lineage: Bacteria > Pseudomonadati > Pseudomonadota > Gammaproteobacteria > Vibrionales > Vibrionaceae > Vibrio > Vibrio sp. B172a. The sequence goes on along the minus strand of NZ_JAHGAC010000007.1, from coordinate 332,740 downwards.
TTCGCTCATCTTTACGTTTTGATTTTAGGTAGACGTCACCTTGAGTCAGGTGCTCAAGTTGCTTGTAAGTGTCGCCTTTATCGTTGGTCGATTTAGGAATCCAATGACGAAGGCCGCCAGAAAGCATCACATCTACTCCGGTCTCTAGCATGTCTACGGCGATACTGTTTTCCAACGAGCGGTGAGGTTGGTGAGAGGCAAAAGCGGCAGGTGTCGCGTGCGTCATGCGGGTGTCTGAAACCAAGCCAGTTGCTTTCCCTTTTGCTTTCGCTTTTTCCAAAATTGTTTCAACGTGGTTGCCTTGGCTATCGATTCCAATCACTTCAGAAGCGGTCGGAATGCCAGTCGCAAGCATGGTTGCTGAACAAGCAGAATCCACAACGATGGCGTCTTCTGGGTTTGTCAAAGAGGAGCCGATTACTCCTTCTTGTGCCAGTTTGTATAGTGCGGTGGTTTCGCCTTTGTAGATAGAGTTTGGTGCATGATTGGCGTAGGTCTCTAACAAGCCAACTTGTTGAGGGCCCATGCCATCGCCAATCATCAAGATGACGTTTTTGATTTCTGCAGAGAGCGCACTGAAAGAAAGTGTGGATGCCGCTACTGCGGTTACGATTGGGGTCACTAAGTGCTTCATTGTATATTCCTTATTTATAAAAGCGCTCGAATTAAAACAAGGATTTATTGCAGAAATGCTACCGTCATAAAAGGTTCATGTGGAAGTCACTTCTATTCACTAAGTCTAGGGGCTGTTGCTCCTTCGTGGTTGAATTTTGTTCGATGGGACACCCAACTATTCTTAACGTCCGCCTTGTATAAACAACCTACAAACTGCTGCAAAATAAGCTCGAAAGGTTAACAGGCCTTGAAATAAGAAAAGCCCACAGAAGTGGGCTTTGAGTTAAGTTTAGGAGTCGAAAGTCATGAGCTAAAGCTACACCGCGTAAGCAGGGCTTTGGGTCACGATGAGCAAACTCGATTGAAGAGGGCATGGAAGCCTTTTCAAAACCAAGTTTGGCCAGTTTTGCTCTCACCATGTTGTCTGAATAGAGTGGCAACTCCTCTTGCCCTTCTAAAGACAAATGATGAACAGCAAACAGAACTCGCCTTACGCAGCAGCATAATCGAGATAATTCTGTGAAATTTGGGATTCGTCGGGCGCGAACTTATCGGCCGTACTTAATGGGAAAATGGAGAAATTGAGTTGAAGAAGGGCGAGATTGAAAAGCCTTTTTCATAGTCCATCGTCCAATAATGAATCGTCGACCATTATGGACTGGAGCAAAAAACGCGTTCAAATGAGGATGGTTATCGTAACGAAAGAAACTCTTGCTTAACGCGGGTGAGGTTAAACAAGAGCCAGAATAATGCCGCCAACGGTCAGTGCAGCTGAAAGATATTGGCCTGCCGAGTATGAGCCGTCTTCCTCTTCTTCGATAGTATCTGGATGGTCCATACCGAGAGCGCCATGTGCAAAAGATTCAACCTTATCGCCAACGGTTTTGTTTTCCGCTTCGACCTTTTTACTCTCATGGTCGATTTGCTGTAGAGCGGCAAGCAGCGCTTTTCCTTCAGAAGAAAGCGTCACTTTGTTTTGTTCAACCTTTAGTGGCGCTGCGTCGGTAGTTTGCTCTGCCTTTTTTGCTTGCTCAACTTTGTTTTGTTGAGCAGCGTATGTATTAACTGAATTGCTTCCTACTGGATTCATCTGTTACCCCTTCGAACAACGACACTCCTTCATGAGTGCAGGTAAAAAGCAGTTATATCTATATCGACGGCAAACGTTATTTCTTGAATCAATCAGAACAAAAATAGGTCTGTTTTTGCCGCTTCCTGTCACTATTCGGAAACTAAAGCAAAAAGCAGACCTATTTATCTAAAGGCGTGGTCGGATTTTTCTGATTACTTACATTGAAGATCGCTATTGCGCTTAGCAAGGTGCTTGTACGCGGCCATGCGGTTTGCGTCTTGTACGTAACGCACCGGTGGCGCAAGGACTTCTAGTTGGTAATCCGAACCGTCTGAGGTGATGTCTGCAGTAGGGGTAATGACGACAACGTTTAAATCTGGGTTACGATTCAAGATAGAAGCCGCTGTCCCTAAACCGCCTTCAGTATGGAATTTGCCCGCGACGTGAACGACTTGAGTACCCGGATGTTTCTCTAGGTATTTAACGATGGATTCTGCCATGGTCTCATCCCATGTAACCTGAGCTGCGTATTGCTTCTCGGTCTGCTCTGGCTTGCCGTGGTGCATGGATGCCATGAACTTCTCTTTGTATGGGCTGTTTGCTGTGTTGACTTCGTCTGCGACAAAAACGCGCTCATCGCTGTCGAGCTTATCTAGGTAATCGATGCCTTGGCGGCCAATGCAACGCACAATATTTTTCGGCGCATTTGCGGCAATCACGGGAATATCAGCTTGCTTGGCAAACTCAACCAGCGGGCGGTAATCACTTTCGTAGTTTGGCCAAGCATTACTTTGCTTCATAAAGTATTGCTCACCAATTTCGCCGTTTAGGTATGAATCTAAGATGGCTTGCTTGTCGCGTGTGACCTGCTCCATTGAAAGCGCAAGAGGGCGACTAGCAGAAGACAACTGCTTTAGCATGTCGGTTTGAAAGCGGTGGATACCAGCGTGTGTGTGCCATTCACCAATCAAAATTATGTCGGCTTGTTGTAGGGCTGGGGTTAGCTGGTTGACTGAGATGGCTTCACCGGAAGGGGCATGAAGCTGGTAGTCGTAGAAACTTGTTACGTCGTCAGTTGCGGCGTTGGGAGCGGTCGGTGCATTTGAAGCACAGCCAGTAAGCAAGCCTGCAAAAATCAGACTTAGTGTAGAAAAGCGCATTAAAAAGCCTCCAAAAATGTCCGAATGATATTAATGGAGGCTGATAAATGAATCAATGTTAATGAGAATAATTAGCGTTACATTTTATGCTTCATTCTCAGATTGATTCGATTTCTTACGGTAAACGCGCAACATAAAGTCAGCCTCACATTGGAAAAGTGTAGATGACTTTAGCTCTTCGCGAAGCTCGTCGCTGGCTTTCCATGCAAATGGTGTCATTTGCAGTAGGTCGAATGCGACGCCGTCTTTTAAGTCCATGGTGTAGTTGAGCTTTTGTTGATGCTCCAGTTCAAACCCTTCAATGTTCTCTGGCTCTTCGCTGTGCAAACGTATCTCTTGGTAGATACGTTCACGGAACTGGTACAAGTGACGGCCTGCCGGCGTGACTGTGATAACAACACCGTTGTCTTTAATCACACGTTGTAGCTCTTCTGCTTTACACGGAGCGTAGATACGTAAAATCGCGTCTAGAGATTGCTCTGCAAACGGCAAGCGATGGCTTGATGCCACGCTGAAATCACAATTTGGGTAGCGCTTAGACGCGAAACGAATGGCGACTTTAGAAATATCTAGGCCATACACCGTCGCTTCTTCATTTTGTGAGTGCAGAGACTGCTGAACTTGGTCTGTGTAGTAGCCTTCGCCGCAACCAATATCCAACAATTGATGGCTTGTGCCTTCGGTGTATTTGGCACATAGGCTTGCTACTTCTTGGCGCATCGGATCGTAATGATTGCCTTCTAAAAAGCGACGACGTGCTTGCATCATCTCTTTGTTATCACCTGGATCTTTTGAGCGTTTGTGGTGCGCTGGCATCAAGTTGACGTAGCCTTCTTTTGCTAAATCAAACTGATGGTTGTTTTCACACTTAAACGTCTTTGCTGTTAGCTCAAGAGGTTGGTGACATAGAGGACATTGATAGTTCATGACGATCTCTGGACAGGAAGTAGGGCGGCAAATTCTATCAAAAAGGGATGCGGCAAGCGAAACAAAAAAGAGCCGAATTATCGGCTCTTTCATTGGTTTTATTGGAGGGTTAGTGGAAGAAATCCACTTGCTGTTTCAAGTTTTGCGCTTGCTGCTGTAGCTCGGTTGCGCTTTGCGATGTTTTAGCGCTGGTATCGCGGCTTTCGCGGTTCAATTCGCTAATAGAGTGTGCGTTTGCGGCAATCTCTTGAGAAACTTGTGCTTGTTCCTCTGAGGTTGCAGCAATAGCATCAGCTTGGGACGCAATCGACTGAACTTGTCCAGCAATAGCTTCCAGTGCGGTGCCTGCTTCTTGTGCTTTATCCAATACCTTATTCGCGTTTTGCTGGCTTTCCGTCATCATGCTTACGGCATTGCTGGTGGAGCCTTTAAGTTTCTCGATGATCTCCACGACATCTTTCACTGAGGTCTGAGTACGATGAGCAAGGGTTCGCACTTCGTCTGCCACTACAGCAAAGCCGCGGCCTTGTTCACCTGCACGTGCAGCCTCAATAGCCGCGTTAAGCGCCAGTAGGTTGGTTTGCTCTGCGATCTCATCAATCATTTTCGTCACGGTTTGGATGCTTTCGCTGTCACGGTTCACTTGTTCGATGGCTGCCGCAGATTGGTCTAGTTGATCATTTAACTGTGCAACATCAATACAAACGCCTTCAACGACTTCTAACCCAGATTGGCTGTCAGTGTTTGCAGAGCGAACATTTTCGGCAATTTGTTCAACTTGTTGAGCGACAGATTGAGCAGACGAAGCCATCTCTTCAATTGCAGTTACCACTTGCTCTACCTGCTCTTGCTGAAGATCGGATTGCATTAAGTTACGGTTTGCATCATCCACAACGCTGGTCGAGTTACTTTCAACTTGGTCGCTAGTCGAGCGAATTTGACCAACCAACTCGTTCAACTGTCCCGCCATATTGGCAACGCCGTTGTTCAAGTTAATGATTTCGTTTTTCGATGCTTTACCTGACGCAGGAATATCAATACTCACTTCACCTTTTGCCAAACGGTTCATGTAGCCATTCAAAACAGTGAGTGGATTTAGCGTTCGATTAAGAACAAGAGTAAGCACCACAAAAGTGGCCGCTGCCACAATGAGAGAAATCGTCGCAATCAGTTGAAGTAAAGCTTGGCTACCTTTGGTGACTTCATTGATGAAAGTGCCACCTAAGAGTTTCCAGTTCCAACCTGGTACTTGAGTGTAAACCAGGTACTTTTCACCCACGGTACCTTGGTACTCAAATGGGTAGCGAATTAAGCCACTTTCTTGTTCGAAAAGTTGGTAGAAAGGCTTGTTGCCGTTGTAGTCAGACACTTCTTGAATCGGTGGATCGCTCTCTTCGTGTTTTGGGTGAAGAAGGTAATGACCTTGGTTGTCTTTTTCGTTATCCAGAATGATGGTGTAACCAGTGTCACCCCATTTTACGCTTTGTAGCGAGCTGAATAGATCTTGGGTCGCGCGCTCAACAGGTAAACCAATGAATGAGATACCGTTGACCTTACCATTCGCGTCTTTTAAAGGTGCGTAGTAGGTGATGTAGCGCTCACCATAAAGTTTGATTTGCGCATAGTAAGGTTGGCCGTTTTTAAGCTTTTGGTAACCCGGGTGGTTAAGCCCCAATGTAGTGCCAAGTGCTCTTTTACCTTGAGGATCTTTTAGTGAAGTAGCGACGCGAATGAAGTCGTTGCCCATTGGAGCAAACAGGGTCGCAACAGCGCCAGTGTCACGAGTGAAGCTGTCAACTAACTTAGTGTCACCAATCAAGCTTTCGCTGTATTGGGTGATGTTTGGTACTTGGTGACCTTGAAAGTCGACGTTGTAACTCTCGACATAGACACCCGCCAAATAACCATTACGGAAGGTTGATTCCAAAACTTCTGCCGTGTGCAGATAAGCATTGAACTGGCCTGCAATGGTTTTTGCCATCGATTCCACTTTAGATTGATGTTCTTTCAGCGTGTTTTCTAAAAGTACGTTTGAAGCGTTTTGATAAACAAGCGCAGCAATGCTTGAAAATGCAATAAGCAGACACAGTGTGATGACCAGTTTGAGCTGGAAACCGACACTTTGATTCCGATATTTGTCTAGCATGTAGTGTCTTTCCTGATTATTGATAGATGTTATAAATGTTGTATCGGCATGCTAGCGATTTATATGACGAGTTTTTTTGATATTTATTAAGTTAATTGTCAAAAAATAAGAGCAACCAATAGCTTAGATAACAAATGACCGCTGACTGGGTGATTTTATTGCAGAAATGAAATGACCAAATAAGGTTGAGTAAGTTGAGCCACCAATGAATTGGATGCTAATGGGTGAAAGTTTCATTTGTTTGGTTAAAGCAGTGGTGAGGAGCAGCGACTAAAAGAAAGCTCATACCTTCGGCTTTGGTCACGTTTATCCTTGTTTTTTATAGGTATTGTTGGGACTTTCCAAGCGTTTAATAGAAGCTGATATGACAAAGAAAATCATCCTAGACACAGATCCTGGCATCGATGATGCGATGGCCATTCTTTTTGCTGAAGCCCATCCTGATATCGACCTTATGGCCATTACAACCGTTTATGGTAATGCAACGATAGACAACGCGACGCAAAACGCCCTTTACCTAAAACAGAAGTTTGGTATGAAAGCCTTGGTTGCGAAAGGTGCGGAGAAGCCTTTAGTAAAAGCGCCGGTTGGAGCAACGGTTGTCGTGCACGGTGAAGCGGGCTTTGGTGATGTGAAAGCGCCGAGCGCACTGGATGTAAGTGCCATTGATACGCCTGCCTATCAGTTCATCATCGACAGCGTTAGAGCAGAACCGGGAGAAATCACCTTGGTGGCCGTGGGCCCTTTAACTAACCTTGCGCTCGCTTTGGAAGCAGACCCAGAAATCGTTAACTTGGTTAAGGAAGTGGTTGTAATGGGCGGCGCTTTTGGTGAGAACGATCATCGAGGCAATGTTACGCCATTTGCGGAAGCAAACATTCATGACGACCCTCATGCCGCCGATAAGGTATTCACGGCTTCGTGGCCAGTCGTCATCATCGGTTTGGATGTTACGGAAGAGAGCTTCTTTACGGGGCAATACCTAGACCAACTGCGAGAGGATGCAGGAGAAGTAGGGCAGTTCATTTGGGATGTGAGCCGCTACTATTTGAAGTTTTACTCCGAGAAGGTTGGAATGGATGGTTGCCATGTCCATGATCCTTCTGCGATTGCGTATGTCATTGATCCTGAGATGTTTACTTTGCGCAGTGGTGCCGTCCGAGTAGTGACTGATGGACCTGCCGAAGGGATGACGATTCAGAAAACGGATCAACGCAAATACATGCACGATGAGTGGAGCGCTTTCTCCGCGCAAAACGTTGGGATCGGTGTGAAAAGCGATACACTGCTTTCACTTTATCGAGAATCGATTATTCGTTATTCAAAGCGATAACGGAGTGGGGTTATCTGTAATAGTCGATGACTTGCACAGATATTCTCTCGTTGTCTGATTTTACGGGAAGAGTAAAAACATTCGACGTCGGATATTGATTTTGATTGTCGTAGGTCAGCCCCTCAATCTTCTTGAACGGTTTATTTTCGGCATAGAACATCTCAATGCTTATTGCTGTTTTCTGGTTCGCAGAAACTTGGAAGCGGCAGATTCCGGTGGGGCAATAGACTTGATATCGTGTTGGAGACAATTGCTTGTATTCGGCGACGTTCTTTTCGGCTTGTAACGAGACCTCAGTGTTGGCACAGCCAAACAATAAGCTCGTAAGAAGCGATATTGAATAAATGCGGTATTTCATCGTTACACCATTATCTCGACTCGTTGTGGTTGGCCTTAGTATGGCATGAGTGATTCTTGTGTTGTGCTTTGGAAATGTAAAAAAGGCCGGGTGAACCGGCCTTTAAACTGGATTATTGCGCTGAAATCACAGTGATAAGTTCATGTGTCTCACCTGGCTGTAACGTCTTGCCTTGCTCGATACTTGGCGCATGCACTGTCGATTCAACACACATCATGGTTTCGTAGCCGTTGTCTGCCATGTCCCCCATGCCTTGTGCGCCTTGTGCCCAAGGGTTCCACAACACTGCTGAGTTATGGCCTTGGTTTTCAACGCTCAACGTGCGATCTAACACTGGGTCTTTCACCAAGATTTGCGCTTCTGGCTGAGTGTAAACACGGTCGATGGTATCAGTTAGTTGAAGGACATCACCGCCTTGGCAGATTTCACCTTCTTTTAAGCTGTCAATGTACTCAGGTCCCATACCTGTTATTTGTGCTTGTTTGATATCACCAACGTTTAGATATGTGTGTAGTGCACCTGAGAATGTCCACTCTGCATCATCAATGTTGGTGACTTTCAATGTCACCTTTAGCTCGTCGCTGATTTCAACAACAAGACGAGCATCAAACATATGTGGCCAGATGTCGTGAGTTTCTTCGGTTGGGAAGAGAGCAAGTTCGACGATCACGCCGTTGTCGTTCTCACGATGTTCAACCAATTCCCATTCTGCTGTGCGCGCAAAACCATGAGCTGGCGCTGCGATGCGGCCAAACCAAGGCCAACAAACAGGAATACCACCACGAAGTGCCGCTTTGCCATCAAAGATTGCTTTTTCGCTCATCCAGATTAGGTCTTCTTGGCCTGCTGGTGTGAACGACACGACATGACCACCGTGTAGCGCGATACCTGCCGTTGCTTTCTCATGAATAACGCGAACGACTTTAACCTGATCAACTTCAACGATAGTGACATTGTCAGATAACACAGTGAGTGCTGGGAGAGTTTTTAAATCCATGTGTTATTTCCTATAGCTGGGGGAGAGCGTTGTCGATACTTGCAGAACAGATGTTATATCGATTTTATATTCTCTCAAATTCCAGATACAAAAAAGGCGACTCTAGAGCCGCCTTTTCTTTAACGAAGTTATTCGCTAATTGCTAACTGTCTAATTACTTAGAGATGTGAGCGATTAGGTCTAGAACTTTGTTTGAGTAACCGATTTCGTTGTCGTACCAAGATACAACTTTAACGAAGTTATCAGTTAGAGCGATACCAGCTTTAGCATCGAATACTGAAGTTTGAACTTCACCGATGAAGTCTTGAGAAACAACTTGGTCTTCAGTGTAGCCTAGTACGCCAGCTAGTTCGCCTTCAGAAGCTTCTTTCATTGCTGCACAGATAGCTTCGTAAGATGCGCCTTCTTTTAGGTTAACTGTTAGGTCAACTACAGAAACGTTAGCTGTTGGTACGCGGAAAGCCATACCAGTTAGTTTGCCGTTTAGTTCAGGAAGAACAACGCCTACAGCTTTAGCAGCACCAGTTGATGATGGGATGATGTTTTGAGAAGCACCACGACCACCGCGCCAGTCTTTAGCAGAAGGACCGTCTACAGTTTTTTGAGTTGCTGTAGTAGCGTGAACTGTAGTCATAAGACCAGATTCGATACCGAACTTGTCGTTAAGAACTTTAGCGATAGGCGCTAGACAGTTAGTAGTACAAGAAGCGTTAGAAACGATGTCTTGACCAGCGTAAGTAGCGTGGTTAACGCCCATTACGAACATTGGAGTAGCGTCTTTTGAAGGACCAGTTAGAACAACTTTCTTCGCACCAGCAGTGATGTGCTTACGTGCAGTCTCGTCAGTTAGGAAAAGACCAGTTGCTTCAGCTACTACGTCAACACCGATTGCGTCCCATTTTAGGTCTTCTGGGTTGCGCTCTGCAGTTACACGTACAGTTTTACCGTTAACGATTAGGTTACCGCCTTCAACTTCAACAGTACCGTTGAAACGGCCGTGAGTTGAGTCGTACTTAAGCATGTATGCCATGTAATCTACGTCGATAAGGTCGTTAATACCTACAACTTCGATGTCGTTGCGCTCTTGCGCTGCACGGAATACGAAACGACCGATACGGCCAAAACCGTTAATACCTACTTTGATAGTCATTATAGTTGCTCCACAACTTAATTTCTGATTAAAGATAACTGGTAGTAAAATTACAAAATCCAGTAAACATCTGCAACAGATAATCGGACTTAACTTGTTTAAAGTCAAAAAAAAGCGACGCTTTTTTTAACAATTCTTCGCAAATGCTCGTTTTTTAAACTTTTAACTGGTTATTCTACATTCCAGTTGGCGTAATATAACTTTCGAGATAAGAACTCGTATCAAATTAATTACACATGGTGTCCTGGTGAGAAAGTATGTGCTACAACTGTTACGAGAAGCAAGTTTTTTGCTAAAAAAGTCATTGCCAAAAATAAGAAATAAGGAACAGAAATTGGTAGAACAAAGCGGAAGAAAAGTAACGAAGTCCGATGAACAGTGGCGCGAGCAGCTCTCTGAGGAAGAGTTTCGCGTCTGTCGCGAGCAAGGCACAGAGCCTCCGTTCTCCGGTAAACTGCTTCATAATAAAGAGACAGGTGTGTATGCCTGTACCTGTTGCAACACCCCTCTATTTATCTCCGATAACAAGTATGACTCTGGCTGTGGTTGGCCGAGTTTCGATGCCCCGATTAACGACTCTGCGGTGCGTTATCTCAAGGATTTGAGTCACGGAATGGTCCGAACTGAGATTCGATGTGCCACTTGTGACAGCCATTTAGGTCACGTTTTTGAAGATGGACCGCAAACAACGGGTGAGCGTTTTTGTGTCAACTCGGTGTCGTTAATTTTCAACAAATCCGATCAATAACGCCAGTTTTGGTAGAAAGAATGTTTCATCCTTTCAATTAATAAAATACTGAACCGTTACTGTAGAAATAAAAAACTTCCGACATGAACGGGAGTTTTTTATTTTATAAATCGCTAGGGATCATCCTTGGTGAATAATTCCCTTTATCTATTGCCTTAGATATAGATTTAGCCAGATCATCTAATTGCTCATATTTCTCTGGGTCGGCAAAGTTAAACATGCGTTGCAATTGTTGCTCGTCAGCAAGCGGGACATCATAGCGCTTTGCAACCATGGCCCATAAGTAAGCCTGTTCTTTGTTACCTAGACCTTGGTTAATGCTGGCCAATGACTTCAAAATTTCTGGTTTCAAGTTGTCTTCGTTCGACATCGATAGCGAATTATGAAGTAATGTTAATGTCTTTTGTGGATCGCGGTTGGTATAGAAGGTGGCGAGTGCGTACTGCATTTCTGCGGTATTGAGCTCTGGTTTGCCTTCCATTTGTAAAAACTGACGACGTGCTTGGTCGTCACCCGTTTGAGACCACAAGAAGTAAAGTGTTGCTGGGTCATTAGAGCCTTTTAAGTTATTGACGATACGATCCAGCTCATCAATGCTGTGCACCAAGGCATCAAATCTTTTACGTTTTAGCGCGCTTTGATCAATCGGAGTGATCTGTGACGCGAGTTCTAAACATTTGCGATACTCAGCAACTAACCCGTATTCGATGACTTGATTGGCTTCTGATGGATCTTTGAGTAGCTCAAAGCGATGCCAAACCAAATTGGTACGAGGTATGCGACATTGACCATCGTCCATATTCAAGTTTTCACAACGAAGCTGTGGGTTCTTTTGGCACAATTCTTCAGTGGTGACGTTGCCTTCGAAGCAACCTGTTAGTGTCAGGCTGGCAAGGCCTGCGAGTAACCAGTATGTTCGTTTCATGGTTTTGCTTGTGATCCGTTACACCAATTCATTTTCGAGCTCTTGACTCTGCTTTCTATACCGTTATGTTCTGTAAATAGAATGTAATAAGAAGGTACATTATGGACGCAGAACAATTATTAAATGCGATAACTCCAGAAGTCTATGAGCGATTGGTTTACGCAGTAGAGACAGGAAGATGGCCTGAGGGTACACCACTTTCCCAAGAGCAGCGAGACTCATGTATGCAAGCTGTGATGTTGTATCAATCAAAACATAACACCGAGGCGCAGCACATGACGGTCGCTGCTGGTGGCGAAATCAGCTTTAAATCTAAGCAAGAATTGAAGAAGCAATTCAGTGGAGAAGAGCAAGACATCGTTCGAGTGAACCCAAACTTGAACTAAACAACACGCCTCTTTCAAAGTAAAAAGCCCAATTTTGTAAATTGGGCTTTTTCGTATTTCGGATGTTGAAGATAACCGTTTACAGGCTCATTTCGCCACGCAACACTTCTTGCATCTTTTGCTTGATTTCTTCGTACGACAAATCTTGGCTCAAAAGGTAGTGAAGTTTTGCCAATGCCGCTTCTGGTGTCATATCAAAACCGCTGATTACGCCGGAATCTGCCAAAGCACAGCCTGTTGCGTAACCACCCATGTTAACTTTACCAGCCAAACACTGAGTTAGGTTCACGACGATAACGCCACGCTCAGACGCTTCTTTTAAATGACCAAGTAATTCTGGATTTTGAGGGGCATTACCCACACCAAATGTCAGTAGAATCATTGCGTTAACTGGCTGACGAAGTGTATTGCGAATGACTTCGTGCGAAATGCCCGGATACATGGTGATCACGCCGATAGGTTGAGGTGTGATGTTATGTACTTTGAACTCACCTTCTGGTTGCTCACCTACAGCAATGTTGTTGCTGATTTGGATGTTGATACCCGCTTCCAATAGTGGTGGAAGGTTTGGTGAAGTAAAGGCATTAAAACCGTCTGCATGAGACTTAGTGCTGCGGTTACCGCGCATCAACTGATTGTTGAAGAACAACGTCACTTCGTTGATAGGGTAGTTTGCCGCAATATGCAGTGCATTCAGCAGGTTTGCTTGGCCGTCTGAGCGCAGTTCAGCTAGAGGAATTTGTGAGCCTGTTACGATTACTGGCTTACCTAGGTTTTCCAACATGAAAGACAAAGCAGAAGCTGTGTATGCCATGGTGTCAGTACCATGCAGAATCACAAAGCCATCGTATTTATCGTAGTTATCACGGATGTCGTCTGCGATTTGCTGCCAGTCTGCCGGTGTCATATCAGATGAGTCGATCAGAGGCTCGTACTCATGAATGGTGTATTCCGGCATTTCTGGTCGGTGGAACTCGGGCATACTGGCTAGTTGTTTTTCCATAAAGCCAGCCACAGGCACGTAGCCGTGATCCGATTTTTGCATACCGATGGTGCCACCGGTGTAAGCGATGTAGATGTGTTTTCTAGTCATCGTTCTACTTTATTTCATGTAGGGGGAACAGTGGCGGGGATTATAGCGAAATGACATCTAATAAAAAGGGGCATCTCGCACAGAGATGCCCCTTTTTGGCTAAGCTGGGAAAGCTATTGCACTTCGCAGTTCAAACAGAAGGCGTACTGACCTTTTGGATCGTTGAAGCTTTGCATCATGCTCGCGTCTTGTTCAAACTGTTGCGCGACTGGCTGAAGGCTCTTTGGAAGAAAGCTCGTAGCATCGATGCCCAAAGAGACTTTCACCTGATTCATGAATTCTTGAATGAATTGCTCAGTTGGTGAAAGAGGCTCTTCAACCCAGTAGATTTCGTAGTTTTCAACTTCAGCAAGTTTCGCTGCCAGTTTCACAGCATCATCGAAGTCACCCATTTGGTCTACTAGACCGAAAGACAGTGCATCTTGGCCTGTCCAAACGCGACCTTGTGCCACTTTATCGACTTCGTCTAATGACATATCTCGGTTTGAACCAACCAGAGAAATAAAGCGTTTGTAGCCGTGCTCAATACCCAATTGGAACGCCTCAGAAGCGCCAGTAGAGAGGCCCGTCGTGATGCCGTCACCAGAGAATGGAGATGTGCCAACACCGTCAGTGCTGATGCCAAGTTTGTTGAAACCTTTCTCGAAAGTCGTGATTACGCTGAAGATACCAATTGAACCTGTCAGAGTCGTTGGTTGAGCAACGATCTTATCTGCACTCATCGAGATCCAGTAACCACCAGATGCTGCAAGGCTCGACATTGAAACCACCACAGGTTTACCTGCTTCTTTCAGCGCTTCTACTTCATTGCGAATGACTTCAGAGGCAAACGCGCTACCACCAGGGCTATCAACGCGAAGTACAACAGCTTTCACTTTGTCGTCATTGCGTGCTTGACGAAGTAGGCTTGCAACTGTATCGCCGCCAACAGTGCCGCGTGGTTGTTGACCATCCATGATTGTGCCGCTTGCGACGACCACTGCAATGTCGTTTTCTGACGGCGCGAGATTAGGGCGCATGGTCGCTAGGTAGTCGTAGTAACCAATCGCGTTGTAGCTGTCTTTACCATCGCTACCAAACTCTTTCGCAAACAGCTTACGTACATCTTGGCGAGTAGCCAGTTCGTCGACTAAGCCCATTTTTACGGCCAGTTGTGCTAGGTCACCATCTACCGATTTCATCTCTGCAAGCAATTCATCCATAGTCGGATTGAGTACTTTGGCGTCGATCTTGCGGTTGGTTGCGACGTCATCAACGAACGCACTCCAAAGTTGAGTGATCCAGCGCGTTGCTGACTCTTTTGCTGCATCCGACATATCGTCACGGATGAATGGTTCAATTGCTGACTTGTAAGTACCCACGCGGAACACGTGAGTCGATACGTCTAACTTCTCTAACAAGGTTTTGTAATACATAGAGTAAGAGCTGTAGCCCTTAATCAATACGCCACCGTCTGGAGCTAGGAAGACTTTATCTGCGTAACTTGCAAGGTAGTACTGGCTTTGGTTGTAGAAATCACCGACTGCGTACACAGGCTTGCCTGAAGTTTTGAACTCATTCAGTGCTTTTGCAATGTAACGAAGTTTCGTCAGGTTAGTTTCTGGCATATCGCGAAGCGCTAGAACCAACCCCGACACTTTCGGGTCATCTTTCGCATAACGGATAGTATCTACGATGTCGAACAGCACGTTCTCTTTCGGGATTTCGTTACCCAGAATAGAGCCAGCTACCGAATCCATAGGATTGACATAACGTCGCTGTTCTACGATAGGACCAGATAGGTTCATCACAAGTGCCGATTCTTTATCGACGGTAGGCTGACCTTCACCAGTGTATGTAAAGGCAAAGTAGAAGACGGCAATCATCACTAAGAAGATCAGATTCATCAGCGCGAGTCTGACAAAGGTGATGGTTTTCCATATCCCCTTGAATATCAGACCAATAAATTTGAAGAGTTTTTTCATCTTGTCTCCATAACGAGATAGTCATTCCCTAATCTTACAAAGTATGGGTTCTTATCTCTAAGATCTCAAAAGATAACAATTTTTTTAGCTTATCACGGCAATTCAACAATTGGCATACTTTAACGTGAGATTGACTTGTGTTGCAAAAATGTAAACGCCTGTTTGATTTTTTGGTTTTTGCGGCGTACTGTGGTCAGACCACAACAATAAAAATGGATGTTTAGTGATGTCTGCCATGTACCCAAATTTGTTAAAGCCATTGGACTTAGGTTTTACACAGCTACGAAACCGCGTCCTGATGGGATCAATGCACACTGGTCTAGAAGAGCACAAAGAAGGACTACAAAAGCTTGCGGCGTTTTATGAAGAACGTGCCAAAGGCGGTGTAGGTCTAATCGTGACGGGCGGTTTCTCTCCAAACCTACGTGGCCGATTACATCCTTTGAGTGCAGAATTCAGTAAGCCAAAACATGCCAAAGCACATAAGGTTGTGACTGAAGCGGTGCACAAACACGGCGGCAAAATAGCCCTACAAATTCTCCATGCCGGACGCTACGCGATGCACCCATTCGCGCAGAGCGCTTCGGGAATGAAAGCGCCTATCGCCAAATTTGCACCAAGCGAAATGAGCGAGCGCCAAATCAAAAAGACCATCGAAGCTTTCGCTAATAGTGCCGAGCTGGCTCAGCTAGCGGGCTATGATGGTGTCGAGCTGATGGGCTCTGAAGGTTATTTGATTAACCAATTTTTATGTAAACGTACCAACATGCGTTACGACGACTGGGGTGGCAGTTATAAAAAACGTATGCGCTTCCCGGTTGAGATTGTTAAAGCGGTGCGTAAGGCGGTCGGTGAAAAATTCATTATTATCTTCCGTCTTTCCATGCTCGATCTGGTCGAGCAGGGCAGTACGTTTGAAGATGTGATTGAGCTGGCAAAAGCGCTAGAGGAGTCCGGTGTCACCATCATCAATACTGGTATCGGCTGGCACGAAGCGCGTATTCCGACCATTGCAACTCAGGTTCCTCGTGGCGCATTTACTTGGGTGACAGAAAAAGTTAAACCTCACGTCTCAGTGCCAATCATTACTTGTAACCGTATCAATACCCCAGATGAAGCCGAGCGAATTCTTTCTTCTGGCCATGCCGATATGGTTTCGATGGCGCGTCCATTCCTCGCTGACCCTTACTTTGTTGCCAAAGCAGAGCAGGAAAAATCTCAACTGATCAACACGTGTATTGGCTGTAACCAAGCATGCTTGGACAATGTATTCAAAGGCAAAAGAGCGAGTTGTTTAGTTAACCCGCTAGCGTGTTACGAGACGGAGATTGTTGTTGAAGAGGCATTCAAGAAGAAGAACATTGCGGTAGTAGGAGCCGGTCCTGCTGGTTTGGCTTGTGCGACGACGCTGGCAGAACGTGGGCACAAAGTGGATCTGTTTGAGAAGAACGATCGCATTGGTGGCCAGTTCCGTTTAGCGATGCAGATCCCGGGCAAAGAAGAGTTCCGCGAAACCATCCGTTACTTTGCGAACCGCATTGAAGAGACGGGTGTGAATCTTCACCTAGAGACAGAAGCCAATTACGACTTGCTGACCGAATACGATGAAGTCGTCATGGCATCGGGTGTTGAACCTCGCAAGGTAAAAATTGATGGTATTGATAACCCAGAAAAAGTGATCGACTACCAAACACTGATTCGAGATAAAACGCCTGTTGGTGAGAAAGTTGCGATTGTTGGGGCTGGTGGTATCGGTGTTGACGTGGCGACCATGATCACCGAGCCAGTAGGTCAAACATTAGATGATTGGCTGCATGAGTGGGGCATTGATAAAGAGATGTCTCAACCGGGCGGTTTGTATCCTTACCCTGATGCAGTTAGCGATAAAGAAGTATGGGTGCTTCAACGTCGTAAAGGGCGTGTTGGTAAAGGGCCGGGCAAAACCACAGGTTGGATTCATAAACGTACGCTAGAGAAACGTGGTGTGCACCTATACGGTGGGGTGTCGTACGACAAGATTGATGATGCTGGCTTACACATTCATGTAAATGGCAAAGAAGAACTGCTAGAAGCGGATAAAGTGGTGATTTGTGCAGGGCAAGAATCGGTTCGTCCGTTTGAAGACAAGTGGCATGAGCTGGGAGAGAAGCTACACATTATTGGTGGCGCAGATCATGCGGGTGAACTTGATGCGGTTCGTGCCATTCGTCAAGGTGTCAAACTTGCTGTGAAACTCTAAAACGTAACCTCAAAAATAGTTTTTTCATTCGTTCTTAACCTTTTATCGCTGCGCCAAGTGCGCAGCTTTTTTTTGTTCTAAATCCCTAGAAAACAGGTTGTTATTCGAAAGTTTGGATTATGCTAAAGTGAGCTGCGTAAAAAATAATAATTCAATCAAATAAGGACTTGCTCATGGAAGCTCTCGATCTTTTGCTCAACCGTCGTTCTATTGCCAAGTTGTCTGAGCCTGCGCCAGAAGGTAAAGCGTTGGAGAATATTATTCGTGCAGGTCTGCGCGCGCCTGATCACGCGGGTTTAACCCCTTGGCGTTTTGTGATTGCTCAAGGCGATGGCTTAAAGAAACTGTCAGACATTCTTGTTAAAGCCGCTGAAGCGGAAAACAGTGAAGAAGCGGTCGTTGAAAAAGTAAAAAATGCCCCGTTTCGTGCGCCAATGGTCATCACGGTGATTGCGAAGGTGACAGAACATGAGAAAGTCCCTGCATTCGAGCAATACCTGTCAGCAGGCTGCGCGGCACAAGCGATGCAAATGGCAGCGGTAGCACAAGGTTTCCAAGGTTTCTGGCGCTCGGGTAAGTGGATGTTCCATCCTGAAGTACATCAAGCTTTTGGCCTTGAAGGCGAAGATCAAATTGTAGGATTCTTATATCTTGGCACACCAGGCTGCACTCCAATGAAAGTGCCAGAGCGTGACCTGTCTCAGTTTGTTGAGTTTCAGTAAGCTAGAAAGTGACGCTATAACTGTTCATCTGTACAGTTTTCCTTGATTTGTTAGGGCTACATTAGATAATGTGGCCCTAATTATTATGATTTCCAAAACCTTATGTCTCGTCTGTTTATTGCTGAAAAACCAAGCCTAGGTCGCGCGATTGCGGCTGCACTACCAAACCCTCAAAAGAAAGATCAAGGCTTTATCCGTTGTGGTAATGGTGATGTCGTGACTTGGTGTATTGGTCACTTGTTAGAGCAAGTTGAGCCTGATGCCTACGATGAACGCTATAAAAAATGGAATATAGCTGACTTGCCGATTATTCCTCAGCAATGGCAGCTAAGACCGAGAAAAAGTGCCAGTAAACAGCTCACGGTAATACGTAAACTCCTTAAAGATGCGACAGAAGTTATCCATGCAGGCGACCCGGATCGAGAGGGGCAATTGTTGGTGGATGAGGTGTTGGATTACTGTAAGCTTTCCAAAACCAAGAAAGAAGCGACACAACGACTTCTAATTTCAGACTTGAACTTACCCGCGGTCAAGCGTGCATTAAGCTCGATGCGCAGCAATCGCGATTTTATTCCTCTTTCTGTTTCAGCTTTGGCGCGTTCTCGCGCTGATTGGCTTTACGGAATGAACATGTCTCGCGCCTATACTTTGCTGGGCCAAAAAGCAGGCTACCAAGGCGTATTATCGGTCGGGCGAGTCCAAACTCCTGTACTTGGTTTGGTGGTACGTCGCGACGAAGAAATCGAAAACTTTGTACCTAAAGACTATTTCACTCTGCATGCATTGATCCCTTATCAAGATCAAAATGGTTCGTTTGATATTCGCGCTCGTTGGAAGCCAAGCGAGGCATGCAAACCTTGGCAAGATGAAGAAGGTCGAGTTCTTAACCGAAAGCTCGTCGAGAATGTGGCGAATCGCATTGCTAACCAGCCTGCGAAAGTCACGGAATCCGAGCAAAAGCAAACTAAACAGTCTGCGCCACTTCCTTATTCATTATCAGCCTTGCAGATTGATGCTGCCAAACGCTATGGCATGAGTGCCCAACAGGTTTTGGATACTTGTCAGGCGTTGTATGAGAAGCACAAACTGATCACGTACCCACGTTCTGATTGTCGTTACTTACCGATGGAGCATTATTCACAAGCGGGTTCTGTCACTTCCGCTATTGCCAACAATGCCAAAGAGCTACAAAGCGCGGTGCAAGGTGCGGACTTATCGATTAAGTCTAAAGCGTGGAACGACAAAAAAGTCGATGCTCACCACGCAATCATTCCAACACCAAAACAAGCGAATGTGAATGCGTTGTCTGGTAATGAGATGAAGGTGTATCAGCTCATTGCACGTCAATATTTAATGCAATTCTATCCAGCTGCAGTTTACGCGGAAGCGAAGCTCGTCTTTGATATTGCTGGTGGTACGTTTATCGCTAAAGGTCGCCAGCTTGTTTCTCCGGGCTGGAAAGCGTTGATGGGGAAAACGGACAAAGAAGACGATGGTATCGATGCTGTGCCGCCACTTGCTGAGGGCACCGTGCTGACTTGTCGTGAAGGTGAAATCAAAGATCGTAAAACAGAGCCGCCAAAGCACTTTACTGAAGCGACACTGCTTCAAGCCATGACGGGAATCGCTCGTTATGTGGCAGATAAAGAGCTAAAGAAGATATTGCGTGAAACTGATGGCTTGGGCACAGAAGCGACGAGAGCTGGCATTCTTGATACCTTGTTCAAACGCCAATTGCTGACTCGTCAGGGGAAATCGATTTTGAGCTCACCAGCAGGACGTGGCTTGATCCACGCTTTGCCAATGGACTCGACGTACCCGGATATGACTGCGCATTGGGAACACCAATTACAAGGAATGGCAGAAAGAAACCAAGCATATCAACCTTTCATGCAAGCGTTAGAACAACGCATAGACGGGCTGATGGGGGAGGTAAAGTCAGGTCCGATTCCGGAATCTCTGCGTCATCTTCCTAAAGTAGAGCGACCAGCATTCAAGCGTAAGAAGCGCAGTTACAACAAATCTGGTGCATCAAAAACGACGGCCACCAAACGTAAATCCTCTAAGTAACTCATGTTTACTTCCAATCAAGCGGCACCATCCAGTGCCGCTTTCTTATATTAAGGTCATGGCTAGTCGAACAAGTTATCGTTCTTGTCGATTGCGCCTCTGACATCATCTTGAGTTAACACTCGTTTGCCCAAATCCTGTTTTACTTGTCGTCCTAAGTCGATCAGCGTATCGCGATTCGCTTGAGTTTGACGTTTACCTGCACTTCTTAAGCAGTAATTGAGCTCATGATCTTCACTGAAATTCACCAGATCTTTATCTGCTGCCATGGTTACTCTCCTTAGCGGGGTTAATACCTCACTAAGTCTGGATAGGAAATGGTGAAATTCAAGTTAAGTATTGAGATTGGAGAAGTGGAGAATGGGCGACGAAAATAAGAACCTTTCGTCGCCTTACGTTAACTTATTGATAGTTGACTATTACCAAGGAAGTTCGGTGCCATCATAGTTAATAAACTGCCCCGAATTTTCTTGCGTGCTTTGCTCAATCACCTTTGCTAAACCATCAGCTGACGTTTGGGTGTCAATAAGCGCATTTGGCCCACCCATTTCAGTACGTACCCATCCCGGATGAAGTGCCAAAACAGTGAATCCCTCATCGGTTAGGTCATTACTCAAACTTTTAACAACAGAGTTGAGCGCTGCTTTGGAAGAGCGATAGATGTAACCACCACCAGAGGTGTTTTCCGTCATGCTGCCAACTTTAGAGGAGATACACGCAATTTTTTTCGCTTTGCCTTGTTGTAGCAGCGGATAAAAACTTTCCACTAGCTTCAAAGGAGCGATGGTATTTATCTCGAAGACTTGTCGCCATTCTTCGATGTCGGTGTTACCAAAACCATAGCCTTTAGGTCCGTAGTAACCAGCATTGTTGATCAGCAGCTCGATTGCTGGGAGTTCGCTTGCGAGTTGGGCGACTCGTTGGTAATCCGTCACGTCCAATTCATGTAGCACCAAGGTACTATAACGCGATGCTAATGCGTGTAGTTCTTTACTTTCTGTTAGGTTACGGCTTGTCGCGTGAACTTGAGCGCCTTGTTGCAAATAGAGCTCGGTTAAACTCAAACCGATACCGCGATTTGCACCAGTAATAAAGACTGTCTGACTCATGAGTACACCTATCTGTCTGATTCAATGGGGTTAAGTGGAAACAGAACCATTGTGTTAGCTAAGGGCGATAAAATCAACTAACCACCATGCACCTAACATCATCGACATGAACAGAGACATCGCGCAGAAAGAACCAAAGAAAGCGCCGAGTATCGTATATAAGGTTTTATTCATAACAGGTAGAAATTTAATTGATATTGAAAATCATTATCAATTAAATTTCTTTTTAATCAACTCTGGGAGTTGGTACTATTTCACAACGTTTTATGAAAAGAATGTCTCATGCTGCCACTGATTTATCACCCTATTTACTCGCAACTCGATCTACCAAATGGTCACCGTTACCCGATCATGAAATATCGCTATCTTTATCAAGCTGTGATGGAGAAACTCGCGAGTGAAGATTGGGGAGGGCAAATTGAATGCTTCCAACCAAGCCCTCTAAGTACGGATGATATTAAACGCGTGCATGATGAGGAGTATGTCGACTTGTTGGTGACGGGAGCTATGCCTGCGGCCAAAATGCGTCGAATTGGGTTTCCTTGGAGTGAGGCGTTGATAACACGGACACTGACATCCACCGCCGGAACGGTACTGACCGCAGAAAAGGCATTAGAACATGGCGTCGCGATTCACCTAAGCGGTGGCTATCATCATGCGCACAAAAACTTTGGCAGTGGTTTTTGTCTGTTCAACGATCTGGCGATTGCTGCTAAGCACATGCTTGATCATGAACACGTCGATAAAGTGATGATCATCGATAGTGATGTCCACCATGGCGATGGCACGGCAACGATTTGTGAAAGTGAACCCGACATTGTCACCTTGTCTTTCCATTGCGATAAAAACTTCCCGGCGAGAAAGCCAGACTCTGATCTTGACGTCCCTTTGAGTCGTGATACCAATGATGAAACGTATTTGATGACGTTTAAAGAGGTCGTCGAGATGGCGATTAACTTGCATCGTCCAGACATGGTGATATATGACGCTGGTGTGGATATTCATGTCGACGACGAACTGGGTTACTTCAACGTGTCGACGGAGGGCATATTTGAGCGAGACCGTTTCTTAATGCAGTTGATGAAAGACAAAGGTATTCCTGTCGCGGCTGTCGTTGGTGGTGGTTATCGAAGTGAACACGCGGATTTGGTGCCTATTCATATGCAGTTATTAAATGCCGCTAAATTCGTTTTTAAAGACTGAATCTAGAATGTTGAAAATCAAGGTAATGGACTCAGTTCTCGAATGAACATTTAGGGCTGGGAATCCTTTCCCAATTTTATTTTCCTAGCCTTTGACGTTGTCTAAAACAACAAATGGATGGATTTAGCTAATGCAGAAAGAAGATGCTCCTGCCTTATGCCGAGGCGAATACTAGGGGGCTTCGCGGTATTTAGATAGTTATAAACACCTTACAATTCGCCTGATAAAAAATGTAATCAGCAACTAACCTTTTGATTGGTAAGGTGACGTCTCAAGTTTTTGAGTTTTTTAGTGATAATGAGCTATTGTCGATTAAATTCACTGAGTGGGTGGTTTCTATCACTTTAGGTGCTTTCATTTGCGCGGAAATGACCATTAAACTATTTTTTCGGTGAATTTGAATTCATAATTAATATGTATTTTATAAATAATTAATGTTTAGTTTGCTTATGGCAGTCAAGTTTATCAATTTATGAATGAGATAGGATAACGCCTTTAAATTCATAAAATTAAATAAACTATTCGGACTGTATATGAACCATCAACGCATTTCCAATACCATCTCTTTTAAAGGGCGAGGAGGAGAGTTTTTTGGCATCTGGATTGTCAATGTTCTACTTTCTATCGTTACGCTCGGAATTTACTCTGCTTGGGCCAAAGTAAGAACAAAACGCTACTTCTACGGTAACACGTACATCGACGGTGATAACTTTGAGTATCATGCCGAGCCAATGCAAATCTTAAAGGGGCGTTTAGTCGCGCTGGCGATTGTATTGGTATGGGGTATCGCAAACTCATTCATTCCCCAACTGGCGCTTGTGCTCTTACTTCTGTTTTATGTCGCCCTGCCATGGTTGTTATGGAGCAACGCACGATTTGATTCTGCAATGACGAGTTACCGCAATGTTCACTTCTCTTTTAATTCGTCACTGAAAGATGCATACATCACCATACTTGGCCGAGGCTTTGGTGCTGCGCTGGCGGTCATGGTTTTCATTGGTATCTGTGTGGCGGTTGCAAGCGTTTCACAAGCTGCGTCGGTTATTTTAGGGCTTTGCTCAGTCGTCGTTATGGCTGCACTTTATGGTTGGGTTGTGGTTGGCGTTCAACGCTACTTTGTTAATGGCTACCGTTATGGTGATTGGCAGTTTAGTGGCGAACTTGAAACCAGTTTCTTTGTAAAAACCTACCTGAAAGCCGTAGCAATCGGTCTTAGCACAGCTGTCGCGCTTGCGATTGTAGCGGTCATTGTGATGGTTGGGAGCTCAGGGCTAATGGAAGCAGCAACGGGCGACTTGGCTTCACTGAATGAATCTAGCCCTGTCATTACAATGGTAGTTATGTACCTTGGTATGATTGGCTTAACCATCGGCTTGACGGCATACACAGCAACAAGAACTCGTAACTACTTGTTCTCTAAAATGAAGCTAGAAAAAGAAGGGCAAGAAGAAAACAACTTTACCTTTAAGTCTACCTATACAGTTGATGGCTACATGTGGCTGATTATCTCAAACTTCCTATTACAAGTTGTGACCTTGAGTATTGCGAGACCATGGGTAATGGTTCGTACTTCTCGCTATGTTGCTGACAAGACGGTCGTCGTTGGAGACATGAGCGAACTGAAAGCAGCAGACCAAGATTCAAAAGTGAAATCAGCGATTTCTGATGAAGTTGCACAAGCCTTCGATCTCGGTGTTGGAATCGGTTAATGCAGTTTGAAGGAACCGCGTTTCCACCAAAAAGCTCTGAGCGACACCAAGCCAGATTGGATGTCGCTCAAGCTAACTCGCTGAGTTTGGTTGTTGCTGACAATATTTTTAGCTGTGATCAGCAACATGCGGACATTACTGCTCCAGTAGGCAATTTACCCGTCAGATTTAAGCTGCCCAATGGTTGGGTTTTCGTTACCGAGCATACTGAAGAAGTGTCTCGGTGGTTGGAGGCAAATAAAAGGTCGAGCTTTGTTGATAAAATTGAATCGAACTGGCTTGCTTGGGTCGTGTCTGCGATGGCATGTATTGCCGTTGTGCTCGGGGGATATTATTACGCGTTACCTTGGGTGAGCGACAAAGTCGCATACGCGATTCCTGACAGTGTCTCAGTTGTACTTGGCGAAAAGGTACTCGAAAGTTTGGATTCCCGTTGGGAACCGAGCGAGCTGAGTAAAGCCGAACAAGAAGCCATTCGAAGCAGGGTAGAGCAGCACTTAACACAGTTAGAGGCGTTGCCTTACCAAGTAGAGATTGTTTTCCGATCTTCTGAGCTAGGAGCGAATGCGTTTGCCTTACCTGGTGGAAAGATTGTGCTGCTCGATGAATTAGTTGCGTTGTCTAAAAATCAGCAACAGTTGGACAGTATTATTCTTCACGAGCTTGGTCATATTCATCATCGCCACATGCTAAAGAGGTTGGTGTATTCGAGTGTCCTTTCTGTTGGTGTCGCCCTGTTAACTGGTGAAAGCTCTGGCATCGTGGACAATCTTGCCGGCGCAAGTGTGTTTGTGTTGTCCAGTGGTTACTCCAGAGAAGCCGAAATACAAGCCGATGCATTTGCAAGAGAGGCGATGCTCAAGGTTTATGGCGACGCAAAGCCGATGGCTGAAATGTTTGAGTTGTTCCGTAACCAAGGTTATGAAGAGTTGCCTGAGTGGTTGAGTACTCATCCAGACCTCGATAAAAGGATTGAGGCAGCGAAAGGAAACTAACTCTTTCATACCAATACTTAACGATGAGAGCTCACTAAATATTAGTGGGCTTTTTTCTTGCGTATTGGAAAGTGCCTAGAGGATTTGACGGACTTTTTCTGAACTTGGCTGAGTGTGGGGACGCCTAGTTCGGGGTTGCGCTCAACTAGGAGTGATTTAGACATCCCGAAATTTTCCAAGTGCTAAAACGACGAAAGCTCGTTGATTTCTCAACGAGCTTTCTAAATGTGGCGGAGAGATAGGGATTTGAACCCTAGATACGCTATTAACGTATGCCGGTTTTCAAGACCGGTGCTTTCAACCACTCAGCCATCTCTCCGTTGTTGACGCGAATAATATAAGGCTTTGAAAATCTTGTAAACCCCAAAATGAACCGTTTGGATGTTTACTGCACGATTTTGTGTTGTTTGTGGAGAAAAGAAACGAAAAAGCTCCCCGAGTGGAGAGCTTTTGTTCAATTAATTGCTTTTTGAATAGAAGCGCTGAAGTTCTGTCAGCCCTTGCATTAGCACTGGGAGCTTCGGTGTAGATTCTCTCAAACGCTTATAATTGTCGTCATAGAGCTTATAGTTACCGAATTTGTCTATAACGGTTGTTTGTGAGCTAGTGATAAGTGCGATTTCACGCGTGTCACCAGCTAGAATCCAGCGGCGACGGCTCTCATCAAATAAGTTACGGCCACTGCTGTAATCGTAAGGGTTTGAAGAGACACCCAACATGTCTTGTAAAAGCGTTACAGACAAATCTAAGTGGCTTGTACTGTGCGTAAACTCAGCTGGTAGCATGCCCGGCCAGTGAATCACCATAGGTACTTGGAGTTGGTAACGGCTGTAGTTGCTGTTTGCTCCCCAGCTGTTGGTATTGGTTTCGTTAAACTCACTGCCGTGATTCGAGGTAATAACCACGATGGTGTTCGCCAGTAACTCATTTGCTTCTAAAGCAGCAATAATTTCTGCAACGGTTTTATCTGCGGATTTCACTGACTGCTCGTAAGCTTTCTTAAATCGTTCGCTGGCTGGAATTTCTTCGTTAGCAGCCATCGGCTCAGATTCAAAGTTGTCGACAGTGGTAACTTCGATGTAGCTAAACCAAGGCTTTTTCGCTTGTTCAGTTAGCCATGTATTCCATGCTGCAATCGACTGTTTGTCGGTATGGGCTTGTGTGCCATCTAGTTCATTAGCCAGATTCAAGCCTCGGAAGATAACTTCTGAATACAGGTCATCTTCAAAACCATTACCGCTGAATAGACCAAAGCTGTAATCCTGATCTTTTAGTACGTCTAGTAATACTGGCGCACTGCCTTGCGCTTTGATGCTGCTCGCGTAACTGCTTGGTAAGCCATAGAACAAGCCAAATGCACCGTAAGTGTCATTGCTTGAGCTGTAATGATTCGTAAAGTTTTGATTGTCTTGCGCAAACTTGTACAAGTTCGGCATTTCGTTCTGGTTAAGTGCATCCGCACGAAGGTTATTCACGCTGATCATCAGCACGTTTAACTTGTTACCACGACGATTGAATTCAAGCTTCTCTAATGGGTAGCTGACTAAATCGATGTTGCCTTGGTTCTCTGCTAAGCGTTTTAGGTACTCTTCACGGTCAAGAAGGCCATGTTTTTCCATAAAGCTTTTCGCTGTCATCGGGTATGACAATGGGAAGTTAGAGCGTTGGCTAGTAATCGGATTGTAGAAGTAAGCATCAGCCCAAATGTAAACCAAATGGCTGGTCATAAAGCTTAAGAAGAACACGGCAGCTAAAGGACGGCCAACGTGTTTATGGGAAAGTTTGCGTTGTTTGCGCCAAACCCACTCAGAAAGAGCAAGCTGCACCAGGAAAATAAGCGGCATCACCACAAAAAGGTGTTGGAGATCGGAACTGATCGCGCTTTTATCTTCGCTAAACAACAGCTCCCAAACCACAGGGTTCAGGTGCAAATTAATGGATTGATACGCTTGAGTATCAATCAATAAAACGGTTTGACCAACCGTTGCGAATATCACTGCCACCAAGCGGAAAAGTTTCCTTGATGGCAGGACAAACGTCAGCGGGAATAGAACTAATAAGTACAGGGCGAAAACAAGGAAGCCAAAATGACCAACCCAAGATGCAGCCAGATAAAATTGCCCCATCAGGGTTTCTGGCCAAGGCGATTGAACGATATAGCGTGTACCTATCAACATCGATGCAACGATGTTGAAGAATGCAAACCAGTGACCCCAACCTACTAGTCGAGATACGCGTTCGCCGTATGAGTTTCCGCTGTCTACCATGTACTTGTTCTATTATCCGTTATTAATGTGTTTTCGGCGCTTCAAGAGAAGACATCAGTGCCTGAGCAAATTTTTCAGCAATAACTTTGCGTTGTGAAGCAGCAACTTGTTGATTTAAGACATTGGTTGCGATATTTCCCGCAATCATTAGCGTCAACTCAGGAGAGGCAGCGTGTTTATCAAGTACAGCACCCACTTCAGCAAGAATTTTCTCTACTTGTTCGTCAGTATATTTAGATGTAATCGGCATAAAGACTCTAATAATGATAGTAAAAGCGGCTTATGATAACCTACAATGCCCAACAACTTAAACCTTGTAGCAAGATAAAATCACTATGAGCCTTCATCTTTCAAACGTTATTCTGCATCAATTGTGCAAAAACGATCAGGACGAACTGGTTGTTAAACTTCGCCCGGCGTCGTTAGAAAACGATACCTCTACTGAAAACCTTGTCGCGGAACTGCATCGCGTATTCCACTCGAAAGCAGGCAAAGGTTTCGGCTCTTTCCAATCAGACAGCGAATTTCAATTTTGGCTTCAAGAAATGCGCAAAGGGGAGAGAGATTTCTATGATTTCTCACAAATTAGTGCAAATCGCTTGAAAGAAGAGCTGATTAAGTACCCATTTGCTGATGAGGGTATCTTAGTCTTTGCTGAGTACCAAAGCTTAGCAACTGACTATTTGTTTATTGGTATCTTGCCAATGAACCAAAGTCTAAAAGTGACTGAAGGCTTGGATATTGATGCGACGGATTACCTAGACATCACTAAGATGGACATTGCTGCGCGCATTGATCTTTCAAGTTACGACACAGACCGTGAGTCAAACCGTTACCTTTCTTACATCAAAGGCCGTGTTGGTCGCAAAGTAGCAGACTTTTTCCTCGATTTCCTACAAGCGGATGTTGGTCTAGATACTAAGCAGCAAAACCAAGTGCTAATGCAAGCGGTAGAAGACTTTTGTGCGGATTCTAAGCTTGAGAAGCAAGAAGCGAACGAGTACAAAAAGCAGGTTTACAACTACTGTAACGAGCAAATCAAATCAGGCGACGAAGTACAAATTTCTGAACTGTCTGGTGAGTTGCCACCAAGCCAAGATGGCACAAGCTTTATGGACTTTACCAAAGAGCAAGGCTACGAGTTGGAAGAGTCTTTCCCTGGTGACCGTTCTACCGTACGCAAGCTAACTAAGTACGTTGGCGCTGGTGGCGGTTTGAATATCAGCTTTGATAGCTTGTTACTTGGCGAGCGTATTTTCTACGATCCAGAGACAGACACGCTAACGATCAAAGGCACGCCACCAAACCTAAAAGATCAGTTAAGCCGTAACTAATTGATAATAAGAGAGCATTATGCTCTCTTTTTTTATGTGAAGTGCGCACAGTCAGCGCGTGTTTCATGGTATATGCTTGTTATTAATAAGAAATAGTCGAGGGAAAAGCATTGCTGCAATTCAAAGATGGAATTAGAAAAGCTGTCTGGCTTTTGTTTGCTGTGTGGTGTGCATTTGCCGTGGGTATTTGGCTGCAAGCGCAACAAACTATCCGCACGATCTCGACCATTGATGAACTCAGCAGCAAAGTGGACGAGGTGCGCAATATCTTCCACTTCGAATTGCCTTATCGTGCACAACACGTCGATCAAGTCTCTCTTAAGCTCCAACTTGTTTACGCTGTTCGCTTACAACTTGAAAGCGAACATTCTGCCGGGTGGGGTTCTCCGGATTTAACTCAGCTGCTTTATTCCACAGACCGTTTTCTTGAAGGCGCTAGAACCTTTATTGGGAGCGACAGTGAGCTAGTTGCTCTCGCAGATCAGTTACACAACAGTCGCGAGTCTGCCAGCAATTCAGAGCAACTTCGCACCATGTATTACCGTCTAGGCGCTTTGGTGCTGGAAGCCATGTTCAGCGACGCAGCAACAAGTGCTGACACATACCAAGAGTTGGATTCTCTGTTTACTGAGTCACAAAACCTTGAATCCAAAGAACAAGCCTCATTTCAGCGTCGATTAGCCCAAACTTCAAGCGTATTAGCCGCGCATGCGCAGGGTAGCCACCTCTCTAATCAACTGCTCAACCCCGAGTTCCCAAATCAACTCGCTTCCGTGATTAGTACCCTTGAGCAAAAACTGACGTTTTACATCACTTTTCTTGCGTTAGTAAGTGGTTCCTTACTTGCGCTAATCTCTTGGGCGCTATTCTCTAAAACAGCGCTTGTGACGAAAGAGTCGTTAGCGCCAAATAAGAATGAAGAGACGCCAGCCTTTCCATCTACTCCTGTTTTGGAAAAAGCGCATGTGGCAGAAACGAAACACGAGGTAGTTCTGTCTGAATCTGTGGTTCAAACAGAACCTCCTCGTCCTAAAGAGGATGATGGTGCAACGCCTCCGACTCAAAACATGGCGACTGAGAGCGAAGATTTAGACATCAAAGAGCCTTATATTGATATAGAGAAAATGCTCGACTCGCTGTCTGGTGATGAAGAGTCAGTGCGCATGTTATTGGAAGTGTTCATCCAAGATCATGCTGAAGACAGCGAAAAGCTCAAAGGTCTTATTGCTGAAGGGAAGGATAAGGAGCATGTTCAACGTGTTGCGCACAGTTTGAAAGGGGTATCGGGCAGTATAGGTGCAATGCCGCTACACTATATCTCTGGGGATATCGAATCTTTAATCAAACAAGGCGAGCAAGTCTCAGACGATAAATTGGATCAGTTAGAAGATACGTTACAGAAAACGACACTTTTTGCCGAAAGAGTTCTCAATAGTGAAAACATTCGAGAAGTGCTAACGGATTGATATTCCTCTGACTTAAAATAGAAAAGATTAAGGTATTTAAGGGACGCTCGCGAACCTGATGCCTTGGTTCGTCACTGTTCCTGTTCTACACATTTTGACCATAGGTAATTTCATGTCCATCCGTCGACTGTCCTCATTGATGGTGGCTTGTTTGGTTTTAAGTCTTTCAGGGTGTTCTCTGTTAGAGGTGAAAATCGACAGCCAAACTGTACCGCTCACCAAACAAGAGCTGAACATGCGTATTATGACGCGTGAATATGCTCAGCAATTCTTTGCTCAAGTCGAGCAAGCCGCTGATGTGCTCCAAGAAAACTATGAGCCGAGCGATAAAGTAAACCAATCCTATATTCTGCTCTGGAAAATCAATGCGGAAGAAGGGCTTCAAGCTGCTGCTTACCAAGTTTCACCAATGGCTGCGCTGATTGATACGTGGGTGTTCACTCACCAGATGAACCAGTTCTACAGTGAAGGTGCGGGCAAAGACCTATTTGCGACTGGCGAAGCAAAAAAAGTGTCTGAACATTTGGCAAAAGAAGTCGATAAACTAGCGAAATCGCTATTGAAGAAAGACGTGTACGAAAAGACCCAGGTATTCGTGGCAGACTTTGTCGAGAAGTATCCTTTTGCTGACTTAAGCATGATCAGAACGCCGGCTTACCGAGCATGGTTGCAAGCCAACCAAATCAGCGAGGAAGAAGCCGTTACCACGCTTGGTACAATGCCTGAAGCAATCGGTGATGTATCCGACCGTTTAAGTTTGGTCTCAGAACAAACACCTAAGATCATGACTTGGAAAGCGCAGTTGCTGGCACTCAATAGCTCAGCAAGTATTGAACAAGTCAACGCAGCGCTAAACAGCTTGAAGGTGACTTCTGAGTCGTTGAAGGACTTTATCGACAACAATCCTGAATACATGCGTAACTTGGCAGAGCAGATGGCCGTTCAATTACAGCCTCTAGTGGAAGACATTGATCAAAAAACGGAAGAGCGTTTGTCTCAGTTGAGTGATGAGCGTCAGGCTTTGGAATTGATGGTGGCGAGAGAGCGCCAAGAGATTGCTCAAATCATCACAAACGAACGCGAGAAGTTTGCTCAGGACCTAGACCATGTTTCACAAGAAGTGGTGAATCTAGCGATGGACAAATTGATTGAGCTTGTGAAGAGCACCATCATCTACTTTATTCTGTTTATCCTAGTGATCTTCTTTGCTCCTCTCGTACTTGGTTATGCCTTGGGTAAGCGCTCTGCGGTAAGAGCCAGCACTAAATCGGCGTAATTATTTAGAAGTCACAACACGAAATAGCAGACACAAAAAAGGACCGAATCATCGGTCCTTTTTTGTTCATGGAAGGTTTCTAGCTATAGAAAGCTGAAGCCTTAAGCTGTTTGTTGCTTTAGTTCAGCTTCTGTTTGTTCTTCTGTTGCTGGAGCCGTTGGTTCGCATTTATCAACAAACCAGCCCATGTAAGAAGTAAAGATGGTCACGATGATACACACGAAGCTCAGCCACATGAACGGCGCATACGACAATGTTGCCACACCCAAGATGCTCGCCATGTAGATACCGTTATCACTCCACGGCACCATACCGGATGTCAGCGTGCCACCAAACTCTGCGTTACGAGAAAGGTTCTTGCGTTTGTAGCCAAGGCGGTCGTAGTTCTTCGCACAGATCTTAGGAGTAAGAATCAGTGATACGTACATCGCAGAACCGAATACGTTACCCATGAAGGCCGTACCAATTGTGCTGGTTGCCAGTGAACCTGCGCTTTGAACGCGTCGTTCGAACAGTTTTGCAATCGTTTCTAGTACGCCAACCTTATCTAGTAGGCCGCCAAAACCTAGGCCAAATACGATCACAGCAACAGAGCCCAGCATAGAAGACATGCCACCACGGTTTAGAATCGAGTCAATGAAATCCACGCCTGAAGAAATCGCAAATGGTGCCCAAGCGGTATTAAATGCCGTTAGGAAGTCTACATCCTGAATCATCACTGCCCAGATAATACCTAGTAGTGAACCGAAGCTGATCACAGGGAAAGAAGGCATGCGCATCGCCAATAGAGCCAATACGATGATCACTGGGACAAAGGAATAAGGCGTGATGAAAAATTGTTGTTCCATTGCCTGAATAACAGAATCCACTTGGCTCATATCCACTTTACCTGCGAAGTGGAAGCCAAATGCGGTAAACATGATACCTGTGATGATGTAGCTGATCAGCGCGATAGGCAGCATGCCCTTGATGTGCTCAACCACTTCTACATTCGACATAGAAGACGCAAGGATCACTGAATCTGAAAGTGGAGACATCTTGTCACCAAAGTAACAACCCGATAGAACCGCACCCGCAGTGATTGGTGCTGGAACACCAAGACCTTGACCGATACCCATCATAGCAATGCCTGCTGTACCCGCCGCACCCCAAGATGTACCTGTTGCCAATGCAGTCAGAGAACAAATGATCATGGTCGCCAGTAAGAAGATAGAAGGGTGAATGGCTTTCAGACCGTAGTAGATAATGGTTGGTACGATACCACCAGAGATCCAAGTACCCACTAAGGCACCTACCGCAAGAAGAATAAGTACTGCGCCCAAACCATTAGAAATACCGTTTAATGCTGCTTTTTCTAGGTCTTTGTATTGATGGCCGAGTCTTAACCCCAATAGGATGATAATGAACCAACCAATGTACAGCGCGAGCTGAATTGGAAGGTCTAGTTTGGCAGTAAATGAAAATGCCAAAAGAAGAAACAAACCTAGTGAGATAAATACCTGTATCAGACTAGGAAGACGTGTTGTAACTTGCTTCATATGTGCCTCTGTCGTTCATGGAGCAATAGAGGAAGGCCGCTCCCTGTTTTAATCGCGCCTAACATACATTAACAAAAATTATATTTCGAACATTTGGTGCTTTATCTTGACTTTCGTCCGCATAAACGTTTGCTTGTGAAATTAATAACTAAAAAACTTTAAGTTTAATAGTTTGAAATGTTTTGTGATGTAAAAAATATGTGCTGCACTTGTTGTTTTCTCACTGAGTGGTAAGACCTTATCGCGTGACGTTCACAGTTTTCTGGGCGGAATTAGATGGTTAATCAATAAGAAAAGAGAAGAAAATAACTGGGATTATAAAAATTCGCGGCAAACGTTAAAAAAGTTGTGTTTATTTGCAAATTAGGGCTTGAGATTTTGTGGCGAAAATTGAACTATGGAGAAAGTTTCAAAAATATACATGGAGAGTTAATGCGATGAGAGTAGGTTTAGTTGGTTGGCGCGGCATGGTCGGTTCAGTTCTGATGCAGCGCATGGTCGAAGAGAAAGACTTCGATCTGATCGAGCCAGTTTTCTACAGCACGTCTCAAATAGGTATCCCAGCTCCAAACCTAGGTAAAGAAGCTGGTCTACTTCAAGATGCGTTCGATATTGACAGTTTAAAACAACTTGACGCAGTGATTACGTGTCAAGGTGGCGGTTACACAGAGAAAGTTTACCCAGCACTTCGTCAAGCTGGTTGGAAAGGTTACTGGATCGATGCGGCTTCGACACTTCGTATGGCAGAAGACTCCATCATTACTCTAGATCCTGTAAACCTAGCGCAAATTCAACAAGGCATTCACGGCGGCACTAACACCTTTGTTGGTGGTAACTGTACCGTTAGCTTGATGCTCATGGGTCTTGGTGGCCTGTTCGAGAAAGGTTTGGTTGAGTGGACAAGTGCAATGACGTACCAAGCAGCGTCTGGCGCAGGTGCACAAAACATGCGTGAGCTGATTTCTCAGATGGGTGTGATCAACGATTCTGTAAGCTCTGAATTGGCTAATCCAGCAAGCTCTATTCTAGACATTGATAAGAAAGTTGCCGACACAATGCGCAGCTCTTCATTCCCAACAGATAAGTTTGGTGTGCCACTAGCTGGCTCTTTGATTCCTTGGATCGACATTAAACGCGACAATGGTCAGAGTAAGGAAGAGTGGAAAGCGGGTGTAGAAGCGAACAAGATCCTTGGTTTCCAAGATGCGCCAGTGCCAATCGATGGCACATGTGTGCGTATCGGTGCGATGCGTTGTCACTCTCAAGCATTGACTATCAAGCTGAAGCAAAATGTACCAATGGATGAGATTGAAGAAATCATCGCAACGCATAACGATTGGGTTAAAGTGATTCCAAACGACCGTGACATCACGGCTCAAGAACTCACTCCAGCGAAAGTAACAGGAACGCTTTCTATTCCAGTAGGCCGTCTACGTAAGATGGCGATGGGCGATGACTTCCTAAACGCGTTCACAGTCGGTGATCAACTTCTATGGGGCGCCGCAGAGCCACTACGTCGTACTCTACGCATCATTCTTGCTGAAAAGGCTTAATTTGTCTCAACTCTGAGATGTCTATTTTGAAAGCGCCCAACTGGGCGCTTTTTTGATATTTCAATGACAGTAAGCTGACTTTTGTTGCATAACGTTGCCGCGAATTTAATCAATTGGAGTGCGGTAATGAAACAGAATACAAAAGGTTTTACTCTCATAGAGTTAGTGGTTGTCATCGTAATTCTCGGCATTCTAGCCGTTGTTGCCGCACCTAAGTTTTTAAATCTTCAACATGATGCTAGAGAAGCTGTCATTAAGGGACTAGGTGGCTCCGTTCATAATGCTGCGGAGATGGCTTTTGGCAAAACTGCTGTAGAAGGAATGGAACATGAAGAGTCTTACAGTGTTGAAGGTTACGGCTCTGTCCAATATGGTTATCCGGCTGTTCAAAGGGAAGGGATGGAAAACTTCCTAGATATCGAGTCTGGATATCACGATCTTACAAAAGAGTGGGTATGGGGGGCGCATAACCATGGATCAGTAAGCAATCCTGATACTTGGATAGTGACTCGATCTGAATATATTGACGCTGATCCTGATGACGAAAGCGCGTACAACAAAGCGATTGAAGATACGCAATGCTACGTGAAGTACACCGCGGCAATGGAGCCGGGTGATGAATACAAGGTGGAAGTGTTCACTGACGGTTGTTAAGTCGAGAATAGGCCTTACCCATAGGAAATGTTTGTTTCTTGAGGGCCAAAAGTTATGTAGAAGCCGATGTGAAGTCATCGGCTTTTTTGATCGTGGAGTTAGAATACAAGGGCGTTCAGAATGCAGCGCTCCAATAACCGGAAGCGTTACGTTAGAAGGTAAGTGAAAGAAACTACATTCTAAAACGTGTTGCAGAATCTATCCCCAGAAAGACAAAATATCGCCGATTCCCGATTCCCGATTCCCGATTCCCGATTCCCGATTCCCGATTCCCGATTTTAATCCTCTTCGTCTGCACTCACGACGCGATTATCAGGATCCGCTAACTCACTACCACAATGCTTACAATGCATCGCATCAGAATCATGGCCGGAGCGGTTACAGTTCGGGCATTTTACTAGTTCTTTATGTGCATTCATCTCATTACTCAATTCTGCGGTAATAATGCCAGTGGGAACCGCCAGTATCGAATAACCAAGCAACATGGTTAATGACGCGATCGCTTTCCCGAGATGCGTTTGCGGCACCATGTCACCGTAGCCCACGGTAGTGATCGTCACAATCGCCCAGTAGATGCTTTTCGGAATACTCGTAAAACCATTGTGTGGGCCTTCAATAACGAAGATCAGCGCTCCAAAAATGGTGACCAGAATACCCACAGTACTGAAGAAGATAAGAATCTTACGACGCGCCATTAACAGAGATCGCAACAAGATGTTGGAATCTTGCAGGTAGCGTACAAGTTTTAGGATTCGGAAGATGCGCATGACACGCAGCAATCGCACGACACCCATAAACGATGCGCCAGGGAAGAAGATCGCCAGATACGTTGGCAAAATAGCCAACAAATCGACTACACCATAAAAGCTGGTGGCGTAAGACTTAGGCTTGGGAGAACAGTAAAGCCTTAATAAGTACTCAACTGTGAATAGGGCAGTAAAAGTGTATTCAATATAACGCAGTTCTCGTGACCATTCTGTCATCACAGATGGTAAGGACTCTAAGATGAGAACCACAAGAGAAGTGATGATCGCAATAATCAGCGCGATATCGAAAATGCGCCCAGCACGAGTGTGCGTGCCGAAAATGATGACGTATAAATGATGCTTAAGAGACTTGCGAGGCATGATGTTGCACTGTCAGCGTTAAAATGAAACGGATTGCAACATCATACCAGAAGTTGGGAAAGTTAGGCTAAACCAGGGAATAGGTTTCTTAGGCCGTTAGCAATGAACTCAATACCTAATGCGCCAAGGATCAGGCCCATAATACGCGTGATCACGTTGATACCTGTCTGGCCAAGGAAGCGTACGATCAGAGGAGCAGAACGGAATAGCAACCAAGAGCAGAAACAGAACAGCATGATGGTGACACTAATACCAACGGTATCAAGTGCGCTTGGGTAACGTGCACCATAAACAATGGTTGAACTGATGGCACCTGGGCCTGCCATTAATGGCATCGCCAGCGGTACTACGCCGATTTGTTCACGGCTAACGTATTCTGATTTCTCTTGTTTGTTCTGCTTATCTTCACCCAACTTACCGCTCATCATCGAGAACGCGATACTAAGAAGTAGCAAACCGCCAGCAACACGGAACGAATCCAGAGAAATGCTGAACATATCTAGCAACAACTGACCAGCCAAAAGAGAAATGATCAAAATGACCGCAACCGCGACATTGGCTGTCGTGGCGGTTTTGCTTTTCTCTTCTGGTGTCATATGACCAGTCAGTGATACGAACACAGGCATGATACCAACAGGGTTCACTGCTGCGACCAAACCTAAGAAAAACTGTAGGAAAATAGCTAACTCTAAAGTCTGCATGTTGCTTACTCGTAAACGTTCACAATAGTGAAAAAGAGAGGGGGTAATTTTAGGCGGTAATGTAAGGCAAAAGTGCGGTCGGAAGAAATGAAAAAAACTAACGTATTTGGCCTAGTATTTGTGAGAAAAACTAATTATTGAAGAAAATGTATGCAATCTGGAAACGAATTGTTACGTAGAAGATTGGTGGCAACCTGAACTGTTTTACACAAACGTTAACATTCGCACATTTTTCACAAAAAGAAAGGTGGTTTGTAGAGAGATATGACGCATTCGATATACTCTCAGTAGCACAAAAATTAGGGTCCACATGTAATTTTGTTGGCTAAAAATGAAACTTTTTTACAGATTATTGTTGTTTCTTTTAGTTTTTAGTTCGTTTGCTTCTTTTTTGCTCAATTAAAAATGAAGTTTAATTTATTTGTTTATCAATGATTTAAGTCGTTTTGTTGTGGTAAACCACTACTTTGGGGGTATTTCAGTTGTGAGAACTGATCCAAGTCAATTTTTTTCACACTCTGAAATATTATACTCAGCCCTGAAAGCAATTTACTAAGATGGTTGTTAGTTAAGTCGCTGATAAACAGTAGAAACGAAAGACAATAGCCTTACTAAAAAGTTTTTAATATTTATTATTTTAGGAGATCCACCATGCCTGTAACTAACTTAGCTGAACTAGATGCTCTAGTAGCACGCGTTAAAGCAGCACAAGAAGAGTTCGCAACATTTTCTCAAGAGAAAGTAGATGCAATCTTCCGCGCAGCTTCTCTTGCAGCTAACCATGCTCGTATTCCACTAGCACAACAAGCAGTTGCTGAATCTGGAATGGGTATTGTTGAAGATAAGGTAATCAAAAACCACTTCGCTTCAGAATTCATCTACAACAAATACAAAGACGAAAAAACATGTGGCATCTTGGAAGAAGATGACAACCTAGGCACGATGACTATCGCAGAGCCTGTAGGTATCATCTGTGGTATCGTTCCAACGACTAACCCAACTTCTACTGCAATCTTCAAATCTCTAATTTCTCTAAAAACTCGTAACGGCATCATCTTCTCGCCACACCCACGTGCGAAGAACTCTACTAACGATGCAGCTAAACTAGTTCTAGACGCAGCAGTAGCAGCGGGTGCTCCAAAAGACATCATCGGTTGGATCGACCAACCATCTGTAGAGCTTTCTAACGCTCTTATGAAGCACGACGGTATCGCTCTTATCCTAGCAACTGGTGGTCCAGGCATGGTTAAAGCAGCTTACTCTTCTGGTAAGCCAGCAATCGGTGTAGGTGCAGGTAACGTTCCTGTAGTTATCGATGAAACAGCTGACATCAAACGTGCTGTTGCTTCTATCCTTATGTCTAAGACTTTCGATAACGGCGTAGTATGTGCTTCTGAGCAAGCTGCAATCGTAGTTGGTGAAGTATACGACGAAGTGAAAGAGCGTTTCGCTTCTCACAAAGCTCACGTTCTATCTAAAGCTGACGCTGATAAAGTACGTAAAGTACTTCTTATCGACGGCGCACTAAACGCGAAAATCGTAGGTCAACCTGCTCCAGCAATCGCTGAAATGGCTGGCGTTAAAGTTCCTGCTGATACAAAAGTACTTGTAGGTGAAGGTCTAGGTAAAGTTTCTTACGATGATGAGTTCGCTCACGAGAAACTATCTCCAACTCTAGGTCTATTCCGTGCTGACGACTTCGAAGACGCAGTTGCTCAAGCGGTAACAATGGTTGAAATCGGTGGTATCGGTCACACATCTGGCCTATACACTAACCAAGACGTTAACGCAGACCGCATCCGTTACTTCGGTGACAAGATGAAGACTGCACGTATCCTTGTAAACATCCCGACTACTCACGGTGGTATCGGTGACCTTTACAACTTCAACGTAGCACCTTCTCTAACTCTAGGTTGTGGTTCTTGGGGTGGTAACTCTATCTCTGAGAACGTAGGTCCTAAGCACCTTATCAACAAGAAAACTGTAGCTAAGCGAGCTGAAAACATGTTGTGGCACAAACTACCTAAGTCTATCTACTTCCGTCGTGGTAGCCTTCCAATCGCAATGAGCGACCTAGAAGGTAAGAAACGCGCATTCCTAGTAACTGACCGTTTCCTATTCAACAACGGTTACGCTGACGAAGTAGTTAAACTGCTTAAAGAGCAAGGCATCGAAGTTCAAACATTCTTCGACGTAGAAGCGGATCCAACACTATCTGTTGTTGAGAAAGGTGCAGAAGCAATGAAGAGCTTCCAACCTGACGTAATCCTAGCTCTAGGTGGTGGTTCACCAATGGATGCTGCGAAGATCATGTGGGTAATGTACGAGCACCCAGAAACTCACTTCGCTGAACTAGCAATGCGCTTTATGGACATCCGTAAACGTATCTACAAGTTCCCTAAAATGGGTAAGAAAGCTGAGCTTGTATGTATCACTACAACTTCAGGTACTGGTTCAGAAGTTACTCCATTCGCCGTTGTTACAGACGACAAGACTGGTGCTAAGTACCCACTAGCTGACTACGAAATCACGCCAAACATGGCTATCGTTGATGCTAACCTAGTAATGAACATGCCTAAGTCTCTAACAGCATTCGGTGGTTACGATGCAGTAACTCACGCTCTAGAAGCTTACGTATCTGTTCTTGCGAACGAGTACTCAGACGGTCAAGCTCTACAAGCACTTAAGATGCTTAAAGAGTACCTACCTTCAAGCTACGCGAACGGTGCAAACGACCCAATCGCTCGTGAGAAAGTACACAACGCGGCAACTATCGCTGGTATCGCGTTTGCGAACGCATTCCTAGGTGTTTGTCACTCTATGGCGCACAAGATTGGTGCTGAGTTCCACCTACCTCACGGTCTAGCGAACGCACTACTAATCTCGAACGTTGTACGTTACAACGCGAACGACAACCCAACTAAACAAACTGCGTTCTCTCAATACGACCGTCCACAAGCACGTCGTCGTTACGCTGAAGTTGCTGACCACCTAGGCCTAAGCCAAGAAGGTGACCGTACTGCTCAGAAGATTGAACGTCTACTAGCATGGTTGGACGAGCTGAAAGGCGACCTAGACATCCCAATGTCTATCCAAGCTGCAGGTGTTTCTGAAGCTGACTTCGTAGCGAAACTAGACGAGCTAGCTGTTGAAGCGTTCGATGACCAGTGTACAGGTGCTAACCCACGTTACCCTCTAATCACTGAGCTGAAAGAAGTGCTAATGGCTTCTTACTACGGTAAAGCATTCGTTGAAGGTGAAACTTTCGAAGGTACTACTGTAATCAAGAAGAAAGCAGACCAAGTAGCTAAGCCAGCAGCGAAAGCAAAGAAAGAAAAAGCTAACGCATAAGTAACACGTTAGTTATGAGATA
Source organism: Vibrio sp. B172a (assembly GCF_030248355.1). Classification (NCBI taxonomy): domain Bacteria; kingdom Pseudomonadati; phylum Pseudomonadota; class Gammaproteobacteria; order Vibrionales; family Vibrionaceae; genus Vibrio; species Vibrio sp. B172a. The sequence continues at coordinate 292,530 of NZ_JAHGAC010000007.1, read as the reverse complement.
GGTTTTCGCTAGCACGAAACCTACAATCGGGAAAAAGCAAAGCCCCAGTCGAGAGACTGGGGCTTTTTTTGTTTCTTAATTTATTCCGCTTTACGGGCGAAAGGTGGTCTTAGGTCGAGGCAGGATTAGACTTCAGTAGTGACGACGCGGCCGCTAAAGTATTCATTAGCCACAATGTAGGCTGTGTTTCTAACTAACTCATCTTGGATCTGTGCCCAGTGCCTTTCGTCTAGATCTTCACTGGTGTGATTAACTGAAGGAATCACACCGCCAACGCGAATATTGAATGGTGTCAGTTCTTTTGCCCAGCTATGAGTAAAACCGGATACCAAAGCTGCCATGCTTTCTACGCCCGTCAGATCTTCATGATTATCGTGTGAGATAACGTTGACGATAACGCCTTTCTTTTCTCTTGAGCGGAAGCGCTCTGCACTCACTTGGCCATAGGTATAGAGGAATCGTGCCGCCGAGGAAAGGTGGTCGATATAGGTGCTCATTGGCTCTGGCGCCATTAAGCTCGGCATTGGTGAGCTCGTCCAGCAATTTACGATAACGTCTGGAGTCGCCCCTAATTGTGATTCGATTTGGTCAAACAACAGATTAATGGATGTGGTGTTGTCACTGCACACATTCATCGCATAGACCTTGTCGGAGAAGGCACTGATTTGTTCGTAGCTTGCCTTTAAGGCACTAGGGTTCTGGTCACAGAGTACCAACGTCGCACCAAGATGGGCGAAGTGGTTAGAGCAAGTCCTGCCTAAGACAGAGCCTGCAGACGTGACGAGAATTATTGATTCTTTGATATCCATAGCACCTTCACTGTAATTTCTTGTGTTAAAGAATACATCAGTGGTTTGTGCTAATAGCATGGACGAATTTATTTGAGCTCAGTGTGAAAAGCTTCAAACTAACGCTTTCGAGCAACAACAATTGTTTTGGAATTTGTAAGGCGTCACATTTCTGACGTGTCGAGAATGTAAGCCGTTGGAGAAAAAGCTGATCTCTAAGCTTGCGTTTGAATTTGGTACTGACGTTGAGCTGTCACGAGTTGATTATACAACCCAGCTTCAGGGATCAATTGCTTGTTGCGTTCGCCCAAACTACGGCGCTCATGACCAGATAGGTTGTGATAAACCTCTTCTGGTAGATTGAAAGTATCTTCAGGAAGGTAGGTCAGTGCATCTGGTTTTAAGTAGTGGCTCAGTTTTGCGGAGGGCAGTCCTGCATCATGGAACTGTTTTGCTTGCTCAGCTGCAAGTTCGTAGCTGCTGCTATCAGAACGAAGCGCTTGAGGTTGAGATAAACCGAACTGTTGGCGAAGAATGTCATCACTCGTGAGTACTTCTTGGACTTCTTCAACCGGAACCACATCGCGAACATCATTCGAGAACATAGACAGAATCAGCGAGAAATCAGCGCGACGACCTTCGTGTACGGCATGGTTAATACCATTGCCGAACTGAAGTTCGTTGATGATTGCTGCTTTGTCTAAAGTATGGATTTGCATGATGTTCCTCGCTTGATGCACTTTTAACGGCAACAACGGAAAGAACTTTAGGAAAAAGAGGGGGATTAATTGAATAAACTGGTTTTAGGGGCAATAAAAAAGCCCGCAATAGTGCGAGCTTTTAAATATGACTAAATTGAACTTAGGGGGAAGTAAATTACTTCGCTAGGTTCTCTGCTACGAAGTCCCAGTTTACAAGAGCCCAGAAGCCGTTCATGTAATCAGGACGTACGTTGCGGTAATCGATGTAGTAAGCGTGTTCCCATAGGTCAACAGTTAGAAGTGGAGTAGTACCTTCTTCTGTTAGAGGAGTCGCTGCGTTAGACGTATTAACGATCTCTAGAGAACCGTCAGCTTTCTTAACTAGCCAAGTCCATGAAGAACCGAAGTTGTTGATTGCTGAATCAGTGAATTTTGCTTTGAATTCTTCGAAAGAACCGAACGCTGCGTTGATCGCGTCAGCAACTGCACCTGTTGGTTCGCCGCCTGCGTTTGGCGCTAGACAGTGCCAGTAGAACGTGTGGTTCCAGATCTGTGCTGCGTTGTTGAATACGCCACCAGTTGAAGTCTTGATGATCTCTTCTAGTGTTTTGCCTTCAAACTCAGTACCAGGGATAAGACCGTTTAGCTTAACAACGTAAGTGTTGTGGTGCTTACCGTGGTGGAAATCTAGAGTCTCTGCAGAGATGTGTGGTTCTAGTGCGTCTTTCGCGTAAGGTAGAGCTGGTAGTTCAAATGCCATTGCTCAATTCTCCATAGATATGAAAGGGTTACCTTTCGATTGCTTCCAGTGTTTTTATTTATATGTAGTCTTTACGACTGACTTGAAAAGTATTTTAGCAAGTTTTTACTTTATTAAAACCCCGATATGAAAATATTTTAAGATAAAACCAATAAAGACTTACTAATTATATGGTTTTTATTCTGTGTTTATTGAGTAAAATGTGGCAATAATTAAAGTTCACATCCATGAATGAGGAAGCGATGGAAACTATCGATAAAATCAAACAGCAGATCTCTGAAAACACAATCTTGCTGTACATGAAAGGATCACCGAAACTGCCTAGCTGTGGTTTCTCTTCTCAAGCAGCACAAGCGCTAATGGCATGTGGCGAGAAGTTCGCTTACGTAGACATCCTACAAAACCCAGACATTCGTGCTGAACTACCTAAATACGCTCAATGGCCTACATTCCCACAACTATGGGTTGAAGGCGAACTGATCGGTGGTTGTGACATCATTTTGGAAATGTTCCAGAAAGGTGAGCTTCAGCCTCTTATCAAAGAAGCGGCAGCACGCGTTGAAGGTGACGCTGAGTAATTCGTAAATACTCACATTTGGCGATAGAATACAAAGGAGCCGCATTGGCTCCTTTTTCTTTTTTAGGTTAGTGGAATGAACTTGAAGCTTTATTATGTTCTATTCTTTCTATAACCCTCGCAAAACCTAGTAATCCCTTGCTATTTCAAGTGTTTGAAAAATATCCCGTTCTGATGAATGCCGATAAATACCGATGTTTAATGACGACTGTCGCCATCTTGTCGCCATTTGTGGCGGCTAGATATTGAGGTTTACGAGAGGGTTGAAGCGCACCGCATCACTCAAATGGCTTGGTGAGAAATGGGCGTAAATCATAGTGTGGTCAATCATCTTGTGACCGAGGATTTCCTTTAGAACAAGTATGTTGCCGCCATTTGACATAAAGTGACTTGCAAAGGTATGGCGTAGAACGTGAGTTGCTTGACCTTCCGGTAAGTGTGGCAATGCTACCCTAAGCCATTTATATACAACTCTGTAACTGCAAGTGAAAAGGCGGTCATTGGTTGGCTGATAAATTTGGTTATATAAGTCTTCCGAAATGGGTACCGTTCGGTTGCGTTTTCCTTTGGTGTTGCTATACGTGATTCGGTACTTTGTTAAGTTGGAGCCTTTTAGAAATATCGCTTCCCTGACACGCGCACCGGTTGATAAACAAATCTTGTATATCTTAATTATCTCGTCACCAACTGGGCTTTGCCTTGCTACTTTGAATAAATGCTGAATTTCCTTATCGGACAAGAACGCCAATTCAGTTTGTGGCTTTTTGATGGCATCAATACCGTTCACCGGATTAGGTAGTTTCCACTCACCAAGCTTTATCAACTTGTTGAACACCGATTTCAACAAGCCAAAATCAGTATTACTCGATGCGATCGACAATTCCTTGTGTTGTTTGCCTCTCCCTTTGTTCGAACGGTTGGCTCTGTATAATGCCAGTTGTTGTGAATTCAGATGAGCAGCGATTGGATTATCGAGATCGGCAACCATGATTTCTAAACGCAAGCGAGAATGGTCACCGGATTTTAGATTCTTGCCATGCAACATAAACCAAAGTGTAACTAAGTCAGAAAGACGGCGGTGATCTGGCTTTGCTCCAAGCCAAGGTTTATCATCCACCTCTTTCATGATGTGGAGCTCGAAAGCATTGGCTTCACCTTTGGTAGCAAATCGTTTTCTGATACGTTTACCGCTTCGGCCTTGTGGATAGCATTCACAAAGCCAAGGTTTTTTGTTGCCGTCTTTTAAATTTCTAATGGACATAGCTTGTTAGTATTTATGCTGTATATAAAAACAGTATAAGTGTGCTAAGCTATAGTTCAACATTTTATCTAGCAACTTTGAAAAAGTCGCGATACCGTCTATCTGAAGTAGAATCCTATTTTAGCTCCTGCCGTGATGTTGTATTATGGCGCGTTGGGTAGTACCTACCGATAGAACTAACAATTAGAAAGGCTCTCTTTTGTCATCTCAACAACGACCAATAATTTTCTCATTTTTTTCTGGAAGTGGATTTTTAGATTTGGGTTTCGAACGCTCCGGCTTTGACGTCCGCTTTATCAACGAATTCCATAAGCCCTTTCTGGATGCATATAAGTACTCTAGAGAACAAATGGGCATTCCTGAGCCAAAATATGGTTACTACCATGGCTCAATAGATGATCTCGTAACAGGTGAAGAGGCCGATCATTTAACTGTACTGGTAGCAAAAGCAAAAAAAGAAGCACTGACAGGTTTCATTGGTGGACCGCCATGTCCTGATTTCTCTGTTGCAGGTAAAAACAAAGGCTCTGATGGCGACAACGGTGTGCTAACCCGTGTTTACATTGATTCAATCATTAAGAATCAACCAGATTTCTTTTTGTTTGAAAACGTAAAGGGTCTTTGGAGAACGGTCAAACACAGGGCGTTTTACGAAGAGATGAAGGTGAAGCTTCAAGAAGCTGATTATGTTCTTACGGATAGATTGACTAACTGTATTGAGTTTGGTGTTCCTCAAGACCGAGACCGTATTTTGATGTTTGGGATACACCGAAAGCATGTTGATCCAAAGTTGTCTGATGAGCAACTAGAGGAGGACTTTCACTGGGAGCGTGAAGTTAAGTTCGCTAAAGCAACAGTTCTCGATAAATCAGTTTGGCCTCAAGTATCCGAATACAAAGAGAACTCTAGGCGCAAGATGCCCGAACATCTTACACAGTTTGGTGAGCTGACAGTTGAGCATTGGTTTAAGAAAAATGAAGTAAGTAAGCATCCGAATAGTAAACATCATTTCAAACCTTATTCAGACAAGTTCAAAACGATCCAAGAAGGTGATGATAGTAAAAAGTCTTTCAAACGATTGCATCGGTTTAGGTATTCACCAACGGCAGCCTATGGTAACAACGAGGTTCATTTACACCCTTATAAATCAAGAAGGTTGAGTGCAGCAGAAGCTTTGGCTATCCAGTCCTTGCCGAAAGACTTTCAGTTGCCCCCGACAATGACTTTGTCGGATATGTTCAAAACTATTGGTAATGGTGTTCCTTATTTGGCTTCAGAATCTTTGGCGAAAACTATTCGAACTTATCTCAAAACGCTTTAAATGAAAGGGGCTCAATAGCTCCTTTTTTTATACGTTTCACAACGTCTAACCATGTTACTCTACATTTACTGGCGAGCCATGCTAATATAGCCTACATAATCAATACTTTGATAGTTGGCGAGTTTGTATGAAGTTTGAAGACGTTTTAGATTATCTAGAACAGATGATTGGTTTGAATCTACAACCAATAAATGATTCGAATGAATCATTAGTTATCCTTGAAGTTGACCGTGAGAATAGTCGTTATACTGTCGATAAAACTACTAGTACACGCAAGCGTACTCGTCCTTTCTCTGAACTAAGAAAAATTCTAAATGTATTAAATCAAAAAGGTTATGCTAGCGTAGAGCAAGCGCTAAATGGAGCCGGTTCGAGTCGTCATCAACCTGAAACAATTTTTGCCAATTTTCCATGTGTTGAACACTTTAAATACGAGAAAAAGAAACATCTCTATTTAAGAGAATCTAATACTCATAATATTGGAAGCTTAAAAGAGTTATCAAACTCTGAAACGAGAGAATTAAAGAGAAGAATTGATAGGTATAGAGATTTTGACATATCTCAATTCTACTCTCTACATAATAAACAGATTGTTCTATTAAAAGATAAACTATCTAACATCTTCACTAAATACCCAGGTGAAGGTGATGTAGAAACTATTTCAGATATATTGAGTGAATTGCAAGAGCTAGAAGTTAAATTATCTGAATCAATTGTGACATTGGACTTGTCAAATATATCAGAAAGCCAATCTTTCGAAAACCATAGTCATGGGAATAATGAGCAAGGCTATAATAATGCTGATCAAGAGAACGATACTGGAGATGAAGACAATAACACTGGTGATGATGATGATAGCACTGATGATGACTCAGTTCTTACGCACTTTGAAATGTCTAGAATCAATCAAGTGAGTCCAACCGTATCTTTGTTGTTTGATCGGGTAAAGTACAATGAAATTGATTTACAACCAGAGTTTCAGAGAGGGGATAGAGTATGGCCTGTTCCTGATAAATCACGTCTAATTGAGTCAGTACTTTTGGGATTACCAATACCAGTGCTTTATTTTGCTGAAAAAGAAAATACAGATCCAGATGTTGATGCAGATTATATATGGGTTGTTATTGATGGTTTACAGCGAACAACGGCATTGATCGGTTATATGAGAGGGGAGTACGAACTAAAAGGGTTAAAGCGTCTTAAAGACTATAATGAACTAAAGTTTAATGAGTTACCTAGAAAAGAACAACGAAAAATTAGAGAGTATCAACTATTTGGGCATTTAATACCGATGTCTAATGATAGTGATGCAATGATAAGAGAAATATTCCATAGGATAAATACCTATGGGAAGACGTTGAGTCCACAGGAGATTCGGTCAGCTCTTTATCAGGGGCCAACTAACCGATTTTTAAAATATGTTGCGGATTCAGATGAATTCCTCAATGCAATTCCAGCTAGTATTAGTTCCAATAGGATGCTTGATCTTGAATATGTATTGAGGGCTGTTGCATTTCTTATTTTTGGATACGAAAAGTATACTTATAGTACAAATGATGACTTTTTAAGCCATGCAATGAAAACTTTGAATAAGTATAAATATCCTATAAATTCAAGAATTGAAAGTGCGGATCCGATTTATTCTGTTTTGATGGTTAGGTTAGTCTCATCGCTAGATTCATTATCGTTAATATTTGGTGATGACGCGTATAAAAAAGAGCCTGGTGGTAGAATCAATAAGGTGTTATTCGAAACGTTAGTTTCTCTTTTCGCAATGATGACCGATGCAGAAAGAGAAACTATGGTTAATGTAGATAACGCTCGCCTCTTTAAAAAACGTTTGTTTGAAGCGATTAAAAACAATGAAAAAACCTCTCTATGGGAATCAAACAATCGTAACTGGAATGACCGAGGGTTAGAATATTCAATAACTAACTCAACAAGTAAAAGAATTACAGTTTTATATAGGTTTAGAAGTGTCGTTGAAATGATAAACGATATCCCAGGTATGCAATTTAAACCAGAACCTATATTGGAAAATTTTAACAAAAATTAATTGGTAAATAATATGATTGAGCATATCAAATTGACAAACTTTAAATGTTATAAAGATGCTTCATTCAATATGAGTAATTTGTCGGTTTTTTGTGGGAATAACTCAGTTGGGAAGAGTACTGTTATACAGTCAATACTATTGCTGATACAAAATGATTTTTCTTCCTCATTGAGACTTGATGGCGACTTTATTAAATTGGTCGGGTATAAAGAAGTACATAATATTGATGCTGATACAGATTCCTTACTAGTTAGAGCTATAATAGATGGTAACTGTTTATCTTGGGGGTATGAGCGAGACCCATTATCAGAGGGTGAGAAAAGTGTAAACTTACTATCTTTTTCTGAATCAATGGATTTAGAATTAGCCAGTTCAATAGCAAATGAAGTTAAAGAGAAATATAAGAACAACTTTAACTTTTTATGTGCTGAACGTTGGGGACCGCGCGATAATTACCCATATTCAAATCAACGTCGTTCAAAAAGTTGGTTGGGTATCCATGGTGAATACACAGCTCAAGTCTTAACTAACTTGTTGGAGTCATCAAAATCTCTGGACGAAGGTGACCCGAGAATACATGATAAAATCACATCAAGATTAGTCATTGATAACTTTACAGCGTGGATGGGAGAGATATCTCCTGGGACTTTTGTAAAATCTGACTCCATAACACATGCTAATATCTCAACGAATCAATTTGTATTTGATAATCATACTTATAGGGCAACAAATGTTGGGTTTGGTTTGAGTTATGCTCTTCCCGTAGTTCTTTCTTTAGTAATGGCTCGACCTGGCGGCCTGGTGATTATTGAAAATCCAGAAGCTCATTTACATCCTAGAGGACAAAGTTATTTGGGGCGGTTAATTGCGCTTACTGCTCTAGCTGGTGTACAAGTAATTCTAGAAACGCACAGTGACCACATTATTAATGGTATTCGTGTCGCGACTCGGCTAGATGAAAGGTTTCCTGACGAGCTAGCAAGAATATTTTTTGTGACTGCTGGGGATGGTGAAAGTAAAGTCGAGGAGTTATCGGTATCAGAAGATGGTGAGTTGCCACATTGGCCTGTAGGCTTTTTCGATCAGCAAGCATTAGACGTTAGATCTATAATGCTTGGGGAGAACATTACGGAGATGCCGAGGAGGAAGAAAAGAAGTAGTGAAGGGGACAGTCGTGAACGTCAATAATGTTTTCGTGACGGGATATTCTTTTAACCTTAGTGGTTCTAACTCCTATAAAGAATACCTTTCCGCACTTGATGACTTAGGCTCATTTATAGATGCTATTCCTAAGTACAATAAATTAGAGTTCTGTCAGGATTTCCTAACGTACGATCTTGGTGGGGAAAGTTTTGATGATATAATTTACGAAGTTTCTAATTATAATAACCCTCTTTATACTGAAATGATAAAAGAGTTGAACGAGTTAACTCGGGGTAAAAAGAAAGGGGCGTGTACTGATGTGGTAATAAGCTCTTCTGGGTATGGAATAGCTTGGAATGGTGAGTTTATTAGCTATTATGGGCAGGGTAAGTTGATCCCTGGCGTGCATGCAGACTTAGTTGTGGATTGTCCGTCGACCTTATATTCGTTGAATTATAAAAATCTAGGCGACTATCCAATTAACGAGCGCTCCTTTTCTGAACGGGCTAAATTGATGTATAGCAATATATCTTATCATAAAGACTTTCATTCAACTCTAGCAACTGTTAAATCGGGGAATTTCAAATTATACTCTGTCGAGTTTGCAAGGACTTTAGAAGCGCTACATAATGCTTTTCCAAAGTTAACTTCTCAAGGACACTATGGGCCAGACTTAAATATTATTAAGACTGAAACTGGTATTTCGGGTCGTACTATGGACTGTACCGTTCAAGGGAGTAATAAGTCGGCATTGAAGAAAGATTTTAGTATAGAGACCTTAGATGGAAATGTTTCTGTACATAAAAACTTAAACTGCGAGTATCACCTTAAAGTAAACTTTGATAATAATGGTAGGAAGTTGCAGAGCGGTTTTTATAATCGAGCATATTTTGGGCTTCCACTCATCAACGAAACTAAATATATAGCATTAATGCATCTTGGCAAGCATCTATAATAAGCGGTTAATAGCCGCTTTGTTTTTCTGCGATCTTATCTCTAAGCTTTTCAGTTAAGACATGTCGCCCTGAGCTATAATGTAATTTTCTGTGGCAGTTAGGGCAGAGTGCTGCACAGTTTTCCACTATATCAGGACCACCATCTTTTAAGCGAGTTAAATGATGCACCTCTAAGAATGGAGTGCCATCCTCTTTTTTAAAAGGCGCATCATCACCACATAGTTCGCAGTTGCCGTCAGCGCGCCGAATAACCCAACCTTTAACTTTACCAGAGCGTTTGTATGTTTTTGTTGTGGTCTCAACAAAGTTTGGGTTTTCATCACCAGTGGGTTTCTTAGGTATTCTTCTGGCTTTAACTATGGATTGCATCTCCGCATCTGCTAAACCGACACCGATATACGGTCGCTTGAGTTTTTCGGAAATTAAGCGTTCGATAATGGGGGCCTGTTGTGGACCTACATTTGTTAAGGGGGCCAAGCCCGCAAGGACGGGCAGGTCCATCAACATCATAATGTGGGTGATGTTTGACATTCTTCTGCCGAAAGCTTTAGGTGTGCGCCCAAATTTATCTGCAAGATTTTGGTAGTACTTGTTCTTTATATAAGGAATGCCAGCTTGATCGTTATTAAGCATTTTTAGATAGGCATCAATTGTTTCGGATAACTCTTTCTCAGACCAATTTCCTTGTGCCAATTACTTCTTCTCCAACGCCACCGCTACACGACCAATTACTTTTATATTTTTTTCTGAGACTTCAACCGTCGAATCACCAAACACGACCGCTAGTTTTTTGCCCGGCAAGCGCTGGATATGGTTGATCGATAAAGTTCCATCAATGTCTATCAAATATTTGCCTGAGGTAGGGTTCGTAGAGTCTTTGTCGATGAGATACAGGGCTTCGTTAGTTTCAATTTCAATTGTTGCGTCACTATTGAGATTAAAGCTGTTAAGTCTGCGGATAGCGTAGGGTAGTTCACCAGCATCTAAAAGCTCTCCATTGGTTAAGCAATAGCTTTTGATCTGTACTGAGTTGTGTTGAGGTGAAGTAGTAGTCTCTATTTCATCGACAGTACTTTTTGTCATAGAACGGGCTCTTAATCGGTCTTCTGGTTTTAATGCCAACTCTTCCATAGGAATCCCCAAAGCTAGATGGGCTCTGACCATGAGTTCATGAGATGTTCGATTATGAGTATTCCAAGTACTGAATGTACTTTTTGGTACGTCATATACGAACGCCATTTCTTGAAAGTTTTTACATCGTGTAAGACGCTTCAAATTTTCTGTGAAATCAGTGCCTTTTAAATAATCAAAAGGTTCTATTTTACGAATGCTCATGACTTTTAAGTTCTCATTTTCGAATTAAACTGTCATTTTTTGTTGAAAGTTCGCAAATGACGATCAATAATTCTTGTGTGTTTCGATTGTCATGCCGACCAAAGCTAGAGACAACCGATGAAGATAGACATAAATATAAGGATATCACCATGTTAACTTACAAGATACCACCCCTAAGTCCTTATGTGACTTACGAAGAATACTCTCGCATCACTGGACTGCCGATGGGAACTATCCGCCAGTTCGTGACCGAAGGTCGCGTCATCATCAAACCTAAAGACAAACCTCGTGATAAGCCTCTGATCAACATGGTTGCCATGCATGAAATGGCGGCTCGTGAAGCTATTACTGCTTTAGGTTGAGTTATTCAATTGGATGTTTTTCACATACGCACTTAGTGGCTATGACTTGGAGGTTAGTATGGAAAGTTTAGAACTATTTTTATTGAATCAGTCAATAGAGCAGATACAAAAACGCTTTAGGCAAAGCAGTATGGAAGAGCAGCAAACAATACTGCAATACCTTGAGGCTATTGCAAAGAAACTGTCTCCTCCCGAGGTACATCGTCCTCAACCAGACATTTTGGCTGAAATACGTGACGCGATGGATGGAGAGCGCGCTCGTATATTCTTCTCTCATTCATTTGTCAGTTGGTATCGCTCAGGAAATGTTAAGTGCGCACCGCAACTTCATCATTGGTCTTATTTGGATTTCAGTAATCGTAGCTTGTTTGTGGAAATGCTAGCGCTTAGAGATCTTGGTCATTTCGATGATGAAGCGTTGTTCCAGTTTGAACAATATTGCTTAGAAGCTATGGGGGGCAGGGCATGAGTTATCTAACGGTTCAGATACCAATCTCCAACGTTGATGAAGCACTCCACCTTCAGAACGTAGCATCGTTAAATATCGCTAAGTATCGAGATAACCAAGTGGAAGGGCAGGAGGCCTGTCAAAGTAACTTGATTCGGATCTGGCGTGATATACACAACCAAGCTGGTATAGCTCTTAAGACATTTGCAAGCGAGACGAAAGGATGACATGTCTCCTTGCTCATAGAAATTAGAGGGTGCCCTCACGCGAAGAGCCCCTCTAAGTCTTGAGCCCTTCAACATTAATAATACCCCTGTTTCTACAGTTGATTCCAATATCGAAGGTTACCTCTGTGTGCGTCGGGATTATTGATAGTGTTGGCTAGTGTATGCCTGTGAAGGTTATCAATTGCTTCCTAACCATGACTAAATAACTTTAGGCAGGTTGCCATGCTCCCTCTGAAAACAAAGAGCAATTCGTTTCAGCGTTTGCTCGATGAAGCCCCGTATCTGCCTAGATGCAGCGATAATAAAACCGCAATGCTTGTTCGACCAAGACATTATGCTGTCCGCTGGCCTTATATGCAGGTGAATCGTAAAGATATGCTCTCTTGGTTAGTATTTGATATTGACCATGATGACCAAGCAATCCCCAATCCTTACATTTGGCAAGATGAAGGGTTACCAGCTCCTAATCTCATTGTCCGAAATCGGCACAGTAACAAAGCCCACCTTTACTATGCGATTGTTCCAGTTTGTACTAGCGACAACGCGAGAAGTAAACCTATCCAATATCTTAAAGCTGTTTATCAAGCAATGGCTTTGCGCCTCAAGGCTGATCTTGCGTATTCAGGGCCAGTGGCTAAGACGCCTTTTCATCCATGGTGGCAAACAACAGAGCTTCATTCCCAAGTTTATGAGCTTGGTGAGTTAGCTGACTCTGTAGAAGTTGAAGCGGCTTTGTATTGGCGTGAACCCACAAATTTAGATGACCTGTCTCACTCCCGTAATTGCACTTTATTTGAGTATGCTCGCCACTACGCCTATTCGATTGTAAAAGCTGAGCGTAGGGAAGGGAGCTATGAGAATTTCAAACGTCGTGTCAGTTACTTTGCTGCATACAAAAACCATTCGTTTGATACTCAGACGCCTTTGAGGCATAGCGAAGTTGAGTCCGTGGTTAAAAGTGTTACTCGATGGACTTGGGATAAGTATTACGCTTGTTCGCATGTTAAGCGGGGAGTGATGGATCTGCCGAGTGACCTAGACATTAAGCAAAGGCAAAGCTTAGCTGCGGCGAGAACACATCAAGTAAGGCGTGATAAAACTAAAAAGCGCGTTCTAAAAGCCAGTCGATACCTATTAAATAAGGGGGAATCGCTTAGTATCACGCTCGTTGCGAAAACAGCTCGTCTCTGTCGAAAAACTGTGCGCCGTTATTTCTATGAAATTCAATCATTGATTGAGCTTACTGAAGATGTTCGGATCCTTCCGGTTTCATCGCTTTTAGGTTTGAGGCAAAGTGGTCCTTATGCTGTACATCAGATAACTGCTCCTGAGAAAGATCTTTGTGTTGCCACTGGTGGGAAGGGAAATGTCATTGGCTTCACTCGCTCCCCTCAGAAGTGGGCGGCTTATCTGAATATTGTTGATGGTTAGTTAAGGGGGAGTTCAAAGCTAACTTCGTTCTCAATCTTGATGCACGACATTAAAACTTGCACTGTGGCGATGAATGATTGGAGGTGTCAGATTTACAGAAGAGCTAGTCGGGTCATTCCAACAATAGATTAGTACAAGGAAGAAAGGAGCATTTGGGTCTGATTTAGTTGCAAGATGCTATTGAAGTGGCAAGCTCTATTGTTAGGTTTGCTACATGTCCAGATAAAGGATGATTTGACGAACAAGACACTCAACACCTTTGAATCATTGCTGCGTGATAAAGCGGTAGTAGAGAAGGTGTGATTCATGATCAGTTGACTCACGAGGGTGTTGATATGCTAAATCATAAAGAAAAAGACATCGTTTTATCTGCTCTAGATATCGTTATTGACGGTGTGTCTAGCAGCGAGGCTAATGAAGAAATGCGAACTGCGGGTGTATATATAGCTGGCTTAATTATCGCCGATACAAAAGGCATGCTTGAGCAAGATACACGCAAGGCAGTTCTAAGTATCATTGAAATGGCCGAACGTTAGGTCTTGCCTCCTCAAAGGCTCTAAGAATAAGGGTGTCTTCACCCTTAGTTACTTTCTATAATTTATTGGGTATCCCCATTTTTCTCCACCGTCTAAATAGGACTCCATCATATGGTAATATGATTGATATAGGCGTCAGAGAAATATTGCAACGAAAAAATCAAACCAACAACTTTCCTATTTCTCACAAATAGTATCATTCACAATCTATAATTATCTCAATTATATATTTATGAAGATAAGTTGTTTATAGATGCGTATCACCTCAAAAAAAATACAATAAACTATATTTATCTAGGTTTATATTATGAGATGTCAATCTATTTTTATCTGTTGTTTCCTTCATCAAAATAATCGAAATCATATAATTTTTATCCAAGTAATCAAACAACTTAGTAATTATGCGATATTTATTTTTTTTCTTTTTGTTTTTTTCCCCACTTTCTCTCGCTACCGAAAATTTAAGAATTGCGACATATAACTCAAAATTCCTTTCGGCTTGCATGAATAAAACTCGTGTCATCAACTATCAAATGGTTGTAGAACGTCTAAATGCGGATATTGTCGCTTTGCAAGAGGTTCGAGATAGATATGCCTTAGAACGATTCTTTCCTGCTGATAAATGGGATGTGATCATTGATGATGACAGTACTGATGATATGAATTTAGCTTTTGCTGTAAGAAAAGGTCTTATTTATAGGTTAGAGTCAGGACAAACAAAGAACGCCGATAAAGACTTAGATTTTGCTTTTCCAAAGTCAAATACCAATTTTGTAGATGAAAGGCGTGTATTAAAGCTCTACGTAACATACAAAGGGAAAGAAGTTCTCCTTCTAAACCACCATGCCAAGTCTCGATACAATGGCCGAGCAATTACTGACTCCACTAGAACTAGTGCCGCTTTAGATCTTGTCGATTTTATCTATCAAGCCCCAACTTTGTATGTCGCTCTGTTGGGTGATTTTAATGATACTCCTGACGACCGTTCTTTAAATACATTGGAGAGCGGTATCGATACTCCAATGAGTATTGAGAACGAAAAAGGGGGATTTCTGGTTAACTTAACTGAACCGCTAGCGTCAAAAGATCACGTCTCGTATGGGTTAAAGAGCCTTGATAAGACGGACTCTATCGTTAAGTTGGTAAACCCTGCCATCGTTGGCTCTAGGCTCGAAAACCTAGATAACTATTCAAGTGACACTCCCGTTAAAAAAGCACTTTATGACCAGATCCTCGTTACTCCAGAGTTAAAATCACTGTTATATCAATCTGCCGAAGCAAGAGTGTTTGATGATATTGTCGGTATTGATGGCAATGACGATACACGAGCCTCAGATCATCTCCCAGTCTATGTAGACTTTGATTGTCCTACTTGTGATACCCCTGACTTGAGAATTGAATCGTTGCTACCCAACCCCATTGGTAAGGATTCAGGTAATGAAACAATCAAGATCAAAAATATGGGTCAACGTTTTGATGGAAAAATTATTATTCAAGACGCCTCTAAGAAAAATGAGGTAGTTCACATGACGCTCGAAGCCAACCAGACCTTCTTACATAAAATCAATTCAGGAGTAACTTTAAACAATTCAGGGGATACCGTTCGAATACTTAATAAGTATGAGGTCAAAATTGATGAAGTAAGTTATTCATCTTCAAAAGAAAACGTTGAAATATACTTTTAAAGGGAGCTTATGATAAAGGGCCTTATAGTAATTGTATCGTTTATTTTGATTGTTTTTATACCTGCCTTTGCTTGCTCAGAAGATGAGTGGAATAAGAATGCAGTTTAAACAATAGTGGAGATATTACAAGAATACTTAATAAGTATTAGTTTGTTATAGATGATGTGACTTATGCATCCATCGATGAAGAAATACAAATGTTTTTAAAGAGATTAGCTCATGAAGAAAATGCAAGGGATTTTTGCGTCAGCGTTATTTGCAATATCACTTTCACCAAACATATTCGCTTATGATATGTGGAATGAAAATCAAGTATACAGTTCAGGTGATATCGTAGAATGGAATGAAAATTTATATATATCATCTCATTGGACAAAAGGTGTAGAGCCGATTGAAAATAATATTAATTGGGACGGTTGGATTTTTATTGATGAGGAAAGTTTAACCGACTGGAATAGTGATGTAATTTATACTGGTGGCGAGATAGTTGAAATTAATGATAGCTATTATCTAGCTAGTTGGTGGAATAAGAATGAGTACCCAGAAACATCATCAGCTTGGCGTCATTTAAAAGATATAAATTTTGGTGATAAAGAACCACCAAAACCAGAAGATGGTAACTCTACTATTGAAGGAAGTGACGCAGATGACAATGGGGTCCGTGACGACTATGAACTTGCCGTTAGAAAATCATACACTGATGAAGAAATGGTTAATGTAGCAATATCTGCAAGCCATGAATGGAAGGCATTGCTACAAGTCAGTCTGAAAGAAGATATTGTTATAACAAAAGAGTATGCCAGCGATTCATTTTCAAACTTAATTTCTCTTAATAGGTGCTTTATTGAAATAAAGAAAAATGATCCCAGCTTTAATTCACCAACAAAGTTGTATTTTAATACTTTAGAACGAGCGTTAGAGAAAAGAAATGCAGAAAATAAACTATTTGATGCGCTTTCTAATGACCTCTCAGGAATAAAATCGTCAGATACTCCTTGTGTAAATTTAACATTGGTGGAATAAAGATGAAAAAGCTACTATCAATATTGCCTTTATTATGGCTTATACCTAATGCACAGGCTAGTAACTGGTGTGAAAGTAACGTAGATAAGCTTCAGCTTTTTTACGTGAATGGTATGTATACCACTCCAAGTGGATTTGCCTCAAACGTTAAAGATTTAGATGATTTTCAAGACAGCTATCTCACTCAGTTTAGAAAAAATGGAGCGGTTGAAGGTTCTTATAACCGTTATGAAGGACACATCGCTCAACTTTATGAGGTCGCAAGGCAGAAATACCAAGATCTTGATAAATCTGGCCCAGAATATATCGTTTTAACATCTATCCTCGGTGGTTTCATTACTGAACTATCAACGGAAGAAGTGTCTATTATTACGCCAGTTCTTATTGAGATATTAAGTTATCTTCCCGAACATGCCATTGAATCGGAAGTTGATTTTCAAAACGCGAGTATTAGATTGAAGTCACTGTTAAGCGACTGTGCTCGTACTGTGCTCATTGGTCATTCACAGGGTAACTTCTACGCAAATGCTTTGGTTAATGAGATTGTGAATACGTATACCTATCCAAATGGAATCAAGCTTTCCGATTACCCAATGCTTGGTATGATGGGAATTGCCAGCCCAGCAAGTTCAGTGGGCGGTGACTTCGGACACGATAACCCTGACTTAGTGGGTGTGCTTACTAACAATAACGACATTGTAATGGCTGCTGTCCGAGATTTTCTCGGTGCTGTTCCTTCAAACTATGATGCTGTTGAAAATCTATTGGATTCAACTGGTCACGGTCTTGCTGCGTCTTACCTACATTCACATGGCCAGGCATCGGTTATTGCTAATCGAGTAAGCTCAATTACAACTAACTTATATCCTATGCCTCTTTTCGAACAGAACCCGTCTAGTTCTTCGGCGATATCTCATATAGGCTATTCGGAAATTAGCGAGTTGTTAGATATTAGGTTTAAGCATGGTGGTGGATACCGTTACCAGAATGTTCCCGCTCAAGTTTGGGATTCATTCTATTGGTCAACATCTCACGGCTCATACTTTAACCGGAACATAAAAGACAAGTACGCTTTTGAGAAAATTGAAGAGTAGTGTTAAACGCCCTACTAAGTAGGGCGTCATTTGGAACAATTAACAGAGAGATAAATGAAAGTACTGTTAGCGCTATTAATATTGAATCACATCGTGTTTATATGCTTTGGGCTGTATATAGAATCTATGATGATGAGTGCTGACAGCCGAGTCCACGGTCAGGCTCCTGGCTATGGCATACTTTACGCGCTTGTCATTTTTCCTGGTCAGGCCTTGCTTGAGGCTTTACTGGTTGTTGGGCTTGCTTATCAAATGTTTTTTGTAAAGCATATGAAGGCTCATCCAATACTATGGATAGCAGCGGTTGGATCTTTCCTCATGGTGTTATGGAATAACTTGTAATGGCTATTTTTTCCTTCAGGAGCACAAATATTCTAATCATTGGTTTGACATCAACCCGAATATTAATAGGGTCACTTGAGAAAGTTTCCTTTTAGACTGAGACCTAGACATGTTTTGTCTAAGCTTGCCTAGGAGGCACGATAGGCGGTTAAGTGATTCTGACGAGGTTGTGCACGGTTGTTGCATTTTTTTAAGACATAAACCTCCGGTAATATGCATTTGTGATATTATCAATTCGTTACTATTCATTGTGAGTTAGAGTTATGGGTATCGCCCGATTTTCCGTAAGAAACCTTTGCGATAAGGTTTTCTCTGAGTACAAACTACAACCTCGCCATTCACGTGGTTCTAACCCTGATGCTGAAATCTTTATTGTTCACAATCAAGGCCTATATTGTATGGCTGATTGTAAGCATGATTTATCTAATCGAGAGGCAAGCCGTGTTTATGCCGAAGGGTGCAATCCGAATGAAGATGAGCTCTGGTTACAACGTTCACGTGAGTTAGTTGGCGGCGATGATTTTTGCCAATCCATTCCTTCGGTATGGATTGAAGCCGCAATTGTTAACGAACAAGAGTATCTTGAGCTAAATATTAGTTCGGACTCGATTGAGCTGGTTGCCTAGCTAATCATCCAAACCAGACCTACCTGTTGTCACTGAGAAGTAAGTCACAACGGGTAGGGGCAACTATCAGAGCTTCCTATCCCCTCCCGAAAAGTTTTTGCAAACTTCAAAGCCAGAAAGGCTTAATGAGCGGAACTTATATTG
The DNA here is from genome assembly GCF_030248355.1 of Vibrio sp. B172a. Taxonomy (NCBI): domain Bacteria; kingdom Pseudomonadati; phylum Pseudomonadota; class Gammaproteobacteria; order Vibrionales; family Vibrionaceae; genus Vibrio; species Vibrio sp. B172a. The sequence goes on along the minus strand of NZ_JAHGAC010000007.1, from coordinate 273,714 downwards.
GTAATGTTTAGTTCGTAAACCTCTTTATCGAAATACCAAGGTTTAGATGCTTGAATAGTTTCGGTTAGCTGATAGTCGTTGTTAGTCAAGTGTTTGATCAGCATTGGCTTCAGCACTACTCCCAAGCCGATAGAGATCGCGAGGCTGGCGACTGGGATAACAGTCATGTAGATGTGTTTAATCCTATTCGGTAGCTTTAGCTTCCCGTTGCTCGCAACGAACAAACCACCGAAGATGAATATGGAGAAGATCCATAGCTGCACTGGTATGGTCGCAAAGTTATAGCTAACTTCTAGTTGTGCTGCTCTTAGGTAGATTATGTCGAAGAGGTTTTTCATCACGACATAAAGCCAAATGAAGTACAGTGAGGATACGGCCAATGCGCCGAAAAGTAGTAGGTATTTGTTCTTAATTGGTTGCATTTTTTAACCCGTTCACGATAGCGTCTTCAACCTCAAATTCATCCCATATTGAACCAATAAGCATCTCAATTCCAACCCATACTAAAACACCAGCCACAATTGGCATCGAGATCCCCATTGCTATTGTCAACGAGACTGCGAGAGTGCTTACTGCTAACACAGTCATTGACTTAAACAGGTCGCTTCCCATGCTTCCACACCAATCAACCAGATCGTAATCATCATTAAACACCAGTTCATTAGTGTTGATCACAGCGGAGACGATTAGACTCAAGACTGCGCCTTTCTTGAACCCATTAATGGTGTCCTGAGCTAATACTCGGGTTTAATTGTCGGTTCAGCTCATAGGGCTCTGTATATAAGAAGTTTTTTTGATTTTCGCCCCGTTTTCTCTTTAGCTCATAAAGTTGGGCGTTCTCGCTGGGCGGCACACCGCTTCGCTCGGTTCATTCCGTCGTTTCACTCCTCCCACGATAACTAACCTCAAGACGAAAATGGTCTTTGCACCAGGTTCGTTCCTCATTTGGTGCCATCCCTCTTTCTGTTCGGCTTAGTTCCTGTGAACAATCACCCAACGCAAAAGCATTCCTATGGCAGTGCCATAGTAACAACGATATTTCGATTATGTTTGCTAAGTGGCTGGTAAATCGCGTCCTCCCTTCTCACCAGTCATTGGTTTCCTAGTGATTTTCCCTATCGCCTTGCAGCTTCCTGTAACCATCCTCAACCAGAACTTATCTGCAAGGGTATATAAACGCTGCGCGCCCCTGCAGAGAAGAACCATGTTTGAGGGTTGGACAGTCAGGCAACGACGAAGATGAAATTCACTCCATAAGGAAACCTAGCCATGACTGACTCATACGTAATCCGCTCAACCATCACTAAACAACCAGAACCGACCAAGTTCTCGAACTTGGAGTCGAAGGCTGCCTCTAAAGATGAGTTTTTAAAATCTTTTACTGGTCATAAGCTGCGCAAGAATGCCAAAAAGAAAATCGCTCGGTTACTTGCGTACGCGGATACCGTTATGCTTAAAACTCAGTCTATGGGGATGGATGATTGTTTCCGCCATAATGAGCCTATTGCAATGGCAAAAGAGGATTTCTTTGCGTGGTATAACAAGGAATACTCAAGCATGGTTATCTATCTGACTATTAAAGAGGGCGTGCTTCAGAGTGTTAGGTTTTGTGACTGTATTTACCACTTCTCAAATGATGTCGTGATGACATTTTCTTTGGAAGCGCAAGAGAACAAAACTGAAACTGTAGAAGGAGCTCAAAGCTTGGCTTCTGTCGCTTATTCGGATTCTGGTTTGTTCACAGCACACGAACAAGCGGCTTTAGATGAAGCTGCGGCAATTCTTAAGTCAAAGTTATGTATTAGTGAGCAGCCAGCTCTTAGTTCGCCTGAGATGGTGAAGAATTTTTGTCGCTATTCCTTAGCTGCGCGTGAGAATGAAGTGTTTGGGGTTATTTTTCTAGATAACCAGCATCGCGTACGTTCTTCTGAGGAGCTTTTTACTGGCACCGTTAATGCCGCTTCAGTGTACCCTCGCGAAGTTGTCAAAAAAGCTCTAGCCGAAAACGCAAGCGCAGTCATTTTTTACCACAATCACCCATCAGGTGTTGTTGAGCCTAGCCAAGCAGATCGACGCATTACGCGTCGCTTGATTGATGCTCTAGCATTGATTGATGTGCGAGTTCTCGATCACTTTGTTGTGTCTTTTGAGGATACGGTTTCGTTTGCTGAGCGAGGTTGGGTTTAAAAAGGCGGCTTCGGCTGCCTTTTTATTTCTATAAACTTCACGATATTTCCCAAAATCTACGTATCTTCAAATAAGCTGCTTTAGTAGGCTGGCGCTATCATTCTTTGTAAGGTGACGGAACGAAATCGACATTTTAGAACTGTATCAAGAAAGTATGTTGGAAATTCTGAGTGTTAGCATTAATCTAGATTGAAGATACTTTCGTGATACAGGTGAACTATGTTTTTAAGCCACGGTGTAAATAAACAAGGCGAGTTAGTGAGTATTCACGAAGTGAGTGCTGGCCGCGTCCCTTTAAGTTGTCCGTTCTGTGGGCAAGGCTTGTTGGCCAAGAAAGGGTCACAAAAGGAACATCATTTTGCTCATGACGGCCAGACTTGCGCTGATGCTAAAGCAATATTGCAGATGACCGCCTTACCTTTGTTTGATGTGGATATGGGCCTTTCCAAGACAGAGATTACTTTGCTTGAAAAGCTATCTCGATGGCGTTCTTTTAGTCGAACTTGGTTATCGACGAAGCAAAGAGCTGTGTTCGATGAACTGGTCGTTTCTGGACTCGTTGGGTTTCAAGAAGGAGATGACAGACCAAGACTCTCAAAGAGTGCTAAACAGTTGCTCACTCTCAATTCCCGTGCTGGGCGATACTTGTCTATACCAGATTATGCCGAGCTCCAAGAGGCGTTATTTGTAGCGAAGGAAAAGCAGTTGATCGCACATGATGTAGCTCATGACACTCAAACCACCAAATTTTTCCGACTTCGTCTAGCGACTGTTCTGCAACAACACCTGTATGTATTGCGGGTCAGCTTGGAGCAAGATGAGGTTTGTTATCCGCTGCTCAAAGTCGGAATGACAACTCGAAGCATAGAAGAACGAACGTCGGAGATCTGCCGTGATTTAGAGAAGTTTGGTCGCATACAAAATATTAAGGTGCTTGGGTTCTTTCATCACTTCGGAAGCCTAGAAAAGCGTTTGTTGAAGTTGATACAACCACAACAACATAAACTAGGTTCTCTTACTGAATACAGTGACCTATTAAGTATTTCTCCACACTTACTTAACGAAGATATTCGAAACCTTGGTAAGCGCAAGGTGAACGGCCACGAATGCTCTGTTACGTACCGCCATCACCAAAGAAAGGTTCGAGGCGGCCAGCGCCGTTCTCAATTGCTCAATAAGCGGAGCTTGGGTCGGCCAAGCAAAAAAGCAGATACTTTACTGGAAGATTACCCCGATGTAGTGAGGGCTTATAAGAGCGGACTATCACTTCGGAAAGCGAGCGCGGAAACTGGCCGTGCTGTTAATACTATTCGAAAAGTCTATGACGTTCTTAAGACTAAGGATTAAAGTTTATGAGTAAATGGAGGTATCGTTAGCTCGAATTTGGACATAAATGAGTCAGTGATTTTGCTAAATTAACATTTAGAGGATTACCTCAGGTATTGCAAAACCTCTAGTGTAGTGACCAATTTCACTTATCCACTACATTGCGACATCAATACGTTATATGGGGATATGACAACATATTGTTATAGCTCACAAAACACACAACTCCCTCTATCCACTTCTTTCTTTTTAATTAATATTCCTCACGAACAAATGGAACAAGTATCATAGATACTGCACACATACAAACACCTAACAATTCAATAATAGGAAGCAATATGGAACTAAAAAATGTCCTTAAGCTGTCTCCTACTCAATCGCTCAAAAGAACTAGTTATAGAACCAAAGGTTCTATGGCTGAGAAAGACTTATATGAATATGACGTCTTAGATTCAGATGGGAATTGCGTGGGTAAAGTTCTGCACGTAGACGAAGTAACTCGTCAAGGTGTCAATCGCCAATATGTTAAGCATACAGACTCTAATGGAGAGGTGATCCTTGAGCAAAACTGGTAAACCATCCAAATGGTCTTGGGCAGATATGCCCATGTCTAAATGGGATATACGCTTCTGTAAATTAGCAAAGCATGTCTCAGAGTGGTCAAAAGATCCCAATGCAAAGGTTGGAGCCGTTCTTTTCTCTAAAAAAGGGGGAGATATAACTATTGGATACAATGGTTTCCCATTTGGCGTCGAGGATAGTGTAAAGCGACTTCAAGATAAAGAGACAAAACTAGATCTTGTGGTACACGCTGAAGTCAATGCACTGATTGCAGCTGGTAGCAGAGCTCGAGGAGCCACCCTTTTTGTATGGGGTAAGCCAATATGTTCCAGATGCGCCGGACCAATTATTCAAGCAGGGGTTAAGCGTGTTGTGGCACTGAAGCCCGGGGATTCTGATTCAAAATGGGATAGAAGTGGCCAGGTCGCCCTAGAAATGTTTCAAGAAGCCGGTATCTCGGTTGATTTCTATGTATACAAAGGAGATGAATAATGTCACTAAAAAGCACTGGACTACCTATTATTTGCGATGAGTGTAGACAACCAATTACTAGCCATGACGATGCATACGTTGAATGGATAGAACCAACATTTAACGAGCCTCAGGATGTAAGAATAGTCCACGCAGCACACTCATCTCCTAACAAACCTAATGGAAACTGTTTTAAACACACAGCTCACTTTCATAGGTGTGATATGGATCTTTCGGCGATAAAATCCGATCCAAATGAAATGACACGCCTCGGACTTATATAGATTTTTCAATTTCAGCTAACTAAGAACTGAAAGGCAATTTGCGAACAAATCACATAACAGGAATCGAATTTATGCCAAGCATCACTTGTGTTAATGAAGATTGTGGAGCCAATATCCCATTTGACCTATCACAACTAAATATTGAGGGGGAAGAACCTTCAGGAAATCATACAACGCAATATTCAGGATCAGGTGAATTCACATGTCAAGATTGCAACTCTGAGACTTCAGTTACATGTATCTGGGATGAAGAAAATGATACAGGCGAAATCCTTAGCTTAGATATCATGTAGATAATTTCAGCTAGTACTTTAAAGCGCCCGAGCTTAATGGGCGCTTTAGTTTAGTCACCTACAAAGACTTTATTCCAATGTCGCTTAACTGGAGCAATACCTACACCTAGCTCTTTAGCTGTAGCACTCTAAATAAACTTAACTGTTCTTTGTACTAGTAAGTGAGGTAAACAGAACATCCGCTAACAGTTTCTTTTCAGCAAACATTGGCTTTATAGTATTTTCAGAAAATACAGACGCCATAGCAGCAACATACTGTTTTATGAGTCTTATTCTTCCTTCCACTCATAAATTGCAAAACATGTCTGTATAATCACAAATGATCAACTAGGCTCATAATTTGTTATTAGTATATGTAGGTCAAGAACTGACATGAGTAAGTGGTCAGGAACCTTGAGCTAAACAGTTTTGGGGCACTTTCGAGTTAGAAAGTGCCACGGGTAAAAATTCAACCTGTGAAGTTCTTGGACAAAACCTTGTCAGTTACATTACTAAATTAGAACATAACGGATTAGCTCACGTATGGAGAGGTAACGCTCCACTCAAAATAAAAACGGCTAGCGAGAATAACTCAAACTAGCCGTTTATTTTATTTTCACGTTATTAAAAACCTAAGATAGAACGCTTGTTCTTCTTTAGGTGTTTTAGGTACGGGTCTTCCTTAGCATCATAGCTCTTTAAGTGATCTATTCCTGCAAGTAATCCATACTCCTTTTCTGCCTGTTTAAGGGCTTTTTGAATGATCGAATCTTTAGAATGTAGACTGACTTTTGTCTTTGCAACTCTTGGCCGACCTATTTCCTTAACTGTAAAATATCGTCTAGCTTTGGTGAGCTCTCGAATCTGAACCCCAATGTCTTGGTGCTTCACTATATATGAGTTTGGTGTACTATTTTCCACAACAGCTGCAATGTCGCTTGCAACAGACTGCAAATCGCTTAACTGCTTTTCCCGGTGCGCGTTAATCAAACTCTCTAACGCCTTTTTTCTCTCTATAGTTCTGCGTCTCTTTGCCGATTTCAGCTTCGCATTAGAGTCATAAGATTTGCTGGAGTTAGATGTTGATGGTGCATCATCTTCCTTATATGCGTCATATAATTTTTTTGCGCCATACGCTAATGGTATAACCGCTAACCATAAAGCCATTGTTTTGCACCCTTTAAACTTGAAAGAGGGTCCTGCAATGAACGCAGACCCCTCTTGTAATGATTAAGCCGTCTTAGATTCAAACTTTCCAGTTAGTAAGTCACGAATCTCAACTAGAGCTTCAACAGAACGCTTTAATTCATCAATGTCATATTCTGTAGCTGCATCTTCCTTCAGCTTATTGATGTACTCTTCAGTTTGTTCTACCAGTTCATCTAGACCAGCCTGAATTGCAGTCTCAGTATTGTTCCAGAACTTAGCAATGCAATCTTCAATTTGGTCCCAAACGTTTTCCTTTTTGATTGCTTCAGCAACCTTTTTAGCGAGGCTTTTCTGCCATGAACTACCCATTAAACGATAAACCATATATCCAATCGCAGCTGCAATGGCAATACCGATAGTGATCGGGCCACCAAGAGCCGCCACGAACGATGTAACTGAGGTTACGCTACTGGCAAGTCCTAACGAAACAAGCACACCCGCAGCTTTACCAACTAGGATGTAAGCCCCTAAGTTGCTTGCAATCGTAGATACATATAGTGCCATTGCACCTAGACTTCCTAGTCCGGCCATACCACCAACAAATGCTGCGCGGGAGTTAAATTCAGAAACATCGATATCAAGCCCACCAATTTCTGAGTCAATAGAAGCCTTTGTCATTTTAGGAGCTGCTTTTTGCCATCGCACCAGAAGGGCGTCCACCTCATTTGAGACAACTTTACCGCTAGATTTTAGGTTACTCTCAAGTTTAGAGGTGATCAGCTGGCTGAAATAATTGCCAATTTCTGTTTGAGCTTCTTTCTTGTCATCATAAGTTTCGGTAATCAGCGTTTCCAAACCTTCCGCAGATGAATTGTACTGATAGAACGTCTTCATATCAGAAAGATCTTTTTTCTTACGGTCAGCACAAGATGCAATAAGTTCCTCGAAATCGGCCTTTATTTTAGAAGCCTGTTTACGAAATCGCGCATCTTGTTCATTGACCTCATTTACACGGTCAACACTTGATTGCTCTTTGTCTTTCAATGATTCAATAGCAACCGCTAGAACCTTATCTGCTTGAGAGTAAATATTCTTGATATTTTGCTCTACGATAGCAGCATGATTCTCATTCAGGTAATCTGCCATCTCATCGACTTGACGGATAAGCGATGTACGATATAGCTCATTCTCTCGCCAGAACGGTTGTGTACGAGCAGTCAGTTCATGAGGTTCTGGTGCTTCATCGATATAACCATCTTCTATCCAATGAGTGAAAATTAGCTTATCTAGCTGCTTCTTCACGCGTTTAAACGTCACTTTACCAACCATAGAAACATCATCAGCATTTAGATCGCTATGACAGTGCGATTGGACGAATAATAGATGCTTCAGAGGATTATTTTTATCGACTGGTGGGCGCTGACGGATGATATTTGCTGCAAAGCCCAAATCACTTTCCTTAAAGAAACCAGCGTGCATAGACAAGAATACAACACCATCAGCTAGCTCTACACCACCAAGCGCTTTTTCTGTGTCGCTGTCATCTTCACTGTTTAGATCCCCTGGAGTATCCATCAACCACACTTTTTTGAGGATAGGCGCATCCATGAACACGATTGCGATGTACGCTTCGTTCTCAAATGATTCATCATAATTGTGTACGCCTAAACGGTCTAGAATATCGGTACCGCCTTGCTCTATCAGGTACTTATTGACCAGTTCTTGAGAGTGAATCATGTATGGCTTAAAACCTTTACGGAAGATTGCCACTTGGCCATTGATTATGGATGGTTGATCATCCGTGTGCATCAACAGGTTTACCACGCAGGTAGCTGGAGTGAACTTTTCTTTTAGTACCTTCCCATCCGTTAACGTGTTGAACATTGTGGTTTTGCCTGAGTCATAGTGTCCAAAACCACCAATGATAGGCTTTCCATTTAGAGATTTTAGAAGCTCTTCGAACTTTTCAAACTTGTCTCCAAGTTCAATCGAATCAATGTAGCTTCTCTCTTTAGCGATTTTAGCAATAGCGGATTTTGTATCGGTAATCTTATCTATGGCCTGTGCTACTTTTGTTGCAACTTCAGTTGTAGTGATAATAGACATGGAAATATCTTCCTTTTTGTAAGTTATTTGGTTTAGGAACTCATAGAAGCGACTTGGTTCCATACCTATTGCGTTCAGGTAACCAGCCATTTTTATCGCATCTGCTTTCAGTGGTTGCTTTTCAATTCGGGAAACGGCCCTTTGATCAAGAGTTCTTCCCATACCATAGATATCAGAACGTGCTGCAACATCTTCCTGAGAAAGACCTGCTTCAGTTCTAGAACCAATGAGGAATTCTATAAGCTGTTTGTTGATGTTTTCGTTGCTCATACTCTGTACCTGTTAATCAGCAAAGCGTTATTGCTTGCAGACTTTAAGACGTTTTTGTCTAGAACAAGGTTAATATAGAGCGTCAAATAATGACTGTCAATAAGTTAGACTAATTTGTCTATGTAAAATGCATATTATCAATAAGGCATTATAATTTAGTGACTTATAACTCTGAACCCCTTTTCTTATCTGACAAAAAACTCATTAATTGGGTAGGTAGTCCTTGTCATAGAGCAATCTGAATAGCCACCAGTATCGTAGCCACTTTTAGCATTACCTAAAATAGGCCGATTTATGACAAAAGAAATGAGTCCTGATTCTTGTGCTAGAAAGGTTTTGGGGCAGAAATGAGGCAGATGATTGGTAGCAAATTGTTTATTGAGGATGACTGTGAGCGAATGTCACCATCGGCTAGGTGAAATACTTAAGCTTGTTAGAAAGGCGTCCTTTTGGGGGCGTCTTTTTGTTTGTGATTCTCGTTAATACGTTCTTTTTTATAGTGAAAGTGACGGTTTGCGTTTCAATGTATAACCAGTATAAAAATACGGTTATATGATAGGCACTTGGCCTTATGGGAGATGTATTTATCTATGGATGACGATGATATTGAAAAGAAGCACATAGCGACTAGTAGCGGTGGAGGTTACACTCCACTCGTTAAGGGGGAGGTAAGCCCTAAAACACAGACGCTTGGAGAAACTCTCAAACAACTTGCTGAACGGCAGCGTTTGGCACGTAAAGAAGAACTGACCTATTCAAAAGAAGATGAAGCTCGTTGGGCCGCAAATCGGCAAAGAGTGATTGGCCGCCAAGAAAAAGTTGAAGTGCCTAGTTTCGATCTTGATGAGGTATTGGCGAACCCTGAACTGGATGCGATTAAGCCGGTTAAGCTAGACCCTGCTTCAATGCTCGCTGATGATATTGAATCATTAACAGAGGAGGGGAAAAACTTCATCCAAAACCCTACACTGCTCGGTGCAGCATCAATGGCTGCAATTGCCATTCCGGGAAAATTTGCAGATGATCTAACGAGCTTTGTTGGTAAATACAAAGGTAAGGATATCACTCTTGATGATATGAAAATGCTCGACATTTCCTACCTAAAAAGAAGCAGAGAAGAGCTCAACAAGCTGAGAAAAGAGTTCAACAACGGGGTTAGGAAAAACTACCTAATAGAACTCTCCAAAGACAGCGAAGTGACAAAGAAGCTAAAAGCATTAAATGTACCTCAAGAGGAAATAAACAAACTCTCATTTGGTCGAGTTCCTGCATCTTTTGAAGTGCACCACAAACTGCCGTTAGATGATAGTGGTACAAATGATTTTTCAAACTTGGTTTTGATTAGGAAAGCTCCAGAACATGCGGCACTAACGACCTATCAAAAACAAACGACAAAAAACCTCACAGTTGGTAATGTTGCAGAAGTTCAGTGGCCTGTGCCTGATGGCACTATTTACCCCAAGAAGTAGGGATGAAAATGTCAGATAGAGATATGTTGGAGATGCTAAAGCTCCAAAATGAAAAAGAACATCAGATGTTCGGTGTTGGTTTTTTCGTTCCTTCTGCAAATGACGCAGATGTTGAACAATGCAAAAGAAAAGTTGAAAAGCTGTTCAATCTGAAGCTAGATAGTGATTACCTTTCGATCCTAAAGGAAACAAACGGCTTCTCATGTAATGGCTTTAACTTATATGGGAGTGAACAAAAAAATGAACCATATTTTTTGGATGGCATTATCGATGCGAATTTGGAATTTTGGGAAGAAGAGTCGTTAAGGAAGTACTTCGCGTATAGTGAAGAATCAACGACTAGGATAGCGTTCAACCTTGATAACAAGACGTTTGTTATTGTTGATAGTGTGTCATGGGATGAGCTCTATAGCTTCGCTACCTTTTTTGAAGCATTGAGTTTTAATCTAGAAGATAGTTGTATATTTTAGTTGCATATCAAAAGGTTAAGTTGCGATCAGACCTGTCAGAAACAATGAAACATTAGAATGAGAGCCGATTTTAGGGCTTAGTTGGTCTGCTGCACCATAAGCTCTTTAGCTTAAGCCTAAATGGGAGTTTAGAGTTGTTAGATTTTCATATAACGAAAGCTGTTTATAAAGACTCACCTACTGAAATTGTATCAATCGAAGAGGTTCACAGTGGCTTACAGGAAAACGTAATCTGTGCCGCTTGCTCTAGGCCATTGATAGCTAATAAAGGGAATGTCAAAGCTCACCATTTCTCACATAAATCTGATGATTCTTGTTCTGCGGCGTATGAAACGCAATTGCACCTCACAGCAAAAGAATTCTTTGCTAAATCACTGAAATTACCACATCCAATCGACAGGGCTTGGGTGCGTGCGGAAGATTGCGCACTTGTCAGTATAGAGAATGTAAGGCTTGAGCAAACGGAGGATGGTAAGCGACCTGACCTGATCGTTGATATTGGACAAGAAAAATATTGGGTAGAAATCGCAAACAAACATTTTTGTGACTCTGAAAAGCTTCAAGATATTAGAGAGTCACATAGAAACCTGATAGAAATTGATGTTTCTGACTTAATGGATGCATCTACTTTTAACAGCCTTGAAGGGTGTAAAGTTAAGATCCAATCACTTCACCACTTTAATGACTCCCATAGCGCTGTATTGCTAGAAGCCTCAGAAAGAGAAAAGAAAACTAAAGAGCGGTTGATAGCTGTGCGACGTTTGGAGTCCGCTGTTCAAAAGAAAGAAGAGCGGCTATCTACAAAAGAGCAACAGGTTAAGCGAGCACATGACAGTACCGTATCCAAGTTTGAGCAAGAAATTCAAAGGATTAATGTAACTAAAACCAATGAAGAAAAGTATCTAGTGGAGCTCCAAGAGAGCGTCGAGGAACTGGAAAAAACCAAGGCTTTATTGGAATCGCAGGTTAGATCTGCCGCAGTCATGAAAAGTGAAGCTCTCGTTAAAGCTCGGGCGGCACTTGAGTCTGAAATGACCGCAAAGTTAAGCGCTTACAAAGCGGAATTAGTTGATGACTGGAATCGAGAACGAGCCAGAAGAGTTACAGCGTTAGAGTCTGAATTGACTATGATGAGGAATGACGAACAGAGTCGAATGCTGAAAGTTGTGCAAGAAATTCAGCAGAAAACTATTCAGTTGAACAATATAACAGAGCAAGTAAAACAAAAAGATAGTGAACTGTTAGATGTCAGCCAATTGGTTAATGAAGCTATAGTAAGAGAAAAAATAGAAGCAGAAAAATTGCTGTCAGGTATTAAAAGCGAAATATTTGAAGCGAAATCAGAGCTAAAACAGTTAGAGCCTAGCGTTCAGCGTGCGAAGAACTATGAGCGCGCAATTGAAATGAAGAGCAGTGAATGCAATCGTTTGGAAAGCAGGGTAAAAGAACTAAATGAATACTGTGATTTTGCGATCAAGAAAGGTTCGGCCTTTGCGATTGAGTATAGGGCTTTAAAATTAGCGCTAACAAAAGAAGGTGAAAGTGTAGAGAAGCTGGTCTCATTACTAACGCTTCCTTATATGCCTAAGTTAATTTCAGACAATATCAGGAAGAATCGAAACTTGCATGAGATGAGCTTAGCGGAGGTCTATTGGAATGAAACAAAGCAAGAACCTCCCATGTGAACCGTTCTTAATCTTCATCACAGTGTAATGCTCGATTACTCTTCAATCGCTAGGTTTTCTCACTGTTTCCCAATCTACAAATATGCGTCCCTTATACCTTAGTGCAGGGTAGGGGATACTAAAGAATACTTGTTCATAACATTTGGTGCATCGATGTGGCAATTGGTTATGAGTTGAGCGTTCTCCGTCTGGATCATATCGATAGAAACCTTGACCACATTTACAGGGATATTCTACTCGTTCTATGCCGTTTACTTCATGGTAGTGGCGTTTTTCTGAAGTCTTACTCATCTCTTTTTCATTTCTCGTTTCTCGTTTCTCTAATCTGAATTCTTACAGACAAAGTCTATTTACACAAAACATTGGGCGTTCTCGCTAGGCGGCACACCGCTGTCGCTCGGTTCATTCCGTTGGGCGGCACTCCGTCACTATGTTCCTCCCACGATAACTAGCCTCAAAACGAAATGGTAATTGCACCAGGTTCGTTCCTCACTTGGTGCCATCCCTCTTTCTGTTCGGCTTAGTTCCTGTGAACAATCACCCAACGCAAAAGCATTCCTATGGCAATACCATAGTCACAAAGTCATTTCGATTATGTTTGCTAAGTGGCTGGTAAATCGCGTCCTCCCTTCTCGTCAGTCATTGGTTTCCTAGTGATTTTCCCTATCGCCTTGCAACTTCCTGTAACCATCCTCACCCAGAACCTTATCTGCAAGGGTATATGAACGCTGCGCGCCCCTGCAGAGAAGAACCATGTTTGAGGGTTGGACAGTCAGGCAACGACGAAGATGAAAATTCACTCCATAAGGAAACCTAGCCATGACTGACTCAAACGTAATCCGCGAAACCATCACTAAGCAATCAGAACCGACCAAGTTCTCGAACTTGGAGTCGAAGGCTGCCTCAAAAGATGAGGCTTTTAAGGTGGCGATGGGAAGTGATGTGCGCCCTAGTGAGCTTGCCAACGCTGGGTTAGCGATGAAGATTTTCCGATTCTCTCCGGCTGATCCTGAAGAGGTGGCGAAACGTCTAAGCGACTTTGTTGTGACAGACGAATCGACCGCTTGTGAAAAGGTCTTTCGGTTTGAGCGTCTGCCGTACTAGCGGCAGATATAAAAACGCCTTAGCTCCACTTGCGACGGAAAAGCTAAGGCATTCATACACAAACCAATGAGGTTCATATGAATAATGTAAACGAAAATAAGCGCCAAATCCACACCAGTACGGCTGTAGCATTTAAACTCGGTGAGATTGCTTTCACTCAAGGCATACGTCAACTGCTTGATGAGTTGCCGTATGAGTTGCTACTACCTTGCTTAATTCGCCATACAAACGGCGATTGGGGTGAACTGTGTATCGAAGATAAGGTTGCTAACGACGAAGCTACGCGCCACGGTTTGCGTATTCTGTCAGCTTATAACTTCGCAGGTGAGCGTATTTGGATCATCACCGAAGGCGATCGTAGCGTGACAACATTCTTGTTGCCAAGCGAATACTAATCTATGGAGCAGGGCATTGGTAACGATGCCCTGATAGAGCATGATTGAAGTGAAATGGTGGTGTGAGCGAGAAGGTGCGTATTTTTGCCGTTGGGACGATACGCAAACGGGATACTTGAATGAAGAGGACTTGCAATACGAAAAGGAACGAGGCGAGGAGATCATTTGGGAGTGTGCTTAAAAATATGGGTGCCCTTTAACTTACATCTAGACAGCACTGAATCAGAGAGAAGGGCTCCTGTAACCCCTCTCTCTGTCCAGCTTACTTCACCGTTTCGTAGACAACGAAGCGGGCCAGAAAGTTGGTATTCCCATCCTTGTATTGCACTTCACATAGTGAATCTCGAACTATCCATAGTCCTACCAATACGGTGATACAAATTACCGTTAATCCCGCTAAGGCGGTTTTACTTTTTGGCATTTTTCGTTGCCTCCTTGTGGCAAAGAGGCTAGTATTTGTACTGTCAGATACATACACGGCCTCGTTTGAATTTATAGTTCATTCGGGGCTTTGTACTTTCTACCACTTGCAAATACTACTTAGAGAAAAGCTAATGGCAGTAAGCCAAGAGCACCCGAGACTATTCTAAAGCTTTCCCTTTCTAAATCTCTATTCATGTGGTTTTAAAATCGTGCGGGTATCGTCATTTATTCAAATGCTATTGGTTATCTAAAAGACGTTTATTGGTTACTGATGGTAATGCTTAACACATATCCATATGAGGAGGACAGGAGACCGCGAGGAAATATCTCCTGCCGATTGTGGATATGTGTTAAGCATATAGTTCACTCACAACTTGAACGCTAATAGGTAGAACACGCCTCCTAAAAGACTGCCAACAAACACAGCATTGACGAGTAAGGCAGTGAAGAAGAAACCTTTATTCACCGGAATGTAGCCACTCAACTTGCCCGAGATTAGTTTGTTGATGGCTACCAATTGTTGATCGTACTCATTTCTCAAATCTTCTTTGAATGAGTTGTGAAATGATTGCTGAGAATGCTCGATATCAGTTCTTAATTGCCTGCTGTGGTGTTCAACTTCACTGGTGATATCGAGCAGGCGATTTATTTTTTTCTGAAACGAGGTGTCAAACTCGCTCGGAACGAGCTTCAACGCCTCACTTAACGCAAGGATCGCTTCTCGGAGTTCGTGGAGCTCATCAAGGGTGAGCTCTTTAGTTATTTGGGCAAGGTTGTTCATGTTGCCTCCCTTAGATTAGCTTTAACGCAGAAAATGCTTGGTCTAATTCATCGTTAAACCCGTTGACGAGGCGATGCGCAGAACGTTCAAAAGAGAGAATGCTGCGTTCTTCTTTTGATTCACTTTGACGAATTAATGTGCGGTAATCTCTTTTGTCATTTAATACGTCCAAAAATGGGCGATCTATTTTTGCGAGCAAATCAAACACTGTAGATTCGAATACGACAGGATATTCTGATAGTGAAATGCCAGAAGGTATACCACTTAAAAATTCTGCGTACTCTTTGGTAACGGCCAGTTTTTTATTTGCCATATTGAACACAACTTTAACGCGCTCAGGCTCTATACCAAGAGTCATTAGATTTTGAATAGTAGTAGCAGAGTCCACTTGCTGTTTGTTGGATGGGGTAACAGGGACTAAAAAGTAATCAATATCTTCATGACTGCTTTTGAACTCCTGCATTTTCAATAGAAAGTTTTCGATATTGGAAGAGCCAACGTCAATGATTGAGCAATCATGTTCATCCATTTTATTAAGTACGTCTTCGAACTGCTCTGCTGAGATTTTTTCGTCGTTCGTACCATCTGAATTAATGGTTTCGACTTTGACAACCTGTGCCCCTTGTAGCCTTGGTTTTAACAGGATGTCACAGATGGTAGATTTACCTACGTTGCCTGAGTTGTTAACGACAGCAATATTTAAGTACATGTTTATTTCCTCTTCATTTTACGCATACGATATTCATTGATTCGCGTACTCAGTTGAATTTGGTTAGGGCAGTTCCAACTTTTTACTTCTTCTGGTGTGAGGTCGGTTTCTTGCAAGACGCTGATTAAATATTCATTGTGAATACCAATTGCTTTCCAGTCCGAATCAGAAAAGTTAGTTCGTGGTTTTGACTTCAGCGTGCTTCGCTTAATGTCTTCGCTCGCCGTACATGGTTGTTGTTGAACTTCATTGCTTTCGATTATCTGCATCGTGGCTTTATGAAGTAAGTTGTAGAAATGTGATTTACCAATGCTGAACTGACCGTGTTCATATATTCTTGAATAACTAAACCCGTTTCGTTTAAACGCAATCAATTTGGAAATGTACTTGTAGAATACACCTTGTGTAGTCATTAGTTTGCTATCCAAGTCATTTTTAATATCCTGTATAAGCTTATTAAGCGTTTCTTCTGAGTACATAAGTCCTCTCTGTGATAAAACAGTGATATAAGTATGATTAGACTATGATGATTAAATGCTCGCCTTGTGATAGTTCTAACTTAATATGTGAAAAAATACTAGTGAATGTGTGAAAATAAAAGACCCATTTCGAGTCTTTTTTATTTCCATAGGCACGTTGCCGAATGTATACATTCGCGTGCTAAGGGGATAATATCCCCTTGAACCCCTGAAACTCTACGAGTTTAATTATGGAAAAAGAAAGTGCCACTATTCATATTCAAACAAGGATAACACCTTCTGAATATAAGCCGTTTAAAAGTGTTATAGAGAACTTTGATATAAAAAAGGCTGAGCTTTTCCGAAAAGTTATTTTATCAAACGAGAAAAACATGGTGAAAGTGAGCAGTTCAGTTGAGGAAACTGATGCTCAAAAACGCATGCTTTTTCTAGCCAATAAAACCTCGAATAACATTAACCAAATCGCCAAGAAGCTAAACCAAGCTTACCGTGGTGAAGTGGTTAGTGAGCGAAACTACCTCAAGATTATGAATGATTTGATTGGCGTTCGCTCGGCTTTTGAAAAAGGCATGGATAAATGTTAGTTCGAGTTCGTGGTGGTAAGGATGGCATTGCAGAGTATTTGCGCGATGGAATGAAGTCCGATCGCGAAATGCACCGCGACCAATTAGATAAGCGTATTTGTATTGATGGGGATTTATCTATTACCGATACCATTATTAAAATTATGGCGAAAACAGACAAACCTGAAAATTATTTTCATGTCACTTTGAGTTTTGCTGAGAAAGATATTGGCGAGCAAGTGATAAGAGATGTTTACAAGCAATTTAAAACAGAGTTAATGGCGGCGTATGTCAGCGAGGAATTTAATATTTATGCTGAAGTTCATGTTCCAAAAATTAAGTCCTACGAAGATAAGAGCACAGGGGAAGTAGTAGAGCGTTTTCCTCATGTTCACGTTATCATACCTAAAAAGAACTTGCTCGATGATAAGAATTTAAATCCATTTGGCTTCTACAAATCGCATGAGAGTTATATTCAAGCTATCCAAGAAAAAATTAATTATAAGCATGACTTGGTATCACCTAGAGATAATCAAAGATTATTCAATATCGACAATGGAAAGCTGTTAGCGCGTTACAAAGGCGACAACTTCAAAGGTGCGAACGCCAAACTCAAGTCTGAGCTGTTTGACGCTATCCAAGACAAAAGCATCAGCACTATGGCCGCTTTCAAAGAAGAGCTGGCGAAACATGGTGAGGTATCGATAGGTAAGGCCGGAAAGCCGGACGAATACCTCAAAATTAAACCTCACGGCTCATCGCGCAATGTTCGCTTAACGGACAGTTGTTTTCGCCCTGAGTTTATCGAGCATCGAACACTTAAACGAGAAAAGCCGAGCGAAAAGCAGGTGAACCGCTTGGTTAATGAGTGGGTCAACAGCAAGTCACATGAGGTCAAGTACATTCACCATGCAGCCCCAAAATTGCGCGAGCAATACAAGGCACTGCCAACCCAACTAAAAGGGGAGTTTTTAAATGAGCAACGAGAACGATATTACCGACAGTACAACCTTAGCACCGGAGCCCGACTTTCTGAACGAAGCACTGGAACCGGACTTTCAGAACGAGGCGCCGGAGCAAGCCAGCGGAATATTCCAACGAGCAGACGGGCGCGTGATCGAAAGCTTGGTGTTGAACGAGGCATCCCAAGAGGATTTACCGACATCCCCCACGGCTTGCCAAGTATGTCCGAACTCAATGTGGCTACAGCAGGACGAAAACGGGGAAATCGTCCTACAGAACTATTGCATGATAATGCATCGGATCATTTGGCAGTCAAGCAAACCAGTCGAAGTCCTCAATTGCGACGGACTGGTTATGAACCTCGACGACGAGTAGTTCGACTCTCGGTTTACCGAAAGCCTTCACCGAACGCGACACTGGCAACCATTAGGCGCATCAAAGCCAAGGCGCAACATAGCGAGAGCTACGTGACGCAATTGTTCGACACCTTCCAAGAAAATAAGCAAGAGCAATGCGAACTCGGTCGCTTTCGCACTATCAGGCAAAACCTAAAGGCTGAGAGCCTACTTTCTCACCTTTCCGACTCTCATGGTTTAGTCAAAGACCAGTACAGCCACTTTAAGGCCAAAGATGGCTCTGTGCGGATAAAAGCTGAAACACGAGCTTATAACGTCAGTGACTTTTGCACGAAATACATGGGGCTGAGTTGGGATGAAACCAAAGAAATCTTAAAGACGACTTACGGCAAGCAGAGGCAGCAACTCGCGCAACAGCAACGAGTTCGCCAAGAGCAGCAAGCCGTCAATTCCATCGTGTTTGTCAGCAATAGCGTTACTCAAGGTTGGGGTAAAAAGAATCCGCTCGATGAGTCCATCCGATTGCTCAAACACTTGCAGCGTAAAGAGTACATTGGAGAGTTACCTATGGCACTACATGAACTAGAGCGCCACCGTGCACCAGAAACAAAAGACAATGCTATCGTTTCAGCTAACGAAAGCTTTAGCGCCGTCGAGAGCGCTAAGCGCATCATGAAGGCTAGAGAGATTGCTGCGCAGATCACGTTGACCATGAACGACCTAGTTGCTAGTAAGAATGACACAAAACGTTATGTGGACTTCTCTGACAAGAACACGGGCGATAAGGTGTTTCGTGATGACGGTGAAAAGATCGTCATGCACAGCAAACAAGCTGACATTAACCATACCGCAGCCGCTCTAACGCTTGCCGCCGAAAAGTTTGGGGTGGTGAAAATCAATGGTACGAAGGAGTTTAAAGAGCAAGTTATCGACGTAGCTGTGAGCAAGGACTTAAACATTGTGTTTGCAGACAAGAAGATGGAAGCGGATTTTGTTCGTCGCAAGGAAGAGTTGAAGCGTGACGTCATTGTTGAAACGATGGATAACGCTCGCTCGAAAAGTGAAGCGGCAACAGCTCAGAAAGAGCACATACCTCATGAAGCTGCGAATACGCAGCTTAAAGAAGAGGTACTTAAACCTGCTAAGTTTGAAGTCGAATATCAGTGGGATAAGCTCAGTGGTAAGCTGCAAGTAACGATAAACGGGAAGTCGCCAAACCGTTTTGAACAATCCACGGTTGAGCAAATTGTGAAGAAAGATGCTTTCTTGAAACACTACACCGTTAAAGAGGTGCAGTTTGGTTTGATAGACCAAAAGAAAGCGGAAGGGGTTCTACCTCTACCTAAAAATTACGATGCGCAAGCAAATGAGGTCGAGCAGCTTATTAAATGGCAAAGCCGCAGCCTGAAATAGAGTGTTATAATAGAATGTATTCCGCCGAGCTTGCAAAATCGCGACTCTGTCGATAAACAGATGATTAAGATAAAATAACTCGTTGAGTAAATGGGGGGCTATTTGGGGCGCCCCAAAGTTCGGGTAAACCTTGGAAATTGCTTTGCCAACATAACAATCTATTAACTACTTTAAGCAAGCGAGTAATAGGTAGAGGAAAGGCTCTTAAATTGGCTTGCCAGTTTCTGGGTTGACGCGATCTAGAGATGGACCAGTGTACTGTCCTAATAAAAACTGAACAACATTCTCGCCATAAAGTTTGAACCACCAATCCCCCATTTTCCGAAGCTTAGAAATGTTACCTTTAGATATGTCATCCATGGCATCATCGGGTGGACTGTTCAAACCAGGTTGCTTCCTCATATCAGCATTTACGCGAATGTATTTTCCTTCATCAAGCAATGTTCTTGCTTGGTAAGCTACGACCTTCTCATCTGATAACACATCAAGTATATTACCCTTCGAGAACCAACCAATTGCCCCCCATTTTTGAGAGCTTCGACCATTGATTTTTCTTGTTCGATAACCTGTTCCGACGGACAAAACTCGTAGATCGCTAATTGAAGTATCGGCCCATACTCGTTTGGCTTCAGCGATTGCACACATTGTCGGGTTGTTTGCAGTTACCCCTCCGTCCACAAGCCATAGATCTTTAAGTTCTTTTGTTGGGAAGTACGTTGGAGCTGCGCTTGAGGCGTCGGCTACTTCATATGATTTCAGGCTAAGGAATTCTTTTGAGGTAGATTTAATAACGACAGGCTTTCGTGTGGAAACTTCATATGTTACAACTAAGATATGTTTGTCTTTAGGGACATCAGAAATCTTTGCAATACCAAAGTTCTGTTTTAAAACTTGTGATTTTCCACTCGCTTCATATTTTGGAGAGTTCAGTCCGTCAAACTCTAAAATCCCCTTATTCTCAGTAAATATCTTTTTTGCGTTTTGTAAGCTATACAGATTGTTAATATCACGCATAGACAAGTTCGTAGTTGACAGTGCTAGTGCAATAATGCTGCCTGTACTAGTACCAGCGTAAAAATCAACACAATCACGAATAGATAAATTGGCTTCAGATCTCAATTTATCATCTATATGAGATAGAAACTGTGTTGTTGCCGCTCCGCGAATACCACCACCATCTAATGAAAGAATAACTTTAGCCATACTCCCCCCTCAGTTGCATATTTTTTGAAACTAGAAATAATATATTTAACCCACTTTTCCTAAATCCAAGATTAAAATTTTTGTGGAAAATATTGTGTACCTTTCTCACTCTATGTTTATTATTTTTCATGATGCTGCTATTCAGGAGGAAAGTCATCGAAACATTTCTGTGTGCTCATTTCGATATAACATTTTGCCTGCCGTATATGATGCGGATATTCATATTCTCCAGAATGTTCATCATCTATGTATGTGAGAAGCATCTGAAAGTAAGTTATGGCATTATTAATCGAATCGCTAGAATCACTTTCGTCTTGCACTTTAGATAGCTCGTGACTTAGAAAGGCTTTACCATAAAATATTTTACCAAACTGAATTGATTGTTCTTTTGATGCATGTTGACCAAGGTTTAAACCATTATCTAAAATGTTCAACCCATCTTCTATTTTTTCTATTGCAGATTCAGGCGAGTTCCCCCTTGATTCTCCCCATTTTTTAATAGCAAGGTTGTATATCAAGTTGAGTGCAACGTGCGAACAGTACTCTTTATCACGTTGCATTGCGTTGTTAGCATAGTCACATTTGTAATCTAACAATTCTAGATATTTTTCGTCTATATTTCTTATTAGGTAGCGTCTAGACTGTGTCGCAAGAATATGATTTTCTGAAAAGATTAATGAGAAAACTTTTCTTTCTGCTTTATCGGAGAGTTCCCATTTCCTTTCTGAGACTAACTCTTGCGAAGATGCTCTTGCCAAAGCACTTACCAAGCCAATTAGCATGGCCTCTGAAGATTCGCTCGACAACAGTTTTTTTTCGATTATTAGTATCGATGAGTTGATATTTTCAACTAAATATTGGCTAGCGTGTTGTCGTAGATAAGAGTCTTCGGATTCTAGTGCATCAAAGACTAAATTGATATCTACTAATTCATTAGCATTTGCAACGCTAATTAAAGGGAAGAGTATCCTATTTTTATTTATAAATGCAGTTGGCTTTAACTCACTTGATGCTGAGTGAACGGATTCTAACTCGTATAAACCGGATTTAGTCTTCAGCCAAAGTTTTTCTCGCTTAAATATAATATGGATATCTAAAATATCATCGACCATGTCTAAAGGGATGCTATAGTCATTAAAATCATTTTTATTCTCAAGGCGAATTTCTATGTTACTCGGAAGTCTTGTCTTAGAATAATGCCAGTGAACATCTTGTAACCAATTATTTTTTAACTGTATTTTAGTAAAAAGCTCTTTAGTCGGATCATTTACTCTATAACTAGGCCTTAAATCCTGAACTATGCCTGACATCGTAATGGTGGCTTTATTTCTATCTATAACCCATACCGTAGACAAAATAGTTAGCAATAGAGCTATAAATACCCAGTTCCCTGCATACAACCAAGAACTAATTGTCCTGTCTTTTCCTTTCGCAGTATCCCAACGACTGCGTAGTTTTTTCTCTGCGATTAGAATTAACACTGCCGCTGCTCCAGCAGGTCCCCATTGAAGTAATATGTCAGCAAGTTGTTGAACTTCCATGTTTATTTCCTTCGGCTAGCTTTCTTCTTGGTATAACGCCTTGTACAAGTTAATTCGCAATCAGTCTCGCCACCTTCGTATTACCTACTCTTCTACAATCCTGTAAATCAATTGCCCAGCTAATGGAAAGCAGAAAGTAAGCAAACATGCGCTATGAGACTATGTAAGTATGTGACAGGTTGGCTTATAACTCCAATACGAGTCCACAGAATGCTGATATTAATCAAGTGTGACCCTAAAAAACCCCGTCGCCAATAGACAACGGGGCTTTCTTTTAGCTGCTTTTAGCGCTTTCATAGTTAGGGCGGCCTTTGCGATCAAAGAGCGTGGTGGTGCAGTCTGGATAGCCAGAGCACGCCCAAAAGTATTTGCCTTTTCCTTTCGGTGATTTGCGGCGTATTAGACCTTTGCTGCAAGTCGGGCATTTGTGATCACTGACAACAGGTTTAATCCTTGGCCTAAAGTCAGGTTTGCCTTGTAGGTCAGGGTAAGCCTTATCGCATTCTGGATAACCAGAACATGACCAAAACCAACCATTTCGTCCGTTGCGTCTGTACAAGGGCTTACCGCAACTAGGGCAAGGGACGGTGTTCGAAGTGATGTTAATGCCGTTCTTGTCTAGGTCATTGGTGCGCTCTGTAATGTAGCTGTCTACATCGGCAATGAAATCCTCGACTGACATTTCACCCGCCTTAACGAAGGCTTGTTTCTCTGCCCATATCGCAGAGATATCGGGTTTGATGATTTCGTTAGGAAGCGCGGCACAAAGCTCTTGGCCTTGCTTGGTGGTTCTCCAAACCTTCTCCTTGTAACCTTTTTCTTCGCCAATCGAGATGAGTTCGGTGTTTGCAGCAAGCTGGCTCAAGATGCTGGCGCGGGTTGCCTCCGTTCCGATACTGCCTCGGTCATTGCTGTCTTTGTCCTTAGCTTCCAGCTTGGCGCGAAGGTCTGGATCATCAATGAAACTGGCGGCGCGGGTCATTGCGGCCAACAGTGTTGATTCCGTAAACAATTTCGGTGGCTTGGTTTCCTTTTGTTCAACCTCACTTTCGACACAGGTGGTTGCTGTGTTTGATTTAAGCGTGGCTAAGTCAAACCCATCATGGTCACTTTGGGTTTCCTTCTCTTCGCTGTGCAGCACTTCCCATCCCTGTTCAACGAGTACGCTTTGCGTTGCGCTGAACTGGTAGCCTTCGACTTCAAACATGGCTTTGGTTTTATCTCGAATGGACTCTGGGTAAAACAAACCGATGAAGTAACGAGAAACCAACTCATAAACCTGTCGCTCTTCTTTGTTTAGGCTGGCTTGGTTTCCGTGTTTTGTGGTCGGAATGATGGCGTGGTGCGCCTCGATTTTATCGGTGTTGAATGCCTTGTGCTTGCGCGTCATATCAACATTGGTATTGGTAATCGAGTCGGTGAGGCTAGGGTAGGTTGCGCCGATGGCGACGAGGATATCACTGCTTTGATAGTAGTGTTCGTCGGAAAGAAAGCGATTGTCCGTTCGAGGGTAGGTTAAGAGCTTGTGCGTCTCATACAAGCTTTGGGCAATACTCAGCGTTTTTTCAGCACTGTAGCCGTAACTTTTCGCGCAAAGCTGTTGCAGCGTAGAAAGGTTTAATGGCTGTGGTGCGTGCTTCTTTTCGGGTTTAGTGACGACCAATGTCACCAGTCCTTGTCTATTGGTCACAGAGTCTTGAATGAAGCTCGCGTTAGATGCTGAAATTAAACGCTTTTTATCATCAACCTGATCGCTCTCTTTGGTGTTGTACTTCGCTTTTATGCGATTTTCGCCACACTCAAACTGCGCATAAATATCGTAATAGAAACTCTTTTGGTGGTTTTGGTTTGCCAGCGTTCTTTCATTCACCAAACCCATGACCGCACTTTTAACGCGGCCTACGTTGAGCACGCCTTGAAAGCCTTTCTCACGACCTTTTAAGGTACAACCCCGCGTTAGGTTATACCCAAAGCTCTTATCGCTAATAGAACGCGCTAGAGCGCTCATACCAAGGGGAACGTACTTCTCGTTTGGCTCCATGTTCGCCAGTGCTTTTTGAACCGGAGCAAGGTTCAAGTCAGCGACCAATAGGCGCTGAACGGGTTTGGTGTTTCCTGCGTAGTTAAGCACCTCATCAACCAACAATTGCCCTTCGTCGTCAGGGTCGCCAGCGTGAACAATCGTGTCGGCTTTCTTGATGAAGTTAAGCACGGTTTGAAGTTGGCTTTTAGTGTCTGGGATGGGTTTGAGGGTCGGCGGGTAGACTGTCGAGATAGGCAAATCATCAAACGTCCACTTCGCATACTTCTCATCGTAGTCGTCAGGATCATAAGTCTCTAAAAGGTGTCCAACACAGTACGTCACGACATGCTCTTTGTGTTGATAAAACCCATCCCCTCGCTGCGTTTGCGGGTTGCCACCTAACCCTTCGAAGATGGCTTTGGCAAGGGAGGGTTTCTCCGCGATATAAACGATCATAGTGCCTCCTAGTGTTCGGTTGAGCCTTCGATGTACGTGTTTCCTGCGTTATCGAAGTAATAGGTTTCCCCGTACTGCTCACCATCTTGGAACGTCTCAACGTAGCTGATGGTATGTGAGCAATATTTTGGGCTTGAAGTCCCTTGTTTGTGGTTTACATGGCAGCTCTGGTCTTTAATGATTTGGCTCGGTCGAACCTCTGTTTTACTGCATCGGCTCCAGTCTTTGCCTGTTTCCCACTTCACGCATTCAACGCGTGGTGGGATGTAGGCGGCGCGGCCATCGCGAGCAAACATGTCGGTATCATTCGACGGTGTGCCAATAGGGACATCGCCGGAAAACAAACAAGACGTAAAGCTTGGGAGGGGAGGCTTGAACTTCTTAATGCGCTTTACGAACGCTTTCTTGGCGCCACTGCAACCACTTGGAAAGCCTGTCGGAAGACAAAGCCAAATGGCGCATTCATCGTCGCTTGCAGCGAAAGCGGGTTGAATCGGCAATAAAAAAGCCGCTGTGATAGCGGCCATAAACAGTTTGTGTTTCATGGGATGTTCCTCAATGGAGTTTAAGGCGTGGGATTTCAGGGATATTCGCCTCGGAGTATTTCACTCGCTCAGCGAACACAGGCTCTTCAAAGTAGATGATTTTCTCTGCAATGAAGGGGCGTTGGTTCTCTTTCAAAATCAGGGTTTTGATACCGAGCTCTTTGGCAACAGGGTGCTTTTCAAAGCCAAGCTCCACAATTTCATGCGGCATCATCAACGGGCGTTTCAGCTCATCTTCACTGGTTGTTCGGCTTGAGCCTTTGCCCGTACTGCGACTGACTTTGCGCTTTTTCACCGTTTTGGTACCCAAGGTGTCAGAGAGGCGGCGAACGTTGTCGTCCACTTCTTTCGGTGGGTACACCACCTTGACGCCATGGTTCTTACGAATGTTTTTTGCGTTCTCACGGCCATACACTTCTTCGAGTTGGCCTTCGTCTTGATAGATGGTCAAAAATCGCAGGTTGTAACCAGCGGTGTAGCTGATTGCTTTTTCGATTTGCTTGACTCTGCCAAGGGCAGTGAACTCATCGAGCAAACCCAAACACTGATATTTCAGGGTGTCGTCATGTTCAGGAAGGGTGCGGGTGTTTTCAGAAATCAGCTGCTCGAAGAACAAGTTGAACAGCTTTCCGAAGTTTTTGAGGTTGGCGGGCTGGCAACCGACGTAGATGGTCATGCGCTTTTTGCGCAGCTCGCGAAAATCAAAATCCGAGCCACTGACGGCAGCTGCGGTGACGCGGTCGCTGAATATCGCCAATGGACTGAGTAAGTTACTTTCGACGCTCGAATAGGTGTCTTCGGCCATCGATAAGCAGTTATTGAACTCAAAACGCGCATCGTCTGAGACGTATTCGTTTTTGATTTCTCGGCGCATCCACGCTCTTAGGCCGCCCTCGATGCCGCCAAGTTTCAGTACGTAGGGCAAAGAGGGCGTGATGCCTGTAATAGACTCGGTATCGAGCATCCAACAACTGAGCCCCTTAAATAGCTTACCCGCCAACTCGTTCCAAATATCGCCCTTATCCCCAGAAATTGGGTATAAGCTGTTAGCAATATTGAGCACATCGCTCACTCGAAATACGGGGCTTCTGCGAACGTAGTCGTAAGGATTCCATTGATGGGTGCGAAGCTCTTCGCGCTCTCGCGCTTGCTCATCGATGGCATATCCATCCGGCGCAAACAAGAAAACGTCTTGGCCGCATTGCTGACGAAACCCGCCGCTTTTGACCAAGTTCTCGAACTTAATATCGACACAAACTAACGAGTCAGGATAGGTCACGCAGTTGGGGATAACGATGCCAACCCCTTTACCGCTTCGCGTTGGGGCTGGGACTTCAACAAACTGCGAGCTCTCTAGCTCGATAAAACGGCCTTTAAAGCGACCTGTTGGCATCTTGCCTAATAAGATGCTTGGTTTTTTGTTCTTGGCTTTCGGGTCAGGGAAAAGACCTGAGTTCGCCAAGTCCATATCGGTCGCGAACTTCGCACTGCCGTGGATTTCTTCTTTTTCTTGGCTGGCAATGGCTATCACGATAGCCATCAACGTCGGAAATAAAGTAATAGTGATACTTACGGCTACCCCAATCACCAAGAACTTCTTGATGTCAGGGTTGTGGTGGTAGGCTTGCCACTGGTCAAAGAGGCTGTAATACGTCAGGTGCTCTAACGAAATATGGGTGAGTTTGTAATAGGCAGCGCCGCCACCGTACAAGCCACCAATGAAGCACAGCAGGGTAAAAAAAAGGAACATGGCGAACAATATTCCTTTTTTCTTTTTCGATAGCGCCATGATTTAGCCCTCGCTTAACAGTCGGTTCTTCTCGACGGGGTCGTAAAAGAGTTCGACGAGGTGAGTGTGTTTGAAAAAGGCAATCACATCAATGCTGGTTCGAATGGTTCGCATGATGTGGTGATAATCGAGTGTTTGGCCGACTTCGGATTGCTTCACCAATCCCGCCAGTCGTGCGGGTGTGGAATAACAGTCGTTGGCGTGAATGGTGGTGATTGAGCCTTCGTGTCCGGTGTTGAGCATTTCAAGGTACGTCCATGCCTCATCCCCGCGCAGCTCGGCCAACAACACATGGTCGGGCTTCATTCGCATACATGACTCGATGATTTGTTTCGGGGTTAAGCCGCCTTGTTTGTAAAACAGATGAAGGTGATTGGGATGGTTGGGTAAGTCGAGCTCATGCACATCTTCAATGGTGAAGAGGCGCTTATCGATGGGGTATTCGTCCACCATCGCTTTCATGACGGTGGTTTTGCCCGAACCGGTACCACCGACGAGCAAGATGTTGAGCTTGCTCTTTACTGCCATGCTAAAGAATTGCGCCATGTTGCCATTTTGTTTGAGCGTGAGCAGCTGCTCTTGAACCGGTGTTAATTCAACACGGCTTACATCCATTTCTCTAAAGCCAGAGAAGCGACCGCTTTCTTGGTAGCTCGACAGCGCAAACCGAGTGAGGGAAGGCTTTCGGATGGTCATGCTGACAATGCCGTTTTCAGTGGCGGGTGGGATAGCAATTTGGCCGCGCTCGCCATCGGGGAAAATGACCGAGGCGACAGGGTTGGCTTCACCGAGAGGAATGGTCAGCCCTGCGAAAGTGGCTAACGCTTTCGCGAGGTTGCTGCACATGTTTAATGACAAGTTTGGCAGCGCGTCCCGCTCCCAACCGTTACCACGGTCAAACCACACCTCGTTAGGTCGGTTGATGGCAATCTCGGTGAGCCCTTCTAAGTCTAAGTAGTGCCGCAGTCCGGTCATGCTGAGTAATTGATTGACCGTGGCGGCCTTATCGATGGTGTTCATGACTATCCTCTGCAGTATGGAACGTGCTTCGTTGCTCGATTTCCTTTTGCACCTCAAGCCAATAATTGACGAACTGCGGTGAGGCATGAGCCAGGACGTTGGGGGTGATGATGTTAAGGCGCTGCGCGAGCGCGATATCAAATTCAGATGGGGTTTCCATGGACAATCTCCAAAGTCTTTATCCACGCGTGGCGTGTTACTCCTTTTGTCTCAACAAGCGCTACGCCCGTTATTGCAGCCAAAAGCGAGCCTTGTATTGAAGTGAAAGTGAGAAGGTGGTTGGCCTGTCGGGTCTAAAATTTTACATAGATCATTCATGTAATCCCGCAGACCAACCAGATTTAGCGGTTACTCGAAGGCGTACACGCTCGACATATCAATGTCGCGAGCAACAATGATGTTGATGCGTTGACCGATTTGGGTGTAACCCGTTGGTGAAATATTGATGCTGCTCTCAAGTGCCTTCTCTGCCATGTTGCTGGCGTTCTCGGTTGAGCTATCAAAGGTAATATCCCCATCCGATGAAGCGGCCTTTTCGGCGAGTGCGCCAAAAGCATCGTCGAGGAAGGACAGTAAAATTGCGCCGCCAAAACGCTCTTTAAAGTGATTGTCTACCCAAGCCTCGTTACCGCTTGCGCCGAGGCGACCCGCACCCAGTGAATCGATACGAATGGAAATCCCGTTCGGCGTCTCGATATCAGCCCACGTTGTGAATACGCGGTTTTTTCCTGCTTCTAACTGGACATTTTGCGAGCCCGTGAGCAGCGAACCGCGCTCAACCAATAAGGCTTTACCATTGGCGCTGTACACATCTTGCGTAACACGACACATCACAATGCCCTGATAGTCAGAAATGACCTGACTGTAGAGTGCGCAAGGAATGATAGAGCCATGTTTCAGCAAAAAGTCTAACCCTCCTTGCTTGCGCTTGGAGGCGTGACCCATCGCGAAGATTGGTGCGTCATAACTGTTGTCATAAGAGGCGGGTTCAGATGTGCTTTGACTATTGGCATTGCCACTTTCAACGTTGACCATAAGACCAGCCATCAAGCGACGCTCTTGTGGAGTTGGTGGCGCGTTCTTGTCTCGCTTCGATGTGGTGGAAGGTTGCTTTGCGATATTCGGCTCTGGAACGCCCGTTTTAGGTACGGTGACAGGTTGCTGCTGCGTTGCTTGCGCTTTGGCATGCTTGAGCTCTTG
The DNA here is from genome assembly GCF_030248355.1 of Vibrio sp. B172a. NCBI lineage: Bacteria > Pseudomonadati > Pseudomonadota > Gammaproteobacteria > Vibrionales > Vibrionaceae > Vibrio > Vibrio sp. B172a. Next base: position 244,501 of record NZ_JAHGAC010000007.1, on the reverse strand, counting down.
TTCTCGCTTCCACTGTGCGGCGCGCTCTTGCTGTGCCTTGTCTTTTTCATGGTCACGTTTGGCTTTCTCAAACCAAGCACTGTCGTTACCGACCGTGCCTTTTTCAACGCCAACCACCTCGGCAGTGGTTTCTGGCTGTAGGGGCTTTGTTTCCACTTCCGCTTCACGAAATTGATTAATCGCGAACAGAACACCCACTGCGACGACGGCCAAAGCGAGGATCACCAAAGCGATCACAATGACCGCTTTGTTTTTCTTTTTACGACCGCTCACCGTGAGCTCGCCACGGTCGAGGTTGGCACTTTCATAAGCGCTTGGGATGGTGTTGTCATCACTCATGTTCGTCCTCCTTAATGACGCGAGTGGCTTTAATCGAGCTCGCTTTTTGGTTGTGGCCAGCGAATTCGACAAAGTGAGAAAGCACCCCTAAAACACGCTCACCAAGGCGCAAACGGTATTCGTTGGCAATCGAATGGATCACGATGGTGTCTTGCTCAATGTGATAGTTCACTAACGACTCTTTGCCGTCGGCGTTGATTTGGTAAATTACGGGCAGCTCGGCATTTTTAGAAAACTTCATGCAGGTGAATCGGCCATCATCCCACGCGTAAGCGGGGGCTAATTCTTCATCACCCCACTTCACGTAACGGAAGTTGTATTTTCCATCAGTACAAGGGGCTTTGAGAGAGGTTGTGCTGGCTTTCTTCGGTTTGGGGTAACGCATTTTCACCACATAGAACGGCTGTTTATTGGTGAACAGTTCAAATGAGTAAGTGCGCCCCAAATCGCTCACGATGGTTAAGTTGGTATTGGGCTGCTTGGCTTGAGGTTTAAAGAACACGTTGTTACCACGCACGTTAAACCCCCATGCGGCGGCATCACCCATCCCTAAGCCAGAATGCTCGCCAACAATGGTTTCATTCTTGTCGAGCTGAATGAGGGTGGCGACGCCCACTTTGGTGCGTATCGCAATCACATCGCTTGGGTCGTACTCTGCATACACGATGCGACGGTCTTTGCCTTGATGCTTTGGCAGGGTTAAGGCGTGAGTGGAGAACGCCATCAAACACGCCAAAGAGACAATCAGTTGTTTCATCATTGGATCACCCTGTTTTCTTGATAACTGGTGACTCGGAAACCAAGTGGATTGAGTTGGCGCTCCGACTCCGTTTTGATTTCCTTGAGGTAATCAAAGGTAACGGTGGCGCTCCATTTGGTCGGTAGGTAAGAAGTGTCTGGTGTGTCGTCGCTATTGAGCACCACTTTGGTGAAGGACACTTGCGCGAGCATTTGGTCTTGGCGGGTTGGCAAGAACGAAATGGAAACGTCTTCTAAGCGGATTTTCTTATAGTCTTTGAGCACTTCGACAGGGGAGTTCTTAGCTCGTAGCTGCGTGCTGTAAGCGCTGAATACATCGTGACGACTGGTGAGTTTGATGTAGTCAAAGGCGTCTTGAACGGTTTGCCATTGGTAAGAGCCACGAGTAATGACATAACGATTTAACCAATGCTTATCTAACGCTTCGCCGTAGGTGATTTCTCTTGCGTCAGCGAGTGGTTGAATGATTTGAGTCATGCCTGTTTGTGGATCGATGTAGAGCAATCGATAGTCCACGGTTTTTAGTGGCATCATCACAACAATCGCAATGCCGAGAACTAAAGCGAGAACGCCAGAGCCCGTTGCGACTTTCCATGCGGTTTTCGCGTTTTTCTTGGCGATTTCGACACGGTCTTGTTCGAACTGCTTAATCTGTTCGAGGTACGCATCAGCTTGCTTTTGATGTTTGGCGGTGGTTTTTTTCTCGGCCTTGGTATGATTGTGTTCCAAGGCAGAATCGATGGTTGTGCTCATTGCATGTCTCCTTGGGTGTACAAATCAGCAAGGTTAACTTTGGAGGGGTTAACCGGAGTGATATCGCCTTTTGGCTCCGGTGGCGGCGGTGGAGTGCTAGAGCAGCCCACAGTCAAACACGCCACCAATAATAGGGTGAACGTCTTCATAAAAATGTCCTTTTTTAGATACAAAAAAACCGCGTAAAGCGGCGCGGTGTCTAGGGTGAGAGTGTGTGGAAGGTGTTAGCCTGGTCTAATTCGGTTTTTGAACTTATCGCCTAATGACTTAGCACCATTGTATGTGCTTTGCCCTGCGCGTTTGGCTGCTCCTGCGCCACCTTTAGCGGCGTTACTGAGGCTTCGCATTCCCATTCCCATATTGCTGACTAAGCCGTTAATACCAACGCCGCCTGAAAGGGATGAACAGAACACAGGTATTTGGACTGAGATTAAGATGCAACAACCAAATAAGATAAACATTACGAAGATACTACTTAGGGTCATTTTGTCCTCACCACTAAATACTATGTAATCGATGGTTTGGGTGAAAATGCTGAACGCTAAGGGGTAAACGATGGTTAAAAGTACATAATTCAAGCATTGACCAGTCCATGTTTTAAACATGTCTCGCGTTGAGGGAAAGAAAGCGAACATGATAAACAGTGGACCAAGTATAAGTAAAAAGCTGACCATGACCTTGGCAATTAATAGGTATGCCGTAGCTACAAGTAAAAAGGGCATATACCCTAGTAAGATTAAGCAAGCTGAGAAGAGAAAAAGTATAGAGCGAGACCACGAGTCAGTTAATCCAAAATTTGCTTGTTCCCATACAGCATTGAATTGCTTCAACATGGTCTCAAACATAGTCTGCAAACTCCCGCTTCCTGTACTCCCAAGTAGCGAGCTAGAAATATCATCTCCCGAGTAGTACACCATAGGAACTATGCTGTTTAAGTACCACGAGGTGTTAAACGCTACAGTAGTACAGAATGCTAATGAAGCCATGAATTTTAACGACTCCATTATCATCATGTTCTCAGCATCATAGAGCGCCTGAAATGCAAGGTAGATAGCATATAAAACAACGCACGCCCCAACTAGGGGCGTGATAGTGGCTGCAAATACACCAACGAAGCTGGCGATATTTTGCTGTGTTATTTGATGAACGAAGTCGAAAAGTAGGTCAAACATAGAGCCCCCTTAATAGGAAATGCCGTCCCCATTTGTAAATTGGTCAAAACTATTTTCAAGCAGCGCTTTTCGAGCGTTTTTACAGTTCTCGGTTGGTGTAGCCGAGCTTTTCTCACACTCACTATGAACAGTTTTAGCTTCTTCTAAGTGTTGGGAGTAATATTCGGTAGTTTTTGTTTCATTCCCACAACCAGTAAGAATTGCAGATACGAATAGAAGGGGTAATAGCTGTTTCATCAGTAATTCCTTATTAAAATGCAATGCCATCACCATTCGTAAAGGCATTGTACTGCTTGTTAAGTTGTTGCTCGTTTTCAAGTTGCTTCCTACGTTCTAGCATGTCTGACATTGAATCCATCATGCGTTGCTCGTTTTGCATCTGCATGGTTTCAAAGTTGATGCTGTTCGCTAAGTCCTCTTTGGCCGCTGGCGTTGTTGCGCTGCCAAATTGACTAAGTAGATGACTCATTCGTTCATTGCGTTCAGTACTGCGCTCATAAAGCATTTCCTGAAAACGAAGTTGCTTCAGTTGCATATCGTAGCGCCTCTGTATCACGGGGTCGTCGGAATAAAGGTCAAATTCAGAACGTAAGTCGGATATATCATCCACCGCGTCATACAAATCACTGTATGCACTGAGATCGATCACATCATTTAGGTTTGGGTCACTGAGTATTTCTTCGAACCCATAATGACCTTCAACCATCGATTTATAATGCTCCGCTTGGCTTTTGAGTTGATTAAGGCGGTTACGAGCTTCGCTTATCGACTGCGTAAACTCTTGAGCTCGCTGTGCACTATCAACCACCATTTGAGTGATACCCGCAACGTCAACAACGGGGATACCCGATGCTTGTGTTGAGGCGTTCAATGCCAATGCAATGCATAGGGCAAGCGTGGTTCGTTTAAGCATGGTTATCTCCTTTTCAGTAGTTCAGGTATCCACAAATCAGGATCATTGCCCACCTCTGCGCGAATGGTTTCACACAGCACAATGTCATCGGTAGAGCCTGAGATAATCGGTAGGAACTCATCAAAGCCACCTAAATCCAGCTTTGCAAAACAACTGGTGTTCGATTGCTTAATGAGCATGGTTCGGCTTTGTTTATCGAGCGCCTTGAGTTTGTCGAACTCGCCTTGGGTCAGGTTGCATTGCTGGTAAGCGTCATACTCTGCATCAGGGTTAGGCAAGTACACTTTGGTTGCTGTTTGTTGGACGATGGCAGGGAAGATTTCACAATGAATCGCATCTTCTGGTGACTGTGATGACAGCACCATAAACTCATTCATTAAACGTCCGGTTTTTAACGCCCGTTTCATCACCGCTTGGGTGAGAGGGAAGTTCGCTGGCATCCAGAACTCTTCCACAATGGTTTGCAGTAGCTTACCGGACTCTTGCATGAGCTCTTTTAAGAAGAACAAACAGGCAAGAACGGGCTCGCTAGCAGGATGAACATGACCGCTCGAATCCTTCTCTAGTAGCAGAGTTGAATCAAAGCCAATACGATCCATTGCTTGCGGGTTGAACTGGTTATGAGGTGAGTCCAAACACCAAGCGAGCTTGCCGTTTTCACTGCGACACCATTTGCTGAGCCTCATGCGCAAATCCGGATTTTGAATGGATTGCAGCATCACACTGAGGCCGCGCATCGGTGCGTCAAAGTTCATCACGTTATCTATCGCATCTTTGATTTCCTGCTCATCGTGAGCGCTGATGTGGCCTTGTGAGTCTTGCGCCAAGCGGCAAACAAGACGGTTCAAGAAGCTAACGAGTTTTGGCGAATGCTCCAATTGGAAAGGGTTGATGCCTGTATCTTCGCCTTCCTTAATCGAAAAGTATTCACCACCAAACGCTCGAATAAACAGCTCGGTAGATCGTTTGTAATCGATACAAAAGATTTGCTGATCAAAGCGAGTAAAAAAGCCGGTAAGTGTGGCCTCTAGTGTCGTTTTACCTGAGCCAGATGCACCGAGTATCATGGTGTGTCCTGCGCTCTTTTCTCCCGTATTGTTTTTGCCTATTGCCGAGGCGTGGCAGTTAAAGTGGAATAGGGAGTTAGACAGCGTTTTTAAAGGGATGATAGCGCTGCCATCACCAACCGGATTGCCTGTTGCTTTGCCTGTTGAGTAGTTGTGCAGTGACCATGTCGAGGCAAGGTTAGCGATGGTTCGTGGTGAGGGTTTGATACGCATCTTTGACGCGGGAAGGGCGCTTAAAAATGAGAACTGAGACTTGAGGTTCGAACGCTTTAAGACCGTGCCTTTGGCTAGGAACTGACCATTTAAATCAGCGCTATCTATGATCACTTTGTCCGGCGAATCGCCAATGACGGCCAGTGATGCATGATAGTCTCCAAAGCTGACCGCGCCGGAGGCAACATAGTCTCTCGCCGCTTGCAACTCTTCTAATTCATGTTCCGCGTTGTCACTGGACTCAATGAAGTTGGTTTGCCTATCAATCATCTTTTGAGCTTTAAGGGGCTGCATGAAGATCATGGACTGAGTCAGAATAAACTCAGTTGGTTGACTCAAAATGAAATCCCACATTCCCATTTCTGTTGCGATTGGTAGCGCATCAAGCTCGAAGAAGGTGGCGAACTTGGTGGCCTCGTTGTTCGCGTTGCGAACTTCGAGCAAGTCATGCCCGAAATGCCAATCACTATGGCCGATATAATTGCGCACTTTTTCTGACGTAAGTGGCTTAGGTTGGTCGTTGTAGTTGAGTAGGTAAGAAAGAAACTCAACGTGTTCACAGCGATGATCGTCACCGACGTCAAGCGTTTTGCTATCAAAACGCTTTAACGCGGCTGATACCGTCTTGAGAATATCACCAAGCTCATCTTCTCCTTCGGTGAGTGTGCCTTTGTAGTTGAGTACAAAGGTGATGTAGTACCGGACACTGAAAAAGTCCTCACCGGAAAAGTCTTGCAAGTAACGATCAGAAAAGCGCTGCATGAAGTCGCTCTCGAAGCGATAGTGGGCTTCAAAGCGTTCTTTACGTTTAACGATGTGTGTCCAAATGGCAAGTTGACTGCCGTACTTTCTGGCGAGGGTGCTAAGGATGTTTTTCACGAGCTCAAAGGAAGGTTTGAGCGTGTTGTAAGATTCTGACTCGAAAGGTATTCCGTTTAGGCTTATGGTTGCCATGACTTTGGAATCATCCAAAGAGAGCATGGTTCGATTGATTGGGTAGCCATAAGCAGGAAGGTCAGTCAGGGGTATTGTTTTTAAACCATTCGCTGACATGTTGCTTTCTCCTGAATGGGTGATTATCGATAGAAGTGAATGAAATGGTGTTGGACTGGCAGCGAAGGCGAGTTAAGAAGCCTTTTGCTTCCCATTTCATGTCATCGATGGCTCGGCTGTCTTCCTCGCTACGAATGCGGATATACAGTAGCCCTAAAGCAATAAAGGCTGGAAAAACCAGCCCTTTTACTCCGAAGAAACTCAGCCCAAGCCAACCAGTCAGTAGCATCAACAACATCCCTGTAATGAGAGGGATGATAGGCATGCCAAACATGAGTGGTTTGCGAGCCAGTGAGTTATAACTGGCGTAGTGATCTCGTTCTTCGTCTTGCATGATTAGCTTCCCCAAATAGACCAAGCGTAAGTGACTGCTGCAACGATACCGCCAGCAGCTGCCGCTTTAGCGATGCTGATGCCCACATCCCCCCATGTTTTTTTCTCTAACAAGGCCATGATGACCATGACGATACTGTAAACAAAGACGGCTGAGCCTAAGAGTTTGTATGCCCAATCCGCGATTTCATCTACCCAGTTCGTTGCCTCATCTAAGCCTCCTGCAGCGATCGCTGGATGACAAACAATAATCAGCATCATGGCGATGAATGCCGCTTTAAGGTTGATGTATGTTTGAGCGTTTGAATTAAGGGTGTTCATTGAATATTTCCTTATTAATAAGAGAAGTCACCAAAGACATCCCATGAATGGGCTTGCTTTGGTGGTGTTGGTTTTGACGGTTGAGAAGACTCAATGGTTGAGTCGTAAGATTCAGAAATGGTGTTGGAGGGAAGCTTCTTTGCTCGGTTGAATTTCTCAACGTAGCTCAGTCCTTTTTCTCCTTCACCTTGATAGCCTCGTGTGAAGTTATTGGAGTAATAACAAGAGGCGGCATCATCAAGTAGTTGTTGGTGTGCCTTGTTTGGTGTTTGCGCTTTTGCGCGGTGGTAACACTTAGCGTAAATATCCGCTCCGACCTCAATGCTTTTACAAGCGTCAAATGCGGTTTCGATAGTCATGCCATAGGCGGGAAAGTTCTCTTTGTAGATTTGCATCAATCCCAAGCTGTACTTAAAGCCTTGCTTTTCCAAATCGGTTGCAATTTTGATGGCTTCAAGTTTGGTCTTGGGTTGATTAACAGGTTTGGCTCCGACTACAGCGATAGCATAGGGATTACGAGAGCTTTCATTATCGATGAGGCGTTTGAGGATGCTTGCGTCAACTTGGCTTTGGCAGGTATTGAGTAGAGGGATTAACGCGCTCAACTCAAGGAGCATGTTCTTCCTCCTGTACGACACCAACTGCTGATATGGTTGGGTATCGTTTTAAGTGGTCTTTTAAACGTATCGAGTATTCGTCAACCAAGGTTTTTACTTTGTACTTACCTCGATACAGGCAAGGTACAACGCTTTTTCTTACCCTGATAGGGATCTTAATAGACGTTTTAAACACTATCTCATCAAGCTTGTTTTGTGGGCTGTGATGAAATCGTTGTACGTGGTCAATTAAGCGAAGGGAAGCTTCCTTTTTTAAGGAGCGAAAAGAGCGTTGAGAGGCTTGGTTGAGAAGATCGTATGTTTGTTGGTCGAGGGTGAGCTTACCCTCTATGAGCTCTTTGTTATCCATGTGAGACTCCTTTCGTCCCAAGATTGGATGTTTTGGATTAAAAAAACGCTAAGGTTTAGCTCGGGGGGTCATGTGTCGGTCGAATTTAGTCAGATGGTCACTTAAACGGAAACTTGCTTCTTGCCGTTTTGTTCGCTTGTTGAACTTTGCAGATTCTTCTAGCTTTCGGTTGGTTTCAGAGTCCATCTTGAACCAAATTCCAGTTGTGTCGTTCTCTGTGTTTTGCGGCATTTCATTTACCTCAGTGCTAAGAACTCACGAGCATGAAACCGTCTGAAGTGATTACGTGTTCGCTCTAGTTCAATGTCATGTGGCGTTCGTTCTTTTGTTGCTTTATCGACCTTTGATTGAGTTCTCAGGTAGCGATAAGAACGAAACTGTTTGAGTTTATCAGTCATAATTGTTTCTCCTTACGAGAATGCTCTTTCACTTTCATCGGCTCAGAGCAAAACCGAACCCAGCCCGTTTGCGAGACGTCGGGTGTGTTTGGGAAATATTTCTCTCCACTAGTTTTTAGTGGGGCTTCCCCGTCGATAAAACTGATGCAGTGGAGCACGTTTCCAACGTTCTGTTGCGGCGTTTTATCTGCCTAGGCACGAATTAACAAAGAGCGAAATTTATATGTATATTTATACATATGTTTTTGAGTTGGTGTCAAAGTTAGGGACTCCAATTTTGTGTACCGTAGTTCACAGTTTTTATATTCTATTAAAACTAACGAAATTTCTTTAAGTGTTTGTATTTTAGTTTAATTTTGAATCTTTTTCTGTGGTCGTTACTAGTCGGCTATTGTCGGAAGTATGATTATGTGAGGGATAGAGGGAGGGCGCTTTGTGTCCTATCAGTGGTACATCGAATCTTGTTACTATTCTGACGTTTATCGCGATGAATTTAATTCAAGCTAAGTGGTGGTGTTTCAGAGAGCGTACTTGTAGATAAATGTATGCATACATCTTTGTCGTAAGGTTTTTTAAGATAAAACAGTTTTTAAACTTTTTAGGACGTATAATTGAGCTTAAAGATTGCAACACACTTAAAACAAACACAGCAACCCCTTCATTTTCTGGGGGAGCATGAGGCGTAACTTGCGTGGCCGTTTCCAATGGTAAACATTTACTGGATAGCGCCAGACTTTAGGGAACTTCAAAAAATATGTCGCCACATCATCGCCACTATTTAAAATTGTTTGATTTAACTGATTGATTTTATAGGTTTAAAAATTAAAGTGGATATAAAGCTTTACTACGTACATGATCCTATGTGCAGCTGGTGTTGGGGCTACAAACCAACCATCGAAAAATTGAAGCAGCAACTGCCGGGTGTGATTCAGTTTGAGTATGTTGTGGGTGGGCTCGCGCCAGATACTAATCTGCCTATGCCACCGGAAATGCAGCAGAAAATTGAGCAAATTTGGAAGCAAATCGAAGGTCAGCTTGGTACCAAGTTTAACTACGATTTCTGGACGTTGTGCACACCAGTACGTAGCACTTACCAATCTTGCCGTGCCGTTATCGCTGCAGGCTTCCAAGATTCTTATGAGCAGATGCTAGAGGCGATTCAACACGCTTACTACTTACGTGCGATGCCGCCTCATGAAGAAGCAACTCATCTGCAACTTGCTAGAGAGATTGGTTTAAACGTTCAGCAGTTCAAGAACGATATGGATGGCACTTTGCTGGAAGGTGTTTTCCAAGACCAGTTAAGCCTTGCTAAGAGTCTTGGTGTAAATTCTTACCCGAGTTTGGTACTGCAAATTAACGACGCTTACTTCCCGATTGAAGTGGATTATGTGTCGACAGAAAACACGTTGAAGCTGATTCGCGAGCGCATTATCGACAACATGCCAGCGCAATAATCCGAAACGGTTTTCAAAACCTGAACAACAAAAAGCCGCTCCTCAATGAGCGGCTTTTTCGTAACGAGTTGTATCCATTCAATGACGCAATTACAGCACCATTGCAGCAATCCAACCGAAGATGATCAGAGGGATGTTGTAGTGGATAAATGTCGGTACTACGGTTTCCCAAATGTGCTCGTGCTGACCATCGGCGTTTAGACCCGATGTTGGACCTAACGTTGAGTCAGAAGCAGGAGAACCCGCGTCACCTAGAGCTGCTGCTGTACCTACTAGTGCGATTGTCGCCATCGGTGAGAAACCAAATGCTAGCGAAAGCGGCACATAGATAGTTGCAAGGATTGGAATCGTAGAGAACGATGAGCCGATACCCATTGTTACCAACAGACCAACGATAAGCATTAGTAGTGCTGCAAGAGGCTTGTTGTCACCGATGCTGGTTGATAGCGATTGTACAAGCGTCTCAACACCGCCAGTTTGCTTCATTACTGCAGCGAAACCTGCCGCCGCAATCATGATGAAGCCAATCATTGCCATCATGTGTACACCTTTAGTGAACACGTCGTGCGTTTCTTTCCATGCGATAACACCACCGAAAGTGAACACCATGAAGCCTGCTAGTGCACCGATGATCATTGAGCCCGTGTATAGCTGTACGCTTAGCGCAGCAAGAATACCTAAGCCTGCAACCACGATATGCTTTTTGTTTAGCTTCTCTTCAGATTCTTGAACAACGGTCAGCTCAGTCTCTTTGTATTCACGAGGTTTACGGTAGCTAAAGAAGATCGCAGTTAGAAGACCAAACAACATACCTGCACCCGGCAACAGCATTGCTGTCGGTACTTGGCTTGCCACAACGTCTGTTAGACCATTGTCATGCAAGTTCTTCAATAGGATGTTGTTTAGGAAGATGCCACCAAAACCGATTGGTAGAACCATGTATGGCGTGATCAAACCAAAGGTAAGCACACAAGCAACCAAACGACGGTCCAGCTTCAGCTTAGCGAATACGCCCAAAAGAGGTGGAATCAAAATTGGAATGAAGGCGATATGTACCGGAATCACGTTTTGAGATGACATGGTAACAAGTACAAGAGCAACCAATACTGCGTATTTTAGACCCGTAGTCGACGCAGAGCTCTCTTTACCATTTAGGCGCTTGATAACGCTTTTTGCCAGAAGGTCAGTGATGCCAGAACGAGAAATCGCAACAGCGAAAGTACCCAGCATTGCGTAGCTTAGCGCGATAGTCGCACCGCCACCTAGACCGCTTTCAAATGCAGCAACCGTATCCCCAAGGCTCATGCCTGCAACAAGGCCACCAACGATGGCACTAAACGTGAGGGCAACCACCACGTTTACGCGCATCAATGCTAACACGAGCATGACGCACACAGATATAACGACAGGATTCATACTTTTCCTAATATGTTGTGTTTATTTATTATTCTTCGTCGACAAGCGGCCAACCGCCTAGGGCCTTCCATTTGTTGACGATGCCACAGAATAACTCTGCAGTTTGTTGTGTATCGTATAGGGCAGAATGTGCCTCACGATTGTCGAATTCCATCCCTGCAGCTTTACATGCTTTAGCGAGAACAGTTTGACCATAAGCAAGCCCACTTAATGTTGCGGTATCAAAAGTGGCAAATGGATGGAAAGGGACTCTTTTTAGTTTGCAGCGCTCGTTAGCTGCATTAACAAAACTTAAGTCGAAAGCAGCGTTGTGTGCCACCATGATGGCCCGTGAACAATCGGCCGCTTTTTGTTCTTTACGGATCAGCTTGTAGATTTCTTTGAGTGCTTCTTGTTCTGAAACTGCTCCACGTAAAGGGCTGAATGGGTCACGAATACCATTGAATTCAAGGGCTTCTTTTTCTAAGTTCGCGCCTTCGAAAGGTTCGATATGAAAATGAATGGTCGAGGCAGGATGCAAATCGCCATTTTCATCCATGCTAAGGGTAACGGCGCAGATTTCTAAAAGTGCATCAGTTTGAGCATTGAAACCTGCGGTCTCAACATCAACTACCACTGGAAAATAACCACGAAAACGTTTTTTCAGGGTCAGAGCTTCATTTTCTATTGTCATGTTGGCTTATATTTGTGTGACGAAGGCTGCATTATTGCAGATTCTACCGATGAGAAAAACCGCAATTTCGGAGAAATGTAGAATTCTATTCCTCCGTTAACCAGTAAGGGTTATAACCAAAAACAAGGTAGTCGGTCACCTGTTATTCTCGTGATGTTATTTACCATTTTATGCACTTGCCAAAGTGGGGGGTAACTCCTTATAACCCCTTGCAAATTCCATGTTGGCGGGATTTTTGCATTGTTCTGCATGTTTTCAATTGATTCATGTAAGCGGCAATAGACTGCCGTTTGAGAGAAGTACTTAGATGAATAAATGGCTAGTAACCAGTGGTATCTTGATGTCTTTGCTTAGCGCGAACAGTTTTGCGTCGATGGGGAAGCGTTATGTTGCTACACCGCAGCAATCACAATGGGAAATGGTGATGAACACGCCATTGGAATGCCAGCTTGTGCATCCTATCCCTGGGTTTGGTGACGCGGTATTTTCGTCTCGTGCGAGTAAAAAGATTAACTTGGATTTTGAGCTAAAGATGCGTCGCCCTATGGGGGAAACGCGTAACGTTAGTTTGATTTCTATGCCACCACCTTGGCGTCCGGGTGAGAATGCCGATCGTATTACTAACCTGAGGTTCTTCAAGCAGTTTGATGGTTATGTTGGCGGGCAAACCGCTTGGGGCATTCTGTCTGAGCTAGAAAAAGGGCGCTACCCAACGTTTAGTTACCAAGATTGGCAGAGCCGTGATCAGCGTATTGAAGTCGCGTTGTCCTCGGTATTGTTCCAAAGCAAATACAACGCTTTTAGTAACTGTATTGCTAACTTGCTGAAGTACAGTTTCGAAGATATCGCCTTCACGATTCTTCACTATGAACGCCAAGGCGATCAGTTAACTAAAGCCTCGAAGAAGCGTTTGTCGCAAATTGCTGATTATGTTCGTCATAATCAAGATATCGATTTGGTGCTGGTGGCGACTTATACCGATTCAACGGATGGTAAGAGCGCAAGTCAAAGCTTATCGGAGCGACGTGCTGAATCATTACGTACTTACTTTGAGTCGCTAGGGCTATCTGGAGATCGCATTCAAGTGCAAGGTTACGGCAAGCGTCGTCCAATTGCAGACAATGGCTCACCAATTGGTAAAGATAAAAACCGTCGCGTAGTAATTTCGCTGGGACGTACTCAGGTCTAACTGAAGTTAACCAATAAAAACGCCAGAGTTTGACTCTGGCGTTTTTGTATCCGTTTGACGTTGTTTATTTTATTCGTTGCCGCTTAGCTTTGTGCTATGTGTTATGTGTTTTAGTTTAGGCGGAACTTAGCAATGATTTCACAATTGGTCGCGGTATCGATTTTCTCGACTTGTTTTGCGATTGCTGGGTTGGGATGGCGCTTCATGAAATCAATCAGTGCTTTTGTGCAACAGCCAATGGAATCAATAAAGCTTGCACAATCTTTGTTTGGGCATTGAGGAATCAGAGTGAGTACTTTCTCCGAAGCCAGTTGAAGATATTTGAGCTCATATTCGGTATCACCAGCCCAACGCCAGAATTGGGCGAGGTTATGGCATGAAATCACCGAAATCAATAATCTCTCGTCGGCTTCTATTTCCACGCATTCGCTAATATCTTCACTCAGGCTAAGGGCTTGCTGGTAATGAAGAATGCTGCGAACAGGGTCATCTAGTTGAAGTGCAGTATCGGCTAGAAGTGTGTGTTTTTCCCATTCACTGATCATTATCGTGTCCCACATATCGATGTTGCGGACAAATCTAAACGATAATTATTATCAAGTAAAGTAATTTGTTGATAAAAGAAAGGCAGGTCTCAGACCTGCCTGCAAAAACATCGCGTGTTTCAATATAGCGTGTTTCAATAAAAGAGCTTGTTAGCCTTCTAGTCCTGCTGACGCTTGTTTGTTTTGAATCAACTCAATCATGTAGCCATCAGGGTCTTTCACGAAAGCGATGTGCGTTGTACCGCCTTTTACTGGGCCGGCTTCACGAGTGACATTGCCACCAGCTGCTTTGATTGCGTCGCAAGTTGAGTAGATATCGTCTACGCCAATTGCGATATGGCCAAATGCAGAGCCTAAGTCGTACTCGGTTGTACCCCAGTTGTAAGTAAGCTCGATGACGGCACCTTGAGACTCATCACCGTAGCCTAGGAATGCCAGCGTGTACTCGTACTCTTTGTTTTCATTGGTACGAAGTAGCTGCATGCCCATTACTTCAGTGTAGAACTTGATAGATTTGTCTAGATCACCCACGCGTAGCATGGTGTGAAGAATTCGACCGTTTGACATTATTTGCTCCTAGCGATTGTTTCAGACGGGGTTATTCGTCTGGGTACACTTTTTCTTTGAATTCACACAGATCTTCGATGATACAACTGCCACAGCGAGGCTTTCTCGCCACACAGGTATAGCGACCATGAAGGATCAGCCAGTGGTGTACATCAAGCTTAAACTCTTTTGGCACCACTTTAAGCAGTTTTTCTTCTACGTCGTCGACGGTTTTACCCATCGCAAACTTTGTACGGTTAGAAACACGATAGATGTGCGTGTCCACTGCAATAGTTGGCCAACCGAAGGCGGTATTCAGTACTACGTTAGCGGTTTTACGACCTACACCCGGCAAAGCTTCAAGCGCTGCACGATCTTCTGGCACTTCGCCGTTGTGCTTCTCTAGCAAGATCTTACAAGTTTTGATGGTGTTTTCGGCTTTTGAATTAAACAGTCCGATGGTTTTGATGTATTCCTTTAAACCATCGACACCCAAATCAAGAATGCCTTGTGGCGTGTTCGCAACAGGGTAGAGCTTGTCTGTTGCTTTGTTTACGCTTACGTCCGTCGCCTGCGCAGAAAGCAGTACGGCGATAAGCAACTCAAACGGTGTGCTCCAGTTGAGCTCCGTCTGAGGATTGGGATTGTTTTCTCGGAGTCGTTCGAGAATTTCAATTCTTTTGACTTTGTTCATTGCTGACTTCCAAACCCGTCTTTGCGGTTTATGAAAAAGGCCCTACGAGTGGTAGAGCCTTGATTTTAGAATTCTTGTATTATGCGTTAGTTACGCGGGCGCGCTCAATGGCTGGTTTTTCTTCTTTCGGCTGACGTTCCTGAATTGAGCTGTCGATAACGTTTTTCAACGCAATCAAAAGTCCTACGCCGATAAACGCACCTGGCGGCAACAATGCCAGTAAGAAGCTGCTATCGAAGTGGAAAACTTGAATACGCAGTGCCGCAGCCCAGTCACCCAATAATAGGTCTGCACCATCGAACAAGGTGCCGTTACCGATAAGTTCACGCATAGCGCCAAGTACAACCAATACGGTTGTCATACCAAGCCCCATCCAGAAACCATCCAATGCTGCTGGCAATGGATCATTCTTCGAGGCATAAGCTTCTGCACGGCCAATAATAATACAGTTGGTCACGATCAGTGGGATGAAGATGCCCAGAGATAGATACAATCCGTAGGCATAAGCGTTCATCAAGAGTTGAACACAAGTTACCAAGGCTGCGATGATCATAACGAAAACCGGAATACGGATTTCTTTTGGTACGTAGTTACGAATCAGTGAAACTGTCAGGTTAGAACCGACAAGCACCAACAAAGTCGCAATACCCAAACCAAGGGCGTTGGTAATGGTAGAAGAAACCGCAAGTAGAGGACACAAACCCAGAAGTTGTACTAGGGCAGGGTTGTTGCTCCACATGCCGTTTTTCATTAGCAGTTTATTTTCACTCATGGTTGCCTCCTGCGCAGTCTAGGGGCTGATTCAGAATCTCATCACGAGACTTATTTACGTAGTTTACTGTGTTTCTCACCGCTTTCACTACCGCACGAGGGGTAATAGTTGCGCCAGTAAACTGATCGAAATCGCCGCCATCTTTACGAACTCGCCAAGAATTCCAGTTACTTTCTGTCACTTGCTTACCAGTGAAGCTCAAGATCCAATCCGTAACGCGTAAATCAATTTTATCACCCAATCCCGGCGTTTCTTGATGGCTTAGGATACGAGTACCAAGGATTTTGCCTTGGTTATCGATGCCGGTGATGATTTTGATTTCACCGTTGTAGCCATCTGGTGCGATGGACTCAATCGCCATTGCCGTTGGTTGACCATCTTTGGTGGCAATGTAAGTTGGCATCGAGCGAACCGTACCTAGATCGGGCGCAGAGACCATAGTACATGCCGCAACAAGATTGTTGTCATGCATTTCTTCCGGAATCACTTGGTTAAGAACCGACAGCAATTGCTTTTGTTCCTGAAGCTTAATTTGATCTTTTGTTAGGTACTGAGTCAGTGCCACAAGACCGGTTGTTGCACAGGCGAAGATCGCCAATGTCAGACCATTTTTTCTAATAGCGGTTAACATGTTTACCTCAGTGACCGTAAGTTCTTGGTTTGGTGTAGTAGTCGATCAACGGTACACACATATTGGCAAGCAGAACGGCGAACGCAACGCCATCTGGGAAGCCACCCCAACTACGAATAATGAATACCAACGCGCCGATCAGAGCACCGAAAATTAAGCGACCTTTCACGGTCGTTGATGCCGAAACAGGATCGGTTGCGATAAAGAATGCGCCTAACATCGTTGCACCTGAAAGTAGGTGGAAGATTGGTGACGCGGTTTCTCCCGGCATGATCAAGCTAAACACGGTACTAAACAGTGCCAAGCTGCCTAGGAAACCAACTGGAATGTACCATTGGATGATGCGCTTTTTGATCATCACTAGACCACCAACCAAGTAAGCTAGGTTTACCCATTGCCAACCGATACCCGCAAGTCCGCCAAACATTGGTTGTGATAGCACCTCACTTGGCGTTGCACCAGTATGAATACCAGTTTTAAATGCATCTAATGGAGTTGCCATTGTTACGCCATCCACGCCGGCACGAACTTGTTGCAGCGACAAACCATCAAAGTCATAGCCAGTGAAGATCAGAGACAACGCATCTGCAAAAGTCACGTGCTCAGACATCAATGAAACAGGCGCGCTCCAACTTGTCATTTGGACAGGGAAGGAGATGAGCAACACAACGTAAGCGACCATCGCTGGGTTAAATAGGTTTTGACCAATACCACCGTATAAGTGCTTTGCAATAACGATGGCAAAAATCAAACCGATAACCATGATCCACCAAGGGGACCATGGTGGGATTGCCACAGCCAATAACCATGCTGTCACGATGGCACTGTTATCACGCAGCGCACGCATTGGAGAACGCTTACGCACAAGCATGACTAATGCTTCAAGTGACACTGCGACCGCGATAGCGAACACGAGTTGAATGATGGTGCCCCAACCAAAGAAGTAGGTTTGAGCTACTAAGCCAGGAATAGCGCACAGCGCTACCCATTTCATCAAATCAGGCGTGCTGCGACGGCTGTGAGCGTGTGGTGAACTGGCAATAAAAAACGACATTACTCGTTCTCCTCAGTATTGTTCTTATTCGCTTCTTGCTGAGCTTTACGTGCTTTGGCGCGCGCAATGGCTGCGGCAACAGCAGCTTTCTTTGGATCCACTTCCGGCTCTTCAGAAGGCGTTTCTTCAACAGATTCTGTTTGTGCTTCTTGCTGAGCTTTACGTGCTTTGGCACGAGCAATGGCTGCGGCAACCGCAGCTTTCTTTGGATCGACTTCTGGTTCTTCAGAAGGAGCCTCTGCTTCTACAGGTTCTGTTTGCTCTTCTTGCTGAGCTTTACGTGCTTTGGCACGAGCAATGGCTGCGGCAACGGCGGCTTTCTTTGGATCTTCAGCTTGTTCAGCAGGTGCTTCTGTTTCTGCAGGTTCAGTCGAGCCTTCTTGCTGAGCTTTACGTGCCTTAGCGCGAGCAATGGCAGCGGCAACTGCGGCTTTCTTCGGATCTTCAGCTTGTTCAGCAGGAGTTTCCGTTTCTACAGATTCAGTTGATTCTTCTTGCTGAGCTTTGCGCGCTTTTGCACGAGCAATCGCTGCAGCAACTGCGGCTTTCTTTGGATCTTCAGCTTGTTCAGCAGGAGTTTCCGTTTCTACAGATTCGGTTGAATCCTCTTGTTGTGCCTTTTTCGCTTTAGCTCTGGCGATCGCTGCTGCAACCGCTGACTTCTTGTCGTCAGCATTATCTGTAGCTGCGTCGCCTTGTTCTTTTTGCGCTTTGCGTTCGCGAGCAAGACGTTTGCGTTCTTCGCGTAGCTTCGCCATTTCTGAGTTATCAGGCTCGGCTGCGCCAGATTGAGCCGCTGCAGCTTGTTTCGCTTTTGCTTTGGCAATCGCGGCTGCAACCGCTGGTTTCACTGCTGGCTCGGCTTTCGCTTCGGTATTCTCTTTTTGTGCTTTCACGCGAGCGATGGCTGCGGCAATCGCATCGTCACCGCCAGAGGCTTTCATGTCTTTACGACGATCATCCGCGGCTTTCTTAAAGCGATTTTCACGTTCTGCTTTCTCGCGTTCCATACGCGCTTTCTTCTCTTCAAAGCGCAGCTTAGCTCGTTCAGCTGCTGCCGCTTCTTGAGCGCGTGTACGGATTTCAGCTTTCGCTTGACGATAGTATTGAACCAGTGGAATTTCACTTGGGCACACAAACGCGCACGCGCCACATTCAATACAGTCTTTTAAGTTCAGCTCTTCGAGCTTTTCGTATTCTTGGCTTTTCGCATACCACTGAAGCTGCTGTGGCAATAGCGATGCAGGGCACGCTTCCGCACATTGGCTGCAACGGATACATTCCATTTCGTATTGGTCAGAAGCGATCTCTCGACGCTTTGGTGCCAGAATACAGTTTGCTGTTTTAGTGATAGGAACCTGAGCGTGGGGTAGGGTAAAGCCCATCATTGGACCACCCATGATTAGGCGCTGCAGTTTCTTATCTGCTTTATAGCCAAACTCGTCTAACAGTGCTTGTACTGGCGTACCAAGAAGTGTCCAAACGTTACGTGGTTGCTTGAAGGTTTTACCCGTCAGAGTCACGATGCGATTGACTACAGGTTCGCCATCGATCACTGCACGTTTAATTGAGTAGAGAGAACCAACGTTTTGAACCAGGATGCCAATATCTGCAGGGATAGCGCCGCTAGGAACTTCTTTGTTGGTCAAAATCTTGATGAGCTGCTTCTCACCACCAGAAGGGTATTTGGTTGGGATAACGCGGATCACGATGTCTTTGTTCATCGCCGCTTGTTCCAGCGCTTTGATTGCTGCTGGCTTGTTATCTTCAATACCAATGATGGTCAGTTTTGGCTTAAGGATATGCTCGACGATCTCGATACCTTGGATCAGTTCGTCTGCATGTTCCTGCATGAGTTTGTCATCGGCGGTGATGTAAGGCTCACATTCAGCCGCGTTAACGATAAGAATTTCGGTACGTGCAATACCCGATTGGATCTTCTTAGCCGTTGGGAAGCCTGCGCCACCCATGCCCGAGATACCAGCAAGGCGAATCACATCGATCAACGCATCTGCAGATTCTTGGGTGTAATCGGCAACTGGCGTTTTCTCACACCAAGTATCGTTACCATCTGGCGTAATCACTGCGCACAGTTCGCTTAAACCTGATGGGTGCGCAACAGTGCGTGGCTCAATAGCTGTTACTTGCCCAGAAGTTGGAGCATGAACAGGAACGGTGAAACCACTGTCTGACGCCGTTAGCTGTTGACCTTTCAACACTGTGTCACCAACAGCAATCAACAGATTACCTGCTTTACCGATGTGTTGTTTTAAAGGTAGGACGATTTCCGACGGAATGGCGGCATGAACCAATTCAGTTTTGTTGGATTGCTTTTTGTTTTCTGCCGGATGCACGCCGCCTGGGAAATCCCATAGCGAACCAGTACGAATTTGTTCAATCAAAGACAACATACGAAACCTTATTTAATTGAATCAGTCACGTTCGCTGCATTGGCAGCATCCGTAATGTTAACTACTGGAATAGCGTTAAGCTTCCACTTCCAGCTCTCTGTGGTAGTTTCCACAGGAATCATTTCAATACAGTCAGTTGGACAAGGCGCAACGCACAAGTCACAACCCGTACATTCGTCTTTGATCACGGTATGAAGGGCTTTAGTACCACCAACAATCGCATCGACAGGGCACGCTTGAATACATTTGGTACAACCGATACACATGTCTTCATGGATGAAAGCAACGGTTTTGACTTTGCTGTCGAGATCGTGTGCCGACTCTTCCGCTTCAACGCCCATCAGATCCGCCAGTTTTTCAATGGTCGCTTGACCGCCTGGAGGACACTTATTGATTTTGTCGCCGTTAGCGATCGCTTCGGCGTATGGACGACAACCAGGGTAGCCACACTGACCACACTGAGTTTGCGGGAGAATAGAGTCGATTTGATCGACAATTGGATCCGCTTCGACTTTGAAGCGAATCGATGCAAAACCGAGTATCGCTCCGAAAACAGCAGCGAGGGCAGCAAGAGCGATGATCGCAATTAAAATCGTACTCATCGTTTACTTCACCAAACCTGTAAAGCCCATAAAGGCAAGAGACATAAGGCCTGCGGTGATCATCGCAATCGATGCGCCTTTAAATGGCACAGGTACATCAGCTGCAGCAATACGTTCACGCATTGACGCAAATAGGATCAGTACCAAAGAGAAGCCAACCGCTGCGCCAAAACCGTAAATGATCGATTCGATAAAGTTGTGGTTCTCGTTGATGTTAAGTAGAGCAACACCCAGAACCGCACAGTTCGTTGTGATCAGAGGTAGGAAGATACCCAACAGACGATACAGCGTCGGGCTGGTTTTGTGCACGACCATTTCGGTGAACTGTACAACAACAGCGATCACCAAAATAAAGCTCATGGTTCGTAAATATTCGATGCCCAGTGGACGCAAAACATAGCTTTCCACCAAGTATGCACACACAGACGCGAGCGTTAGTACAAAAGTTGTAGCTAAGCCCATGCCAATTGCTGTTTCCAGTTTTTTAGACACGCCCATAAAAGGACACAAGCCTAAAAACTTCACCAGTACAAAGTTGTTCACCAGCACAGTGCCGACCAACAACAAAATATATTCGGTCATAGTTATTACGTTCTTAAAATCCGATCCCAATATTATCGTGTTTTGTGACACCAATAACAACCAGAGAACGGTGTGGTTTTATGCACCCGATGGAAAATTATACGTGTATGTGATGTGAGCGGATGAATTAATAAGAAATTGAAAAGTTTGGTGAATGGTTGTTAACAAAGAAAAACGCAATTACCGCCACTGATTTAACGCACGCGTTGTTGATGGTTTTGGTATCACTTCGTATGGTTCGCCAGAAACGATAAAAGCTCATACCCCTAATGAGTTAGAGGTATGAGCTTTGATTAATTTACAATCTCGCGATTACAGTTTTTCTGTAAAAGTTCGGCTGATCACGTCTTGTTGTTGCTCTCGAGTTAGCGAGTTAAAACGTACCGCGTAACCAGACACTCGAATCGTCAACTGAGGGTATTTCTCTGGATGTTCAACCGCATCCAATAACATCTCTCGGTTAAGAACGTTGACGTTAAGGTGTTGGCCACCTTCAATCGCAATGCCCTCGTTGCTTGCTTCGTGATGGAAGTAACCATCCATTAGCGCGGCTAGGTTTTTCTTCTGACTTAGTTCATCTTTACCTAACGCGTTAGGCACAATTGAGAAGGTGTAAGAAATACCATCTTTCGCGTAAGCAAACGGCAGTTTAGATACCGATGCCAAAGACGCAACCGCCCCTTTTTCATCACGACCGTGCATTGGGTTTGCACCCGGGCCAAAAGGCATACCTGCGCGACGGCCATCTGGTGTATTACCCGTTTTTTTGCCGTAAACCACGTTAGATGTGATCGTTAGGATCGATTGAGTTGGCAATGCTTCGCGGTAGGTGTGCATCTTCTGAATTTTCTTCATGAAGCGCTCAACCAGATCACAAGCGATGTCATCAACACGGGCATCGTTGTTACCAAATTTTGGATAATCACCTTCGATTTCAAAATCAAAGGCGATGCCATCTTCATCACGAACAGGTTTCACTGTCGCGTATTTAATTGCTGCCAAAGAGTCAGCGACAACAGACAGACCAGCAATACCACACGCCATGGTGCGGTGCACGTCGCGATCCATCAATGCCATCAGTGATGCTTCGTAGCTGTAACGGTCATGCGAGTAGTGGATGATGTTCAACGCTGTGACGTATTGTGTTGCTAGCCATTCCAACATGTTGTCGAAGCGTGGCATCAAAGCGTCAAAGTCGAGAATTTCATCTTGAACTTTGTCCACTACCGGACCCACTTGCGCTTTCGATTTTTCATCGATACCACCGTTGATGGTGTACAGAAGCGCTTTTGCAAGGTTGGCACGTGCACCAAAGAACTGCATGTGCTGACCAACAATCTGTGGGCTCACACAACATGCAATCGCGTAGTCGTCATTGTCGAAATCAGGACGCATTAGATCGTCGTTTTCGTATTGAACAGAAGAGGTATCAATCGACACTTTTGCAGCGTATTGCTTGAATGCTTCTGGCAATTGCTCTGACCAAAGAATCGTCATGTTTGGTTCAGGAGCAGGGCCCATCGTATGTAGCGTATGTAAGTATCGGAATGTCGTTTTAGATACTAGCGTACGGCCATCAACACCCATACCTGCCATCGCTTCTGTTGCCCAGATTGGGTCGCCAGAGAACAATGAATCGTATTCCGGTGTACGAAGGAAGCGAACCATGCGCAGTTTCATGATGAAGTGGTCGATCATCTCTTGCGCTTGTGATTCATCAATCAAGCCATTTGCGATATCACGTTCTAGGTATACGTCTAGGAAAGTCGATGTACGACCTAATGACATTGCTGCGCCATTTTGTGATTTAACTGCCGCCAAGTAACCAAAGTAGGTAAATTGAATCGCTTCTTGCGCTGTTTTTGCAGGTAGCGACATATCAATACCGTATTTCAAACCCATTTGACGAATGTCTTCAAGCGCTTGAACTTGGTCTGCAATTTCTTCACGTAGACGAAGCGTTTTCTCAAGATCGCCACCGCGCTCTAAGAAAGTTTGTGTCGAGTTGTATTGCTCTTTTTTGTCCGCTTTTAAGTAGTCGATACCGTAAAGGGCGATACGACGGTAGTCACCAATAATACGACCACGGCCATAGGCATCAGGAAGACCAGTGATGATGCCTGATTTACGACACGCTAGGATTTCTTTGGTGTAAAGGTCGAAACACGCTTTGTTGTGAGTTTTACGGTATTCAGTGAAGATCTTTTCAACCGTTGGATCCAATTCGCGGCCATAAACTTCGCACGAGTTTTTCACCATGCGAATACCACCATTAGCGATGATTGCACGTTTTAGAGGCTGATCGGTTTGTAAGCCAACGATCTTTTCTAGATCTTTGTTGATGTAACCCGCATCGTGAGAAGTAATCGTTGATGGCAGATCGGTATCGAAATCAACAGGAGCGTGTGTGCGGCTTTCTTGTTTAATGCCTTCAAGCACTTGGTTCCATAATGCTGAAGTAGATGCGCTAACCTCGGCTAAGAAGGACTCGTCTCCCTCATATGGTGTGTAGTTTTTTTGGATGAAGTCACGAGTGTTGACAGAGTTTTGCCATTCACCAGCAGTGAATCCAGCCCATGCTTCTAGCATATCAGTCGTCGGAATAGTCATTAGTAAATCCCTAAGTTATTGATAAATAGAATGGAGGCGACGAGTAGGACGGAACCATTCTTAACCCTGTCAATCGTATGGATTTACTATCTATGAGTAAAATGAATGCTTTTCATTTTTTGAATGATTAATTTGCATTAATCTGAAATTCAATGGCTTATGTATTTAAATTGCCTTGAGATATGCAAATTTATTGTTGATACAGTGAACTTGTGGGCGAATTGATAGTACAAGCTGCTGACGAAAGAGCTTAAGTTAGCCGGACTTACAAAGAGACGTATTGATGAAACGATACAGCGCCTATCTTGATGTTAACATTCAAGAAGGGCAGATACGAAAAAAGCCCAGTTTTTCAACTGGGCTTTTCGGGAATTTGGCTCCTCCTGCTGGATTCGAACCAGCGACCTGCGGATTAACAGTCCGTCGCTCTACCGACTGAGCTAAGGAGGAATTGCTTTGCTTGAAAGCGGGTCGAATCTTACCGAGCACCTATATTTCTGTCAACACCAAAAATACACATTTCTAGCAAAAAATAGTGCTTTTTTTTCTTTACTTTTTTGTATGCCTTATCAGTAAAGGGCTGGAGTTAGTTATCCACCAAAATTGTGGATAAGTATGTTGATGAGATCTGAGTAAAGATCTTTTATATGCAACAGTGCTGATTTGTTTTGAATTTTTAATCAGAAATATGCACTGAATAATCATATAAAACAGTGATTTATTTAATTCGACGCAAAATTGCTTAAAGTGGATAAGATTTGGTCTTTTGGGGATAAAGGATAATATTGGGTGTTTCTGGGGAAAAGTTGTGGAAACTAAATTGTGATGATTTGGGGACGTTCATCAACTAGGGCGAAAGACTATAACAGAGTCGCCTGAGTAAGGCTAGATCAAAGTAAAGAAAGCGCAAAAATTAATTACAATGAGCTATAAATCTAAAATAGACGTAGATTTCATCTAACAAGGTGTATATATATACAGCCAAAGTGCAGTAAATTTAAGGAAGGGTATGAGTAAAGTTTATGAACTGGTCTCTGAATATCAACCATCCGGTGATCAGCCAACCGCGATTAAGCAGTTGTTAGAAGGGTTAGATGCAGGTCTTGCTCATCAGACATTATTGGGCGTAACTGGCTCTGGTAAAACATTCACACTGGCAAATGTTATCGCAGAAGCACAGCGACCAGCGATTCTTCTTGCCCCTAACAAAACCTTAGCTGCTCAATTGTACGGCGAAATGAAGTCTTTCTTCCCCAATAACGCGGTGGAATACTTTGTGTCGTACTACGACTACTACCAACCAGAAGCGTACGTTCCGACCACGGATACCTTTATAGAGAAAGACGCTTCAGTTAACGCGCATATTGAACAAATGCGTTTGTCCGCTACAAAAGCACTACTAGAACGTAAAGATGCCATTATTGTCGCATCGGTATCGGCTATCTATGGTTTGGGTGACCCTGAATCGTATCTACAAATGATGTTGCACTTACGTCGCGGTGATGTGATTGATCAGCGCGATATGCTACGTCGCCTTGCAGAACTGCAATACTCACGCAATGACGTCGCATTTGAACGTGGCCAGTTCCGTGTTCGAGGTGAAGTGATTGACATCTTTCCAGCCGAATCAGACCAAGATGCGGTACGCGTAGAGATGTTTGACGATGAAGTTGATTGCATCAGCGTTTTCGACCCATTGACTGGTGTGGTAAAGCAGCGCGACTTGCCACGTTATACTATTTATCCAAAGACGCACTATGTTACGCCACGTGAGCGTATTCTCGATGCCATTGAAAGCATTAAAGACGAGCTTGAAGTACGTAAGAAGCAGCTTCTGGATAACAACAAGCTTCTAGAAGAACAACGCATCAGCCAACGAACTCAGTTCGATATTGAGATGATGAACGAGCTTGGCTTCTGTTCAGGTATCGAAAACTACTCTCGTTACTTGAGTGGACGAGCGGAGGGTGAGCCGCCACCGACACTGTTTGATTATTTGCCTCACGATGGTTTGCTGATCATCGATGAGTCCCACGTGACGGTTCCGCAGATTGGTGCCATGTATAAAGGTGACCGTTCACGTAAAGAGACGCTGGTGGAGTTTGGTTTCCGCCTACCTTCTGCATTGGATAACCGTCCGATGAAGTTCGAAGAGTTTGAAGCAATTTCTCCGCAGACGATATTTGTCTCGGCGACACCGGGTAACTACGAGCTTGAAAAATCAGCCGATGAAATTGCTGATCAGGTGGTACGTCCGACAGGTCTGCTTGACCCAGAGTTGGAAGTACGTCCGGTAGCGACTCAGGTTGATGACTTGTTGTCTGAAATTCGAATTCGAGCGGCGAAAGATGAGCGCGTTCTGGTGACGACGTTAACCAAGCGTATGGCAGAAGACTTGACCGAATACCTACATGAGCACGATGTGAGAGTTCGTTATCTTCACTCAGATATTGATACGGTAGAACGTGTTGAAATCATTCGCGACCTTCGTTTAGGCGAGTTCGATGTGTTGGTAGGCATCAACTTGTTACGAGAAGGTTTGGACATGCCTGAAGTGTCGCTGGTGGCAATTCTAGATGCGGATAAAGAAGGCTTCTTGCGCTCCGAACGTTCACTGATCCAGACCATTGGTCGTGCTGCTCGTAACATCGAGGGCAAAGCAATTCTGTACGCGGATTCGATCACTAAGTCGATGAAGAAAGCGATGGACGAAACGGATCGTCGCCGTGAGAAGCAAAAAGCGTATAACGCAGAGATGGGTATTGAGCCTCAGGCCTTGAAGCGCAATATTAAAGACATCATGGAATTGGGTGATATCACTAAGTCGAAGCGTCAGCGCAATACTAAGCAAGTACCGCTATCGAAAGTGGCAGAACCTTCGCAAACCTACGAGATTATGTCTCCGCAGCAGTTGGAGAAAGAGATCAGTCGTTTGGAAGCGGCGATGTACCAACACGCCCAAGACCTTGAGTTTGAGTTGGCAGCCCAAAAACGTGATGAGATAGAGAAGTTGCGCGCTCAGTTCATTGCCAATAGCTAATTCAACGCGCCCTAGAATGCCCAAGTGCTTGTGTCTACAGACGGTGCTTGGGCATTTTATTATTCCCTGTTCAACAGACAAAAAAGAAGCCAATAGGCAGTCGGGTCTATTGGCTCGTTTTGTGAACATGTCGTTCACTAACAACGTCAGTTGGCTAGGTGACCCGAGGGGTCGTTATTTATACAGCATGGTTTGTGCCACTATTTAACCTGTTGATATTCGGTTTAATTTGGTTAGAATACCCACAATCCAACAAATGATTATTTGCAAAATGCAAAGCGTAATGCGATTATTATTTAAAACACAACAAAAAATCGGCTAGGCTATGCAACAAATAACAGAAGGTCAAAAGTCTCGTTATCTACTAATGGTAGAAGACACCGCATCCGTTGCGGCATTGTACCGTTCTTACCTGACGCCTCTCGGCATCGATATTAATATTGTTGGAACAGGCAGAGACGCCATCGAAAGCCTGAACCATCGAATTCCCGATCTGATTCTGCTCGATCTCCGCTTACCTGATATGACGGGGATGGACGTATTGCACGCGGTGAAGAAAAGCCACCCAGACGTGCCAATCATCTTTATGACTGCTCATGGCTCTATCGACACTGCGGTAGAAGCGATGCGTCATGGTTCTCAAGACTTCTTAATCAAGCCATGTGAAGCCGACCGTCTTCGTGTCACGGTGAACAACGCAATTCGCAAAGCAACCAAGCTTAAGAATGAAGCGGATAACCCGGGTAACCAAAATTACCAAGGCTTTATCGGCAGTAGCCAAACCATGCAGCAGGTTTACCGAACCATTGACTCCGCAGCGAGTAGTAAAGCGAGTATTTTCATCACGGGTGAAAGTGGTACTGGTAAAGAGGTGTGTGCCGAAGCCATTCACGCAGCAAGCAAACGTGGTGATAAGCCGTTTATCGCTATTAACTGTGCTGCGATCCCAAAAGATCTAATTGAAAGTGAATTGTTTGGTCACGTAAAAGGCGCGTTTACCGGTGCTGCGAATGATCGCCAAGGTGCGGCTGAGCTTGCCGATGGTGGCACGTTGTTCCTTGATGAATTGTGTGAAATGGACTTAGATCTTCAAACTAAGTTATTGCGCTTTATCCAAACGGGTACTTTCCAAAAAGTGGGCTCTTCAAAGATGAAGAGTGTCGACGTGCGATTCGTGTGTGCGACCAACCGCGATCCTTGGAAAGAAGTGCAAGAAGGCCGTTTCCGTGAAGACTTGTACTACCGTTTGTACGTGATTCCTTTGCATCTTCCACCGTTACGTGAGCGCGGCGAAGACGTGATTGAAATTGCGTATTCGCTACTGGGCTATATGTCTCACGAGGAAGGCAAGAGTTTTATCCGTTTTGCACAAGATGTGATTGAACGTTTCAACAGTTACGAATGGCCGGGTAACGTCCGTCAGTTGCAAAACGTACTGCGTAATATCGTTGTACTGAACAACGGCAAAGAAATTACTTTGGACATGCTGCCACCACCACTGAATCAACCGGTGGTTCGTCAATCAATTTCAAAATTTATTGAACCTGAAATTATGACGGTGTCAGACATTATGCCACTGTGGATGACTGAAAAAATGGCCATCGAGCAGGCGATTCAGGCGTGTGACGGCAACATTCCACGCGCCGCGGGCTACCTAGATGTCAGCCCATCAACGATTTATCGCAAGTTGCAAGCTTGGAATAGCAAGGACGAAAAACAGAACGTATGAGTACGGACGTATTAAATCAGCAAAAAATTGAAGAACTCTCTGCCGAAATTGGCCGTGATAATGTTCCTGTTTTGCTTGATATTTTTCTTGGGGAAATGGATACCTACATCAGCAACCTATCCACTCTTGTAGGTACTGAGCAGTTGGTTTACTTAAAAGAGATAAGCCACGCGTTGAAGAGCAGTGCAGCGAGTTTTGGTGCTGATCGACTGTGTGAACTGGCTATTGCCATTGATAAGCAAGCCAAAGCAAATCAGTTGGCAGAGCATGGGAGTGAAGTTGGTGAGATGCTCGATTTACTGCATGAGACTCGCGAGACTTACCGCTCTTGGACAAAGTAACCAACTCAGATAACCAAATAAAGCAATAACAGCTGTTTATAAACAAGAAGCCCTTCCGATGTGGAAGGGCTTTTTTATGAACTTTGCTTAATGAAGGTTAATCAGTGAGCAGTTGGCTCTCAATTGCAAGCTTCAGCTTTTCACGGTCGTGACGCCAATCGCGGTTAGTCGACGCTAATGATTCAGTGACAACGTTCCAGTTATCTAGAACTTCTTGTTCGGTCTCTTCTGCTAATACAACATCTATTTTTCTGCCTTGGCAAGCTCGCTCACACCATTCAAGCTTTTGCTTCATCGTCATTCGACCTGCAGGACCATATTCTGGGCTTAAGTTCGCCACAAAAATCACTTTTGCTTTTTGGTTAGCGGCAATCGCTTTACCAAGTTCTGGCAATAGTAATGGCGGCATGATGCTTGTTAAGAAGCTGCCAGGGCCAAGAATAATTACGTCTGCTTCTGCCAGTGCAGTCACGGCTTCTTTCGTTGCAGGAACTTCTGGTGACAGATCGAGACGACGCAGATCGGTGTCCATCTCATCGACGTTAGTTTCACCCGTCACCCACTGCCCATCCACTGATAACGCAGTGAGATCGGAAGGATGCTCAGACATAGGAAGAATGTGAACGTCCACTTTGAGCATGTTACGGATAAGATTGATCGCATCGAGAGGGCGTACCGATAGATTATCCAGTGCGGTCAGCATTAGGTTACCGAGGTTGTGTCCGTCGAGTTCACCAGTACCTTTAAAGCGGTACTCGAACATCATTGAACTGATCGATGGCTCGGTGATCAACTGGTTGATACAGTTGCGCGTGTCACCCCAAGCAATACCACCCTGACAATGACGGATACGGCCAGTTGAACCACCGTTATCAGTTGTCGCAACAATGCCTGTTGCATTGCTGCCAAAATCTTTTAACGCCGCCAACATACGGCCCAAACCGTGACCACCGCCAACTGCGACCACTTTCTTATCGGTGTAGATATTCATTACGTTCTTCTAATAATCTTGTAAAAAACGACTACAATTTAACTTAACGAGTGCCAAAGGGGTACTCACTAAGCGGTAAATTGTGTTTCTAGAGAGTTTTTTATCACTCAAGTCTGGATTCCATTACAAATATTAAGTATTTTACACGGCAAAGCTATCAGGGGTTTACCTCCTCTGGTTGCCATAACTCCGA
This sequence comes from Vibrio sp. B172a, assembly GCF_030248355.1. Taxonomy (NCBI): domain Bacteria; kingdom Pseudomonadati; phylum Pseudomonadota; class Gammaproteobacteria; order Vibrionales; family Vibrionaceae; genus Vibrio; species Vibrio sp. B172a. Next base: position 214,738 of record NZ_JAHGAC010000007.1, on the reverse strand, counting down.
GCTCACTATGCTAAGTCCTAGGATAAGCGTCTTGAGCCAGTGACATACTGTCACAAGGGCATACTTGGAAATGATTATGCCTCCCGTGTTTGGAAAGGTGTTCCGTGGCGCAACAATTCGAAGACAAATTTCATCGTAAGTTCTATTACTTGCGTCTGTCAGTGACTGACGTTTGTAATTTTAAATGTACCTATTGCCTTCCTGACGGCTACAAGCCATCGGGCAATAAAAACTCGTCATTTCTTTCTCTCCCAGAGATCAAACGTGTTGTAAAAGCGTTTGCAGATTGTGGTACCTCAAAGGTACGTATCACAGGTGGAGAGCCGAGTTTACGCAAAGACTTTACTGACATTATCCACTCAGTAGCAACCACGCCGGGTATCAAAAAGGTCGCGACAACGACTAATGGTTACCGCATGGCGAAACAAGTTGCTGACTGGCGTGAAGCTGGCTTGACTAACATCAACGTGAGTGTGGATAGCCTTGACCCGCGTATGTTCCATCAAATCACAGGTGAAAATAAATTCACTGAAGTGATGAATGGTATCGAACGTGCATTTGAAGTGGGTTATGAGCAAGTCAAAGTCAATGTGGTACTAATGAAAGACCTCAACCACAACGAGCTACCTGCTTTCCTCAACTGGATTAAAGACCGTCCTATCCAACTGCGTTTTATCGAACTGATGCAGACGGGAGAAATGGATGATCTGTTTGCTAAGCACCATGTTTCTGGTGTCGCTATCCGCAATCAATTAATTGCCAATGGTTGGTTACTCAAAGTACGTTCTCATAATGATGGTCCTGCACAGGTATTTGTTCATCCAGATTACAAGGGTGAAATTGGCCTGATCATGCCATACGAAAAAGACTTCTGTGAGAGCTGTAACCGACTTCGTGTCTCCGCTTTGGGTAAACTGCATCTGTGTCTGTTCGGTGATCATGGCGTGGAACTGCGTGACCTACTAGAGCGTGACGAGCAAGAAAATGAATTGATTGAACGTATTCAAGCGCAGCTGCAAACGAAATCCGTGAGTCACTTCTTGCACGATGGCAACACAGGTATGACGCCACATCTCGCGTCTATCGGCGGTTAATTCCAATCAGATTTCACATCGGGAGCTGACGTGGCTTTCGATGATTTTTTCCAGAATCGATACTCTGCGTATCAAAGCAAAAATAGAGAATAGGTGAACAAATGGGTCACGCTGAAAGCAAATTTCAACCTGCAAACATTGCCGTTCTGACGGTATCTGACACTCGTACTGAAGAAAACGACACTTCTGGTGGTTACCTAGTTGAACACGCAAAAGAAGCGGGTCACAACGTAGTCGATAAGCAGATCGTTATCGATGACATGTACAAGATCCGCGCGATCGTATCTCAATGGATTGCAGACGAAAATGTACAAGCAATCATGATCACTGGCGGTACGGGTTTCACTTCACGTGACAGCACACCAGAAGCACTTAAGCCACTATTTGATAAAGAAGTCGAAGGTTTTGGTGAACTATTCCGTTTGGTTTCTTACGAAGAGATTGGTACTTCAACCATTCAGTCTCGTGCGATCGCTGGTTTCGCTAACCACACTGTTATCTTTGCAATGCCAGGTTCTACTGGTGCGTGCCGTACTGGTTGGACGAAGATCATCAAGCAACAGCTAGATGCAAGCCATCGTCCTTGTAACTTTATGCCACACCTATCTGTATAACCTTTCCTAAAAGCGAAGGAAAAACAATGACCCAATTTACACATATCAACGCGTCTGGCGAAGCTAACATGGTGGACGTATCAGCAAAAGCGGAAACCGTTCGTGAAGCACGTGCTGAAGCGTTCGTGCACATGGCTCCAGAAACACTGCAACTTATTGTTTCAGGCCAACACCACAAAGGTGATGTGTTTGCGACGGCTCGTATTGCTGGTATTCAAGCTGCTAAGAAAACATGGGATTTGATTCCTCTTTGTCACCCTCTGTTGCTTTCTAAGGTTGAAGTTCAATTGGAAGCTATCGAAGCAGAAAACAAAGTACGTATCGAATCTGTATGTAAGCTAGCGGGTAAAACAGGCGTAGAAATGGAAGCGCTGACGGCGGCTTCAGTGGCGGCGTTAACGATTTACGATATGTGTAAAGCGGTGCAGAAAGACATGGTTATTGAACAAGTTCGTCTCCTAGAGAAGACGGGCGGTAAATCTGGACACTTCAAGGCGGAATAATGATTAAAGTACTTTTCTTTGCTCAAACGCGAGAGCTAGTTGGTATGGATGGTCTAGAACTTGAAGGCCAGTTTGATAATGTAGAAGCCATTCGAGCTCACCTTGTTGAGTCAGGTGCTGACAAAGAAGGCAAGTGGGATTTAGCGCTAGAACCAGGTAAGTTACTGGCAGCGGTAAACCAGTCCATCGTACCTCTAGATACAGCAGTGAAAGCGGGTGATGAAGTTGCCTTCTTCCCACCGGTAACAGGGGGCTAATATGGATCCTCGCGTTTCTGTACAAGCTGAAGACTTTTCGGTCGATCAAGAATACCAACGTCTATCAGAAGGCACGTCTTCTGGTGCGGTAGTGACCTTCATCGGTAAAGTTCGTGATATGAACCTTGGCGACAACGTGATTGGTCTTCACCTAGAGCATTATCCGGGTATGACGGAGAAAAGCCTGATCGACATCTGTGATGAGGCGGAATCACGTTGGCCTTTGTTAGGCGTTCGCGTTATTCACCGTATTGGTGATCTCGATACTGGTGACCAAATCGTTTTTGTTGGTGTGTCTAGTGCACATCGTGGTGCGGCATTTGATGCTTGCGAGTTCATTATGGACTTTCTAAAGACTAAAGCACCATTCTGGAAAAAAGAGCGCACCACCAGTGAAAACCGCTGGATTGAGTCTCGCGATACCGATCATCAAGCTGCACAGCGTTGGGAAAAGTAGGGCAGTTTTTTATTCTGCTAGCAAATCGTTCAAAGCCAGATGTTAATAGCGTCTGGCTTTTTGTTTTTTTAGCGTAAAAAGCGAGCTCATTTTCTACTCTCACTTGCCGTCAAAACCACCATTTTTCCTCTCTTTCTCCTCTCGGTGACCTTGTTCACAATAAAAAATATCGAACGAGATATATGCAATTATTAATTAGACTCAATGTGTCATAAATGTTAATTTTTGTACATATATCTAGCATAAGATGCTATCAAAGAGTTTGAATTTAGATTTATCGAAAGTTTTGCCTGTCAAATGACCATGCGAATCTGTATTTCTCTACTCAATACTTTTTGTGCGGTATTTATTGCTAAATAAGGGCACTATTTACAGAATTATTAGTTTTTTTGCTACATTTTTATGGCAAATTACTTCAATGGTTGCTAATGTGTGCCGCAGTCTTTGTAAGGTTTTAGTGTTTTGTGCTCAAAAAGTGCGCTAAAAAATTCTAAAATTCTGACCGTTCCAGTCCCTTGCAGAGAAGTCATGGATGCTAATGAAAAACTTGGAGTTTTACGCATGTATAAGAACAAAATCACCCAAGCCCTTCTTCTAGGTGCTGGTCTGGCAGTGGCTGCCTCTTCTACTACCGCTTTCGCTGCTGACGTTCCAGCAGGCACTAAACTTGCTGAGAAACAAGAAATCGTTCGCGGTAACGGTACCGAAGTTGCAACAATTGACCCGCACAAATCTCAAGGTGTTCCAGAGTCGCATGTGATTCGTGATCTCCTTGAAGGCTTAGTGAACCAAAATGCAGACGGCGACACTATCCCTGGTGTAGCTGAGAGCTGGGAAACCTCAGACAACAAAACTTTCACTTTCCACCTACGTAAAGACGCTAAATGGTCTAACGGCGATCCTGTAACAGCACAAGATTTCGTTTACAGCTGGCAGCGTGCAGTCGATCCTGCAACCGCTTCGCCATACTCTTGGTACATGGAATACACCAAGATGAAAAACGCGAAAGACATCGTTGCGGGCAAAAAAGACAAGAGCGAGCTAGGTGTTAAAGCGACAGATGACCACACACTTGTGGTTGAGCTAGACACAGCGGTTCCTTACTTTGTAATGATGGCTGGTCACACAACAATGAAACCAGTACACAAAGCGACAGTTGAGAAGTTTGGTGATCAATGGACGAAACCAGAAAACTTCGTAGGTAACGGCGCTTATGTAGTAAACAACTGGGTTGTGAACGAGCGTCTAGAGCTTGTTCGTAACGAACAGTACTGGGATAACGACAAAACTGTTATCAACAAAGTAACGTACCTTCCAATCGAAAACGGCGTTGCTGAAATGAACCGTTTCCTATCTGGTGAAATCGACTTCACGTCTAAACTGCCGACTGAGCACTTTAAGCGTCTGAAGAAAGAGCACCCAGAGTCAGTATCGGTTGAGGGCAGCCTGTGTACTTACTACTACTCATTCAACACTAAGAAAGAGCCTTTCAATGACGTTCGCGTTCGTAAAGCGATTTCTTATGCAATTGACCGTAACATCGTAGCAAACGCGATTCTTGGCCAAGGTCAGAAACCTGCTTACTTCCTAACGCCTGAAATCACTGCGCACTTCAACCCTGAGCTTCCAGCTTACGGCAAGATGACGCAAAAAGAGCGTAACGAAGAAGCGGCACGCCTATTGGCAGAAGCGGGTTACGGCAAAGACAACCCTCTTAAGTTCTCTCTTCTATACAACACAGATGAGAACCACAAGAAACTAGCAGTAGCGCTTGGTTCTATGTGGAAGAAAACTCTAGGTCTAGATGTAACACTAGAAAACCAAGAGTGGAAAACTTACCTATCTACGAAAGACCAAGGTGATTTCGAAGTAGCACGCGCTGGTTGGTGTGGCGACTACAACGAAGCATCTTCATTCCTAACCCTTATGGTTAGCTCGAACACAACTGGTGGTCAGCACTGGGGTAACAAAGAGTACGATGCTCTGATCGACAAAGCGATTAAGTCGACTTCAGAAGAAGAGCGTACCAAGATCTACCTAGAAGCTGAGCAACTGATGGCTCAAGATATGCCTATCGCGCCTATCTACCAGTACGTTCGTTCTCGTCTATTAAACCCGCACGTTGGTGGTTTCCCTGCTAACAACGCGGAAGAAAAGATCTACACCAAAGATCTTTACATCAAAGCAGACTAATTAAAGTCGCTTCAAGACTATAAGAATAAGGCCCACACGTCCCAACAGCGGGACGTGCGGTGCCTATCATCAATTTTTTTAACTGTCACAGACTGAAAGAGTGAGTTTATGCTTAAATTCATCGCAAAAAGGATATTTGAGGCGATCCCAACAATGTTGGTTTTGATCACCGTATCTTTCTTTCTTATGCGTTTCGCACCGGGTAACCCATTCTCGAGCGAGCGTCCATTACCGCCAGAAGTTATGGCGAACATTGAAGCCAAATACGGCCTAGATAAGCCAGTATTTGAGCAGTACACCACGTACTTGACTAACGTTGTCCAAGGTGACTTTGGTCCTTCATTCAAATACTTAGATTACACAGTAAACGAGCTAATTTCGGTAGCACTACCAGTATCGGCGAAGGTGGGTTTCATTGCCTTTATCTTCACGGTCATTCTGGGGGTGACGATCGGGACCATAGCAGCGCTCAAACAAAACTCGTGGCTTGACTACACCATTATGTCTACGGCGATGCTTGGGGTAGTAATGCCATCCTTCGTGTTGGCGCCAGCTTTGATTTACTTGTTCTCGCTCCACTGGAATTTATTCCCTGCAGGCGGTTGGCATGATGGCTCATGGCAATATTTGGTGCTGCCAGTGATTGCAATGTCACTGCTTTATGTCGCCACGTTTGCTCGTATCACTCGTGGTTCAATGATCGAGACATTGAACAGTAACTTTATCCGAACTGCCCGTGCGAAAGGTCTAAGCTACCGTTACATCATCTTGAAACACGCATTAAAACCAGCCCTGCTTCCTGTAGTGTCTTACATGGGACCTGCGTTTGTCGGCATTATCACCGGCTCGGTAGTTGTTGAGACCATCTTTGGTCTGCCAGGTATTGGTAAGCTGTTTGTAAACGCAGCCTTTAACCGTGACTACTCGCTAGTAATGGGTGTAACCATTTTGATTGGTTTCCTATTCATCTTGTTCAACGCTATCGTTGATATTCTGCTAGCAATGATTGACCCGAAAATTCGCTACTAACAGGGAAGTATGGTTATGTTAACGAAAAAAGAGAATCTTGAAGCGGTCGAGAAATTTGCAGAGAACCTGGAAGTTGAAGGCCGTAGTTTGTGGCAAGACGCCCGCATCCGCTTTATGCGTAACAAAGCGGCGATGGTGAGCTTGTTCATTCTTGCATTGATGACCCTTGCGGTAATCTTCCTGCCAATGCTGGCACCTTACACATTTGACGATACAGACTGGTACGCAATGCACGTTGGTCCAAGTGCTGAGCACTGGTTCGGTACTGACAGCTTAGGTCGTGACCTTTACGTACGTACGCTGATTGGCGGTCGTATCTCTCTAATGGTTGGTGTTCTTGGTGCATTGGTTGCGGTTGTGATTGGTACGCTTTACGGTGCGGCTTCTGGCTTCATCGGCGGTAAAGTTGACCGTATCATGATGCGTATTCTTGAAATCCTATACGCGGTTCCGTTCATGTTCCTAGTTATCGTACTAGTAACATTCTTCGGCCGTAACATCGTTCTTATCTTCGTCGCTATCGGTGCTATTGCGTGGCTAGATATGGCTCGTATCGTACGTGGTCAAACGCTAAGTCTACGTAGTAAAGAGTTTATTGAAGCGGCACACGTTTGTGGTGTGAGCAAGTGGAAGATCATCACTCGCCATATCGTACCAAACGTACTGGGTATCGTAGCGGTTTACTCAACTCTACTTATCCCAAGCATGATTCTGACTGAATCATTCCTTTCATTCCTTGGTCTTGGTGTACAGGAACCAATGACAAGTTGGGGCGCACTTCTACAAGAAGGTTCGCAAACAATGGAAGTAGCAATCTGGCAGCTGGCGTTCCCAGCAGTATTCATGGTTGTGACTCTATTCTGCTTCAACTACGTTGGTGACGGTCTGCGCGATGCGTTGGATCCAAAAGACAGATAATTAAAAATAGAAAGAATAAAGGAAGCAATGATGAGTTTATTAGATGTCAAAGATCTGCGCGTCGAATTTACCACGCAAGATGGTATCGTAACCGCAGTAAACGATTTGAACTTCTCTCTGAATCAAGGTGAAACCCTAGGTATCGTAGGTGAGTCTGGTTCAGGTAAGTCACAAACTGTATTCGCAATCATGGGTCTACTGGCTAAGAACGGTATTATCTCTGGTAGCGCGAAATTTGAAGGTCGAGAAATCCTTAACCTTCCAGAAAAAGAGCTTAACAAGGTTCGAGCGGAACAGATCGCTATGATCTTCCAAGACCCGATGACCTCTCTTAACCCATACATGAAAGTCAGTGATCAGCTGATGGAAGTTCTGATGCTGCACAAAGGTATGGGCAAGGCAGAAGCGTTCGAAGAGTCTGTTCGCATGCTTGAAGCAGTAAAAATCCCAGAAGCTCGTAAGCGTATCACCATGTACCCACACGAGTTCTCTGGCGGTATGCGTCAGCGTGTAATGATCGCAATGGCACTACTGTGTCGTCCAAAACTGCTTATTGCGGATGAGCCAACCACGGCATTGGACGTTACGGTTCAAGCACAGATCATGGATCTGCTGAACGAACTGAAATCTGAGTTCAATACTGCAATCATCATGATCACGCACGACCTTGGTGTCGTAGCGGGTTCTTGTGACAAAGTACTGGTGATGTACGCAGGTCGTACCATGGAGTACGGCACAGTGAACGAAATCTTCTACAACCCAAGCCACCCTTACGCGGAAGGTCTATTGAAGGCGATTCCTCGTTTGGATACAGAAGGCGAGATCCTGCCAACAATTCCAGGTAACCCGCCTAACTTGCTTCGTCTACCACCTGGCTGTCCTTACCAAGATCGCTGCCACCGTGTGATGGATCGTTGTAAGCGTGAAGCACCGATTCTGACACCGTTTGGTGATGGCCGTCAGCGTGCATGTTTTTCTGAATGGGAGGCTTGGAGCAAATGAGTACAGACAAAAAACTAATTCTGGATGTATCTGATCTGAAAGTTCACTTCAGCATTGCATCAAAATCTGCATGGCCTTGGGCAAAACCATCAAGCCTAAAAGCGGTAGACGGCGTAAACGTTCGTCTATACGAAGGTGAGACTCTTGGGGTAGTAGGTGAGTCTGGTTGTGGTAAATCGACGTTTGCTCGCGCGATCATTGGTTTGGTTGAAGCAACAGATGGCGAAGTAGTTTGGTTAGGCCAAGACCTAACGAAGATGAAAGACGTCCAACGCCGTGAAACGCGCAAAGAAATTCAAATGATTTTCCAAGATCCTTTGGCTTCTTTGAACCCGCGTATGACTGTGGGCGACATCATCGCTGAGCCGCTAGAGACGTTCTACCCAGAACTGACGAAGCAAGAAGTGAAAGACCGCGTTAAAGAAATGATGGCGAAGGTAGGTCTACTGCCAAACGTTATCAACCGTTACCCACACGAGTTCTCAGGTGGTCAGTGTCAACGTATTGGTATCGCTCGTGCCCTTATTCTAAAGCCAAAGATGATCATCTGTGACGAACCGGTATCAGCACTGGACGTATCGATTCAAGCTCAGGTTGTTAACCTATTGAAAGAGCTGCAAAAAGAGCTTGGTCTTTCATTGGTATTCATCGCGCACGATTTGTCAGTGGTGAAACACATCTCTGACCGCGTATTGGTTATGTACCTAGGTAACGCTGTTGAACTGGGTGAAGCGGAAGCATTGTTTGCCGATCCAAAACACCCATACACACGTGCGTTGATGTCAGCGGTTCCAATTCCGGATCCGGAAATTGAACGCAGCAAGAAGATTCAGATGCTAGAAGGTGATCTACCATCACCAATTAATCCTCCTTCTGGTTGTGTGTTCCGTACTCGTTGTCCTCAAGCGACGGATGAGTGTGCGAAGACCAGACCACACATCGAAGGTTCAGACGTTCACGCAGTATCTTGTCTACACGTAGCAGTGTAATTAAATTCAGCCTGTGACGGGCTTAAGCGCGGCTCCTTTTATAGGGTCGCGCTTTTTTTATGCCTACGATATTGGCCGGAACTAGTTCATTCGAAATTCTTGAACAAGATGGACTAAGTGGCCGGATTATAAGCTTTGTGTGATTCGCTAATATAGTGGAAAACAAATTAAGAGGAGAGCAGTCATGGGTAAGTTAGTTGAGGGCGTTTGGCACGATGTATGGTACGAGACTAAATCTAATGGCGGTAAGTTCGTTCGTGAAGATGCGGGCTTTCGTAATTGGATAAAGAACAAACCCGATGCGACATTCCAACCTGAAACGGGTCGTTACCACCTTTACGTTTCTCTTGCTTGTCCGTGGGCGCACCGCACGCTGATCTTCCGCAGACTAAAAGGTTTGGAAAAGCACATCGATGTCACGGTCGTTTGCCCAGACATGCTCAGCGAAGGTTGGCAGATGGGCTTACCTGAGCCACTGTTTGGCCATACTCGTATGCACCAAATCTACACTCAAGCTAAGCCCGATTACACTGGTCGCGTTACTGTTCCGGTTTTGTGGGACAAAAAGACCAACACCATCGTGTCGAATGAATCGTCTGAAATCATCCGTATGTTTAACTCTGAGTTTAACGAACTCACTGGTAACAACGATGATTATTACCCAGAGCAACTTCAAAGCGTGATTGATGAGTGGAATGACTACATTTATCCGAACGTGAACAATGGCGTATACCGTTGTGGTTTTGCGACAACGCAAGAAGCTTATGAAGAAGCGTTTGACTCACTGTTTGCTGCACTGGATAAAATCGACGCTCACCTTGCAACGCATCGTTATCTAGCGGGCAATAAAATCACCGAAGCAGATTGGCGCTTGTTTACGACCCTTGTTCGCTTTGATGCGGTATACGTAGGTCATTTCAAATGTAATAAACAACGCATTGCGGATTACGTAAACATTCAAGGCTATTTGAAAGAGCTATACCAAGTAGAAGGCGTGGCAGAAACCACAGACTTCTACCACATTAAGCGCCACTACTATTTCAGTCACACTGGTATCAACCCAACACAAGTTGTACCCAAAGGCCCTGAATTAGATTTGGATTCGCCTCATGGTCGAGAATCTATCTAAGTTTCAAACTGCTAAGAAAAGTGCTACTTGATGTGGCGCTTTTCTTTTTTCTCAATATCTTCTCACCATCACAGCTTCTTCCTACCGATCACATAAACTGATGATATAACAACCGATCTTTGACTGAGGTGGGGTATGGATATCAATGAGTTTGTCAGTGGCGAGCATCTAATTTGGAATCTGTTTGTTGCTCTGCTTTTGGGAGCGATTGTGGGAACCCAACGTGGCTGGGTGATGCGTAACAGCGTCGAAGGCAGTCGCGTTGCAGGTATCCGCACCTTTTCTTTAGTCGGTTTGCTTGGTGGCTTGGTTGGGATTCTTGCCCATCTGTATACGCCTTTGCTACTCGGCTTTGCTCTTATTGCTTTGGTGATTCTCGCTTGCATTGCGTTTGTTATTCAGCAAAAAAAGAGCGAGGACATCAGCATCACCGGCGTGGTCAGTTTGGTGATCACCTTTGTACTTGGCAGTCTGGCTGTTTCAGGTGAAGCGGTGCTCGCTGCGGCGGCGGCAGTCATCACAGCAGTCGTGCTGGATAACAAGAAAGAGCTTCATCAGGCTTTGCAGCGCCTTCAAGAGTACGAACTTGATGCAGCTTTGCGTCTTCTGCTTATTTCCATCGTTTTATTGCCTCTTTTACCCAACCAAGCTTACGGTCCTTGGAAAGCTTTGAATCCTTATGAGATTTGGTGGATGGTGGTACTGATCGCCAGTATTTCATTTGTCGGTTATTTCGCGATTAAGATCGGCGGAGCGAAGCGGGGCATATTGTTTACGTCTGTCTTCGCTGGCTTAAGTTCTTCTACCGCACTGACGTTGCAGTTCTCTCATCTTTCACGTGAGCAGGAAGGTATCAGCCCTCTGCTCGCCAGTGGAATCTTATTGAGTTGCGGGACTATGTTTCCTCGTTTGTTGATTGTCCTATCTGTTCTCAATCCTCAATTAGTGAGTTTGTTATGGCCGATTGTTTTAGTCATGATGATTGCGCTCTACTTGCCGGCTTGGTGGATATGGCGTCGCAGTGAAGTCGAGAAAATAGAGCAATCGAACAAACAGACTAACCCGTTGGCGCTTCAATCAGCACTGTTCTTTGGTGTTGTATTAGCGATCATTATGTTGTTATCTCATGCCCTCTCAGATTGGTTTGGCAGTGCAGGTATCTTAGTTCTATCTGCGGTGTCGGGGATTACGGATGTTGATGCTATTTCACTGACTTTAGGGCGTCAAAGTACTCAGTCTTTGGCGATAGATGTTGCTGTGCTCGGGATATTTATCGCGGCTTCAGTGAATACCATTGTTAAGATGGGGATGGTACTTATGATAGGCGCTCGTCAACTGTGGGCTAAGGTTGTTCCACCCATGTTGAGTGCGGTTTGTTTGGGTGGGCTTGTCTATTTGGCGCTTTAGAACAAATAACCGTCTGATGCAAAAACAATTTATTAGGTCGCGAGCTAGGTTCCAATCTGTAATTATCAATCAAGTAAAACTCATTCCTTTTTCTATACTGATTCACCAAGTGCTGAGCTTTCGTGCTAAGCGCTAGGAATCTGAACAAGGAAGAAACGATATGATTACTGTATTTCCAGGAGTGGTCGAAGGTACGGGCTTTAAATGGAAAACCGTGGAACAACCTATTACTAAATATAACGACGCTGTGGCCTATTTACGCCAATCTAGTGCGGCCGCAGCACTATTAGATTTCCTCTCGGGAGGTGAAGAGGTCACGTTACTTTGTACAACTGACACAACTAGCAGCTTTTTTCCTGCAGAAATCGTAAAACAAGCAGGCTGCAATGTTCGCGGCAGTTTAGTGACTTGGAATCCTTTTGATAGCTTGAATGTAAACGACATTAAGCGCAACAAACCCGTCGGGCGCAGTCGTGTGCCAAATAACAATGTATCTAGAGGGACGCAGTCACCAGCAGTTGGACTTATTCATGAGTTTGGTCACGCGCGTCAATACATGTTGAAACGAGATTGGTTCATGACGCACTATCGCGCTGCCTCAAGTGGTAGTGATAGCGATAGGCTCATCATAGAAAATGATAACTTGCTTACCGTAGAGTCCGTTGTTGCTCGCCAGCTCAATGAAGGTGTTCGTTGGAAGTATAGGGACATCGGATCGAGTAATACGAATTTGAACGTGCAGTATCAATTAAACCGTCCAATGGACCCGATTCTTGTCTAGCAACAAGAAATAAAAAACCTCGCCGTGGCGAGGTTTTTTCATTCAGAAAGATGCGGTTAATTAGTTAACAGCTTTTTCTTTTGCTTGGTCAGCTTGATCTGCCTGAATCGCAGTTAGAGCAACTGTGTACACGATATCGTCTACTAGTGCACCGCGAGATAGATCGTTTACAGGCTTGCGCATACCTTGCAGCATTGGACCGATAGATACTAGGTCTGCTGAACGTTGTACCGCTTTGTAAGTCGTGTTACCAGTGTTTAGGTCTGGGAATACGAATACTGTTGCTTTACCTGCTACTGGAGAGTTAGGCGCTTTAGAAGCTGCCACGTTTTCCATGATCGCTGCATCGTACTGTAGAGGACCGTCGATCACTAGATCTGGACGTTTCTCTTGAGCAATCTTAGTTGCTTCACGTACTTTATCTACGTCTGCACCCTTACCAGATTCACCAGTAGAGTAAGAGATCATAGCAACGCGAGGGTCGATACCGAATGCCGCTGCAGAATCAGCAGATTGGATAGCGATTTCAGCAAGCTGTTCCGCTGTTGGATCTGGGTTAATCGCACAGTCACCGTAAACCAATACTTGGTCAGGTAGTAGCATGAAGAATACAGAAGATACGATAGACGCATCAGGTGCAGTCTTGATGATTTGGAACGGAGGAACGATAGTGTTTGCTGTGGTATGAACCGCACCAGAAACTAGACCGTCTACTTCGTCGTTCTCAAGCATCATTGTGCCTAGGAATACTGAATCTTGTAGCTTCTCACGAGCAACAACTTCAGTCATACCTTTCGCGCCACGTAGTTCAACTAGACGAGCAACGTAGTTTTCACGAACTTCATCAGAGTTGATGATAGTTACGCCAGCACCTAGCTCAACGCCTTGTTGTGCAGCAACGCGACGGATTTCGTCTGGGTTACCTAGAAGCACACATTCAGCGATACCGCGCTCAGCACAGATAGCCGCAGCTTTAACTGTACGTGGCTCATCACCTTCAGGAAGAACGATACGCTTGCCAGCTTTACGAGCGAACTCAGTTAGCTGGTAACGGAATGCTGGTGGGCTTAGACGACGAGACTTCTGAGTGCCTTCAGTCATAGACTCGATCCAGTTACCGTCGATGTGACCAGCAACGTGCTCGTTGATGAACTCGATACGCTCTTTATCGTCTGCAGGTACTTCGATAGAGAAGCTCTGTAGGTTTAGAGAAGTCTGCCAAGTGTTACCTTGTGCTTTGAAGATCGGTAGACCAGTTTCGAACGCTGGCTTACAAAGACCAGTGATCTCTTCAGGGATGTCGTAACCGCCAGTCAATAGAACTGCACCGATATCAACACCGTTCATTGCTGCAAGTGCTGCTGCAACGATTACGTCTGGACGGTCTGCTGAAGTAACAAGTAGAGAACCTGGTTTGAAGTGCTCAATCATGTTTGGCAGAGAACGTGCACAGAAAGTGATGCTCTTGATACGACGAGTCGCAATGTCACCTTCGTTGATGATGTCAGCGTTTAGGTGCTGAGCCATATCGATTGCACGAGTAGCGATCAGGTCGATGCTCCATGGCACGCAACCTAGTACACGAATTGGAGAAGTGTTGAAGATTTCCATCACTTTCATTTCGTTTTGCTTCGCGCTGTCTGCATCGTCAAAGATTTCAGATAGGTCAGGGCGAGTACGGCCAGCTTCGTCAACAGGTGCGTTTAGCTTGTTGATGATTACGCCAGAGATGTTCTTGTTCTTAGTACCACCGAAGTTAGAACATGCTACTTCGATGCGCTCTTTAAGTTGAGCTGGGTTATCTGTACCAGGAGTTGCAACAAGAACGATTTCCGCACCTAGAGTTGCTGCGATTTCCGCGTTCACTTGGTTAGCGAATGGGTGCTTACGAGTTGGTACTAGACCTTCGATAAGCGTTACGTCTGCATCTTTGTTGATTTGGTTGTAACGCTCAACAACAGTTTCTAGCAGCTCGTCCATGTTGTCGTTACCGATTAGGCTTTCAGCAACAGACATCGCTAGTGGTTGACCGATCTTCATATCGCTGTTGTAACCAACGATAGTTGAAGTTAGATCAGGTTGATCACCGCCAGAACGTGGCTGTGAAATTGGTTTGTAGAAAGAAACCTTAACGCCTTTGCGCTCCATTGCGCGAAGAACACCCATGCTTACGCTAGTTAGACCAACACCAGCACTTGCAGGGATAAGCATAATAGTACGAGACATTCGTAGAGTACCTTTAGCTATTGGGGGATAAAAGCTCAACTCTTATTCCATGAATAATTCAGAGAATAGGAGTTAAGCCCCTAAGAAATTCTTTTGGAAGAAAAACTGGCTAGCCGAGTGGCTAGCCAGTTAAATCTATTAAAGACCTGCTAGGCGTGCAGTGTCTTCAGCAATTACTAGCTCTTCGTTAGTAGAGATAACCATTGCTGGGATACGGCTGTTAGCTGTAGTGATAGTACCTTCGCCGCCGAAACGTGCTTTAAGGTTAGCTTCACCATCAACTTCGATACCGAAGATACCTAGACGGTTTAGAACCATTTCACGGATAGGACCAGAGTTTTCGCCGATACCGCCAGTGAAAGTGATTGCGTCTAGACGACCTTCCATAGAAGCAGTGTAACCAGCTACGTACTTAGCTAGACGGTGACAGAACACGTCCATTGCACGAGTTGCTTCTTCTTTCTCACCATAGTTGTCTTCAACGAAACGACAGTCAGAAGTCACTTCAGTTAGACCAGCAAGACCAGACTCTTTAGTTAGCATGTTGTTGATTTCTTCAACAGAGTAACCTAGAGCGTCGTGTAGGTGGAATACGATAGCTGGGTCGATATCACCACAACGAGTACCCATTACTAGACCTTCAAGAGGAGTAAGACCCATAGAAGTGTCTACAGATTTACCGTTCTTGATTGCACAAACAGAAGCACCGTTACCTAGGTGACAGTTGATGATGTTTACTTCTTCAACTGGCTTGTTTAGTAGGCCAGCAACTTCACGAGTGATGAATAGGTGTGAAGTACCGTGCATGCCGTAACGACGGATACCGTGCTCTTTGTATAGTTTGTATGGAAGAGCGTATAGGAAAGACTCTTCAGGCATAGTTTGGTGGAACGCAGTGTCGAATACAGCAACGTTTTGAAGCTCTGGGAAGTTGTGCTTAGCAGCTTCGATACCGATGATGTGCGCTGGGTTGTGAAGCGGTGCGAAAGTCGCAGCGTCTTGAATACCTTTTAGTACGTCATCAGTGATTAGTGCAGATTGAGTGAACTGCTCACCACCGTGTACGATACGGTGACCGATAGCGCCTAGGTTAGCTTTAAGCTCTGGCTTAGAAGCAAGAATAGTTTCAACCATGAACGCTAGTGCTTCTTCGTGTGCTGCACCGTTACCTAGTTGAGCTTCGTGTTTACCGTCAAGTTTCCACTTGATACGTGCTTCAGGAAGGTGAAGACATTCAGCAAGACCTGATAGGTGCTCTGCACCTGTTTCTGCATCAACAACAGCAAATTTAAGAGAAGAACTACCGCAGTTTAAAACTAAAACTAGCTTAGACATGTGTGACTACCTGTTATTCGTCTGATCAAAATCAGTTAAAGGATGAAAAATTAATCACAAGAATAGACGATACCGCCAAGGGTGCGTACTAATCTTGGTCAAAAATTGTTCTAATTCCGTATAAATGAATAGTGATGAACCCATCCACCACTATGAAGCGATCCGTGCAGAATAAAATCTCGGAGTTGCTTAAATTGTAAATAACAGCAACAATGAGATTGAGGGTCTGCAAAGGATAGCGATAATAGGCAATGATAACAAAAAAATTTTGAAAGAATATTAACTTTCATCAATTTTTTGCGCCTTCAGTTGAAATGTTCAACTATTTTTTAGTGAGAGAGCGGTATGAGCAAACAAGTCGGATTGATCCATAGCCTGAAAGACGGCCAAAGTTACATGGAGATCTGGCCGGTTCGTAAAGAGCTGAACGCCATTTTTCCCGAACAACGCATTATTAAAGCAACGCGCTTTGGCATTAAAGTGATGCCAGCGGTCGCCGCGATCGGTGTGCTCACTCAAATGGCATTTAATAACTATGACGCACTTCCTCAAGCGATCGTAGTTGCGCTGTTCGCAATCAGCATGCCGCTGCAAGGTATGTGGTGGTTAGGCAGTCGTTCCAACACCAAAT
Organism: Vibrio sp. B172a; assembly: GCF_030248355.1. NCBI lineage: Bacteria > Pseudomonadati > Pseudomonadota > Gammaproteobacteria > Vibrionales > Vibrionaceae > Vibrio > Vibrio sp. B172a. The sequence continues at coordinate 198,173 of NZ_JAHGAC010000007.1, read as the reverse complement.
TGCCGCCAGCGTTGGCCTCTTGGTATCGCGAGCTGCACCAAAAAATTACGGAATCAGGATTCGCACTAGAGCCAGCAAAAGCTCGTCCAAGATACAAAGAACTTGCGGTGATCCTAAACCGAGCGTTCCGCCAGTTGGATAAGACTGCATTAGAGCGTTGGTTCTAACTCTTCAAATCTACAATCAACTCATTGAAATGGAGTGTGCTTTCTAGCCACTCCATTTTTTATGCCCGCAACATGACTTTTCGCCCTTATCTTAGTTTGCAATAACCGCCTCTCGTACCGATTGCGAGATCACAAATGTTACTTTGTTGTTAAATCTTGCTTTTCTTTCCCAACACTTAGCGTTAATAATGACAATTAGATGCACAAAAAGTGCGCAGCAATAAACACAACATCCCATCTTCCTCATTATTTCTGTTGAGCATTCATTTTCGATGAGGCTTTCAGTTCAAGGACGAAGAGACATCAAGGAGTCATGATGAAAACGAAACGTTTACTCGCCACTGCTATTCTTGCCGCGACCACGGTTTTTTCTTCAGCTAATGTGCTTGCTAACACTGCGACGGTTGCTGTTTCACAAATCGTGGAGCACCCAGCGCTCGACGCGACTCGCCAAGGCTTATTAGATGGCTTGAAAGCGAAAGGGTATGAGCAAGGGAAGAACCTAGAATTTGACTACAAAACCGCACAAGGTAACCCAGCGATAGCGGTACAGATTGCGCGTCAGTATGTGGGTGAGAGTCCTGATGTGCTCGTGGGTATTGCTACACCATCGGCTCAAGCTTTGGTGTCAGCTACGCGTTCTATTCCAGTGGTGTTTACTGCGGTAACGGATCCGGTGGGCGCAAAGCTTGTGAAATCTATGCATCAACCGGGCAAAAACGTAACGGGTCTTTCTGATTTGTCTCCGGTTGCTCAACATGTTGCTTTGATTCAAGAGATCTTGCCTGAAGCGAAATCCATTGGCGTGGTCTACAACCCGGGTGAAGCCAATGCAGTGACTTTGGTGCAACTGTTAAAAGAGAGTGCAGAAACAAATGGACTAAAAGTGGTTGAAGCGACGGCTCTGAAAAGCGCAGATGTTCAATCCGCGACCCAAGCCATTGCAGCTAAATCAGATGTGATTTATGCACCGACAGACAACACGGTAGCCAGTGCGATAGAGGGCATGATCGTGGCTGCAAACCAAGCTAAAAAACCAGTGTTTGGGGGAGCGACGTCTTATGTAGAAAAAGGCGCGATCGCAAGCTTGGGCTTTGACTACTATCAAGTCGGTGTTCAAACCGCTGAGTATGTTGCAGCTATTTTGGAAGGACAAGAACCGGGCAAGCTAGACGTAAAAGTCGCAACGGGTTCAGACCTTGTTGTCAATGAAGGAGCGGCAACCAAGCTTGGTATCCAGTTACCAAGTTCAGTTGTAAAACGTGCGACCAGCATGCAGTAAGAGTGACGTTCAGGTCGGTGTAATGCCGACCTGATTTGTGCAGAAAGGAGCAGTTATGTCTGCATTTGCTTTTTTTGGTGCGCTCGAAATTGGCCTTATTTACGGCTTAGTGGCTTTGGGCGTTTACCTTACGTTTCGTGTTCTTGATTTTCCTGATTTAAGTGTCGACGGCAGTTTCCCGATGGGGGCCGCCGTTGCTGCCACTGCAATCGTCGCCGGCATCAACCCTTGGATCGCAACCGGAATGGCTGTTATTGCGGGTGGGATGACTGGGTGGGTAACCGCTTTTCTTGCCGTTCGATGCGGCATTCTTCACCTATTGGCTTCTATTCTTACCATGATTGCGGCGTTCTCTATCAATATTCGCATCATGGGTAAGCCCAATATGGCCCTTCTAGGGGAAGACACCATTCTTACTCCGTTTGAAGCCATGGGAGATTCTATGTACATCCGGCCGTTGGTTGTCGGCGTACTAGTATTGCTCTCTGCTTTGTTTGTCGTACGTCTTCTTAACAGTGACTTTGGTTTAGGGTTAAGAGCGACAGGGGTGAACGCTCGAATGGTAGCCGCTCAAGGGGCAAGTACTTCTTTTTACACCTACTTCGGCCTAGCGCTTTCTAATGGTTTTGTCGGTTTTGCTGGTGCTCTATTTGCTCAAACCAACAGCTTTGCCGATGTTACTTCTGGTGTGGGTACGATCGTAGTTGGCTTAGCTGCAGTTATCCTCGGTCAAACTCTTATACCAGGGCGTAAAATCTGGGTTGCGGTTTGTGCGGTCATTATTGGCTCAGTTTTATATCGACTTGCTGTTGCCTTTGCGTTGAGCTCCGGCATGTTTGGCCTACAAGCATCGGACCTAAACTTAGTGACGGCTGTGCTTGTTGCAGTGGCGTTGATTGCGCCAAAACTGAAACAGAGCATGAAAGCGAAACAACGCGCGACCAGTGCAAAGCAAGCCGCATCAAAAAATGGTTCAGGGGAGGCGCTATGATTGAATTGAACAATATCCAAGTGACCTTTAATCCCGGAACCATTTTGGAAAACAGAGCCTTGAAAGGTGTCTCGTTAAAAGTACCTGAACATCAGTTTCTCACCGTTATTGGCTCCAATGGGGCAGGGAAATCGACCTTGCTCGGGGCGGTGACAGGGGAGACGCCGATGATTGGCGGTCAGGTGATCATTGATGGGCAAGACGTAACCCGGAAAACCGTGGCGCAACGAGCGACTCAATGTGCTCGTGTATTCCAAGACCCGTTAGCGGGTACTTGTGGGGATTTGTCCATCGAAGAAAACATGGCGTTAGCTTACATGCGAGGTAAGCGTCGAGGTTGGGGAATGGCGCTTTCTTCTCAACGTCGCAAGCTTTTCCAAGAGCGCATTAGCATTCTTAGCTTAGGGCTTGAGGATCGCCTTGGGGACAGTATTGGATTGCTTTCTGGCGGGCAACGACAAGCGGTCAGTTTGGTCATGGCAACACTATCAGACAGTAAGCTGTTGTTGCTAGATGAGCATACCGCTGCGTTAGATCCTCGCATGGCGGCTTTTGTTATCGATTTAACCAAACGTATCGTCAGCGAGTTCAACCTCACAGTGATGATGGTGACGCACTCAATGAAAGATGCGCTGGCTTGCGGTGACAGAACGGTCATGCTGCACCAAGGTGAGATTGTTCTTGATGTCGCAGGTGAGCAACGTGCCAATATGCAAGTCCCAGACTTACTCGAAATGTTCTCTAAAGTGCGTGGTGAAGAGTTGGCAGATGACAGCTTGTTGCTGAGCTAACTTAAAGAAAGAGCAAAACTACGCCTACCAAACGTGATCCTCCTTGAGAAAATTGCATCTAAGGCAATGTCGAAAGGAGGATTTTTCGGTAAATACTCTTTATTAAAATAGTGGAATATTCCAATACTAAGAGCACTTACCATGACCCTTCCATTTATCTTCCATAGCCAGACCGAAGATGGCCTTGTATTTGATGGTGAACTGCTAACCGTCACTCTGAAAACTGAAAACGTTAAGTTTGATAGCGTGCATGTACGCTGTGAGCCTGACAACGAAGAATATCTTATCGAGATGCTACCTCGCGGCAAGGCTGGTGAACTTCAACTATGGCAAGCACAGTTCGCAGCGAACCGAGATCGTGATGTCACTCATTACGTATTTAAACTCATCAAAGGCAATCAGCAACTTTGGTTAGATGGCAGAGGTGTACATAAACGGATGCCACCGAAAGAATTCCACTTTAAGCTGAACACGCAGTCTCAGCCACCGAGCTGGGTGCAAGAACAAGTCTTCTATCAAATCTTCCCAGACCGTTTTGCGGCAAGCCAAGATGAGCAAGCAATCCGAAATGCTTACGCGCAATACGACCCAGATACCATGGTGAAATCTTGGGGAGAGGCGGTCGGCTCTCATCAAAATACGGGCGCGCGCGAATTCTTCGGCGGCGATTTAAAAGGCGTTGAAGAGAAACTCGATTACTTAGATGACTTAGGCGTGACGGCGTTGTATTTCAATCCTATCTTCACGGCGCCAAGCAACCATAAGTACGATACGAAAGACTACCTTAATATTGATCCTATGTTTGGCACTAACGAACAGTTTGCGCAGCTGTGTGAGCAAATTCGTGGCAAGCAGATGAAGATTGTCTTGGATGCCGTATTTAACCACACGTCCGTTCATCATCCATGGTTCGATATTAAACAAGAAGGTCAGGGGGCTTATGGTAAGCCGGACTCGGACTTTCGCGACTATTACTTCTTCGAGGGACAAACCAACAAGTACATTGGCTGGAAAGGCATTGGCAATTTACCGGTTTTGAATTTTGAGAACGAGCAAGTTCGCGATCACATCTACCAAGGTGAAGAGGCGGTGATCAAACACTGGCTCAAACCACCATATTCTGTCGATGGTTGGCGCTTTGACGTTATTCACATGTTGGGTGAAGGCGATGGCGCAAAGAACAATGCGCATTATGTGGAAGCGTTCCGCAAAGCAACCAAAGCGATCAACCCTAATGCTTATGTGTTAGGTGAGCATTTCTTTGAGGCAACACAATGGTTACAAGGTGGGCAAGAAGATGGCGCTATGAACTACTACGGCTTTGCTCATCCAGTTCGTGCCCTGATTGCTAAGCAAGACATCATGTATGACCCAATTGACATCGATGCGTTAGATTTTAAAGAGTGGATGGATGAGGCGCGAGCTAAAGTCCCTTTTGCCAACCAATTGTCTCAACTTAATCAGTTAGATAGTCATGATACCGCCCGTTTTCTGACGCTTTTGGACGGGGATAAAGAAAAAATGCGAATCGCACTGGCTTTACTCATGACTTACATTGGTACGCCTTGCCTGTATTACGGAAGCGAAGTGGGATTAGAAGGTGGGCTTGATCCTGACAACCGCCGCTGCTTCCCGTGGGACCAGGTTGCCGAGTCTGAGTGGCTGCCTTTGTATCGTGAATGGATAAGAATTCGCAAGCAATACAAGGCACTACAGTCCGGTAGCTTGCTATGGCTCCATTATGATGAGCAGGTCATGGTATACGCTCGACAATGGAAAGAAGAAACAATAGTTGTGGCATTTAACCTGAGTAAATACGAACAAAATGTTAACTTGCCTTTATGGCAACTTGGCTTAAATGCAACACACTTGCATCAAATATTAGACAAAGGTGAAGTCGAGATGGCTGAACGTCATTTTTCTGTCAATATCCCAGCATTGAACTGCAAAATATGGCAAGTGAAGTGACACCTGATGCCTTATTTATTAAAATTTATGAATACATAAGTGAAAAACTATAAATAGCCCTTCGGTAGTCAGTACTTTCGAAGGGCTGAAATTATTAAAAGCCAATGGTGTTCAATGGGTAATAAAAGGCGATTTAGCCTCAAGTTTGTCATCTTCTTCCCACTCTTCTTATTCATTGTTGTCATGATCGTGACTGCGAAGAACTATTACGATGCGATGAATCGTTACATCACGTTGGAGTATGCGCAGATTGATCGTGCGTTGAATCGAGCGATTAAAGTGCTTACCGCTTTAGACTACAGCTTTGTTAATTATTCAAATCCAGCCCATCCTTTGTTTCAAGAACACAACCATATGATAAGAAATGGCATGTGTTACGTATGGCCCATTGACGTATTGCTCTTAGAAAACAAACATTCGGGAGGTTTACCTGCGGTCGAACTGGATTACATGATTGTTGGTCAAAAAGAATTATGTGAGCAAGGCTCCGCTCTGTTTAATTTGGCAGAAAAGAAAGCGGGTTTTGCTCCGTCATTGTCGTTTTTGCACGATATTGAATCGCACATTATAGGTATCCACTATATCGACCAGCGTGGCTACGTTATCTCATCGCCAGATACTTATGCTGAAAACTTTTCCCAAGAGCTATGGAATACGCTAAAAGCGCGGCCATTTTGGCAAAAGACAGCTCAAGAAACCGTAAAAGTCACCATGTCAGGTCCTGCGCCAATGCTGGCTCGTCGTGATGGTCAAGTCATCAGCTTGACAGTACCTATTTATGAGAAGGCTGTTCATCAAGGGGTTCTATCCATTGATTTTGATGTCGATGAACTACTTAAGACCAATGAGAATCTCGCGGGTAAGCTGCATATCATTTCTAACGTCACGCCGATACCTCAAAACGCAATGCGAATTCAACCTGTGGAGCACGACCGTTTAAGTGCTGACCACAGCATTTATTACGAATACAAACTGTGGAGCGAGTTCAAGAATCTGTTGGCGTTCGAGAAATACAGCGTTGCGGTTGCATTCTTTATCTATGTGTTGAGTACCGTTGCTCTATTCTTGGTCAATACACAAACAGAGCGCCGTTATTTCAAAGAGTTGGCAGCGAAAGACCCGATGACGGGTTTACTCAATCGACGTGGCATGCAAGCGGTATGGCGCAACAAAATGACCAAGAAGCACGTCGCGCTTGCCGTTTTTGATATCGATGATTTTAAAGCGATTAACGATACCTATGGGCATGATGTCGGTGATGATGCAATTCGTCTTGTAGCTAAGTGTATTCGTGACAATATTCGTCATTCGGATGTGGCATCGCGTTTTGGTGGTGAAGAGTTTGTTCTTGCCATCTACGATGAAGATTTCGATAGCATGCTGCGTATATTGGAGCGAGTAAGAAAAGCGATTAGTAAAAACTCGAAAAGGGTGGTTGCTGGTGGTTTTACAGTATCAGGCGGTGTCGAGTTCAAGTCTTCCTCTCAATTAGAGAGCTTTGATGAACTGTTCAAAGTAGCCGATGAAAAGCTCTATGAAGCAAAGAGCACCGGCAAGAATAAGATTTGCTACTAAGTAGCAGATAAAACAAAAGGGCGAATTCATCGCCCTTTTTTGATCTTAAAAACTGCTTTAACTTGCTTTACGCGACGCGAGACTGCAACTCGTCACGATAACGCTGAATGTGCTCAACGATTGGTGCCGCTTTGTTGAACGTGCGGATCTCGCGGAACAGATCATTTGCTTCTGGGTAAGCTTGGCGTAAGTAAGAGAACCACTGTTTTACGCGGTTCGGATAGTACAAACCTTTGTCACCTTTCATTTCAAACTGAGAGTAGTAAATCAGTAGCTCGACGACTTCTGCCCAAACCATTGGTTTATGGTTGTATTTCACCATATTACCCAGATTTGGGATATTGAATGCACCGCGACAAACCATTAGAGAATCAACGCCTGTGGTTTCAATACAACGTTGGCCATCTTCGTAGTTCCAAATTTCGCCATTCGCGATTAATGGAATGTCAAAACGTTCACGGATTTGGGTGATGTATTCCCACTTGATTTCAGAGGCTTTGTAGCCGCCTTGCTTCGTACGGGCATGAACCGTCAGCTCGTTTGCCCCAGCAGATTGAATGGCATCAACAATCTCAAAACAGTCTTCAGGGTTTTCCCATCCGAGACGAATTTTAGCGCTAACAGGAATATTGCTTGGAACAGCGTCACGACATGCTTTTACCACGTTATGAATCAGTTCTGGATGTTGAAGAAGTGCCGCGCCACCTTTACTCTTGTTCACTAAGCGAGCAGGGCAGCCGAAGTTAAGGTCGATACCGCGCGCACCAAGCTCAGCGGCTTTGATTGCGTTTTCTGCCATCCAATTTGGTTCTTGACCAAGTAACTGTACGTGAACAGGTACGCCAGATGCAGTTTGTGAGCCTTGAAGAAGCTCAGGACACAGACGATGGAATACGTGATCAGGTAACAGCTGATCGATGACTCGAACAAACTCTGTCACACACAGATCATAGTCGTTTATCTCGGTCAGGATTTGGCGCATCAAATGGTCCAAAACGCCTTCCATCGGGCCTAATACAACTCGCATAGCTTGCCTAATACAGTTTGGTGGTAAAAAGGAGGGCGATTGTAGCGATGTGAGTGAAGTTTGTCATTAAAAGACTCATCAGCATCGAGCGGCATCAACTAGCATCTTATTAGCTCTGGGGTATAATGCCGCCAAATTCATGGGAAACCAGATGTCATGCAATACACATTAATTGAGAAAGGTGAAGTTCAGCTAGACGAATCTTCACTGTTTTTGGAAGGTGCAGTATTTGCTGCAAACCTGATGACAAAACCGCTAACACCAGAAAGCTGGCTAGAGCCACTACTTGGTGAAGGTTTTAAAGCCATTCAGCCAGCTGTTGAAGAGCAGATTCACAAACAGCATAACTACATTCTGCGTAATGAGTACTCGATTCTTACGCTGACCAATAGTGATGCTGAGCAGCTCGCAGACTTTGCTGAAGGCTTTATGTCTGTGTGGCCAATGATTGAGGAGCAATGGCACGAGGTTGTGCTCAACGATGGTCTAGAGCGTATGCTGCAAGCATTATTGACCACCATGATGTTGGCGATTGATGAAGAGCAAACGCAACAGCAAATGCGTGATGCAGGTATTGAGAACCCGCCAGCGTTAGCCGATTTGGTGGATCAACTTGATCTCATGATCAACGAAGTAGCGCTTGGTGCTGATGAATTGATGGTAGGTAAAAAATCTAAGAGCTTGAACCCGTTTAAAGACGTTGGCCGTAACGACCCTTGTCCTTGTGAAAGTGGTAAGAAGTTCAAACAGTGTTGCGGTAAGTAATTGCAATATAAATAAAAAGCCGACTTGATAGTCGGCTTTTTTGATCTGCTTGCTCGGTACTAAGCGTGAAAGATTATTACCGATTACTGAATTGGATTTTTGCGCTTAGCACTAAAGAACTGAGCAATCACGATGAATGCAAGTGCAACCAAGTTACCTGCGAAGATGACAACTAACCACTGAGGCATTGAAAGGCCAAAGAATTGCCAAACAATCTTCGCACAGTCACCATACGCTTCGAACATCCAAGGCGCCCATTGGTTTAGCGGAGCCCAACTCGGGAAAGTCACGAATAAATCACATGTTGCGAACGGTGATGGGTTGAACTGATAGTCGACGTGCTGCATCGCCAGCATCAAACCTTTATAAGCACTTGCTCCCCATGCAGCTAACGCTATCCAGCGCACGAGAGGGTTGTTTGGTGCAACAAGACCAATCATTGCCGCGACACCAATTCCCATCATAGCGACACGTTCATAAATACACATAACACACGGTGCTAGCATCATGACGTGTTGAAAGAATAGGGCGCAAGCTTCAAAAAAGACGATGGCCAAAAGGAGCAGGAGCCAAGATAAGCGTCCCTTCGAAAACTGGTTAAGTGATGCAAAAATACTCACGGTTACAATCCTGTCTGAAAATATAAAAAAGCTCTGATTACTCAGAGCTTTTTAACTTGGATAAGTTTCCTAATCAACTCAAATTTTTAGTGTCCACCTGACACAACTGGAGTTAGATCACCACTACTTGGCACAATCCAGCCCGCATCGTAGAAGAATGCTGTTGCTGGTTCTAGGAAGAACATGATGCCCATCAAGCCAACAAGCGCTAATACAACCGTGTAAGGAAGCGCCATGATAACCATGCGACCGTATGATAGACGAATCAAAGGTGCTAGTGCTGATGTCAGTAGGAATAGGAACGCAGCTTGGCCGTTTGGCGTTGCAACTGAAGGTAGGTTAGTACCTGTGTTGATTGCAACGGCTAGCAGGTCGAACTGTTCACGAGTGATAAGGCCTTCAATAAGCGCTGTCTTCACTTCGTTAATGTAAACTGTGCCCACGAATACGTTATCCGAAACCATCGAAAGCAGACCGTTAGCAACATAGAACAGAGCAAGTTGAGCGCCCTTATCTTCAACAGCAAGTACTGCATCGATAACAGGTTTGAATAGCTCTTGGTCGATGATAACGGCAACCACCGCAAAGAATACTGCAAGTAGTGCTGTAAATGGCAGAGCTTCTTCAAACGCTTTACCCATCGAGTGCTCTTCGATAACACCAGTAAACGAAGTCGCTAGGATAATTACAGAAAGACCAATCAGGCCAACAGCTGCTAAGTGAAGTGCAAGTGCGGCAATCAACCAAACAGCGATAAGGCTTTGAACCCAAAGTTTCGCTACGTCTTGGTTAGTACGAGTCTTGCGTTCTTCACGGTCGAAATCGACTAGGATTTGGCGAACGTTATCAGGCAGTTGCGCACCGTAGCCAAACACTTTTAGCTTCTCTACAACCGCACACGTGATCAAGCCACAGATGAATACTGGCAACGTTACTGGAGACATACGAATCAAGAACTCACCAAAGAACCAGCCCGCTTGGTCAGCGATGATCAAGTTCTGCGGTTCACCAACCATGGTAGTAACGCCACCTAGTGCTGTACCAACACCTGCGTGCATTAACAATGAACGTAGGAATGCGCGGTAGTTCTCCAGGTCATCACGCGTTAGCTCGGTGATGGTGTCATCTTGAGTGTGGTCGTGGTCACCGATAGGGTTTCCAGAAGCCACTTTGTGGTAAATCGAGTAGAAACCAACTGCAACACTGATTACAACGGCAATAACGGTCAGCGCGTCCAAGAATGCTGACAAAAACGCCGCTGCGAAACAGAATGCGAGTGAAAGTAACGTTTTCGAACGAATACCAAGCAGGATCTTTGTAAAAATGAACAGCAGAAGCTGTTTCATAAAGTAGATACCCGCAACCATGAATACCAACAGTAGAAGTACTTCGATATTCGCTACCAGCTCGTGCTTCACCTGTGCAGGGCTGGTCATACCGATAGCAACCGCTTCAATTGCAAGCAAACCGCCGGGTTGAAGTGGGTAACACTTCAGCGCCATTGCTAGCGTGAAAATAAATTCCGCTACTAGCAACCAACCTGCAACAAATGGGTCAATTAGGAAGAATACAATCGGGTTAATAATTAGGAAGGCTATAATGGCAACTTTGTACCAATCAGGCGCTTTACCAAGGAAGTTCTTGATAAAGGCATTTCCGAGCGACATCGGCATGATAATTCTCTTTATAACAAAATTATGAATAGACACTACAATAGTGCTTAAGTATCTGTTTGTTAGACTTATTATCTAGTCTTTTAAAACAATAACTTAGAAAAACAACAATCCATTGTTTTACTGTAGTCTTGCCAAGTTACTTCCCCTGAACTTAAGCACCGCTCACTTTCGACCGCAACTCTACACCTCGGCATTTTATAGTCAATAACAAAACGTGATGCTGCCGACTAAAACTGCTTTTTATTTGTAATAACGCGATCAAAACGGCGTTACTATACCATGAAAAGATTAAAAAAAATCACCTTGGAATTTAAAACAAAGTCAATTACGAGAAAAGATAAATTAAGAAAGAATATTAATCGTAAAACACAAATTTATTTTGCATATTTTGAGCAGAAAAATGTGACGGGGTAGGCTTTATTTTCCGTGAGTTTGTGGCTGTTCCAATTTTTGCAAAATATAAATTTTGCGCGTTTGGTTCCAAGTGATTAGGGTTTTAAATTAAGGATATATGTAGAGTATTAACTCTATATTGAGATTTCGTTTCATTTGTTGATCGTTAATTTTCGCAAATCGTTAAGTAGTGGTATGATGAGTCGCATCGACCCTTAGAAATCAATATTGGATAAAAACAGAATGGTCATTAAGGCTAAAAGCCCTGCGGGTTTCGCAGAAAAATACATAATCGAGAGCATTTGGAACGGCCGTTTTCCACCTGGCTCAATATTACCCGCTGAACGTGAGCTATCTGAACTTATTGGTGTTACCCGTACGACTTTACGTGAAGTGCTTCAGCGCCTTGCGCGCGACGGTTGGTTGACCATCCAGCACGGTAAGCCAACTAAAGTGAACCAATTCATGGAGACGTCAGGTCTGCATATTTTGGATACACTAATGACACTTGATGTTGATAACGCAACGAACATTGTGGAAGATTTGCTTGCTGCACGTACTAACATCAGCCCAATCTTTATGCGTTACGCGTTTAAAGCGAATAAAGAGGCGTCTGAGCGTACTATTCAAAATGTTATCGACTCATGTGAAGCGCTAGTTAAAGCACCTTCATGGGATGACTTTATTGCAGCATCTCCATACGCAGACAAAATTCTGCAAAGTGTGAAAGAAGACAACGAGAAGGATGAAGCGAAGCGTCAGGAAATTCTGATTGCTAAGACGTTTAACTTCTACGACTACATGCTGTTCCAACGCTTGGCGTTCCACTCAGGCAACCAGATCTACGGTTTGATTTTTAATGGCTTGAGAAAACTATACGACCGTGTAGGTAGTTACTACTTCTCAAACCCTGCATCACGTGATTTAGCACTGCGCTTCTACCGCCAGCTTCTAGAAACCTGTGAAACAGGCCAGCGTGAGCAACTTCCAGTGGTGATTCGTCATTACGGTATGGAAAGTGCGCAAATCTGGAATGAGATGAAACAACAGCTGCCAACGAACTTTACAGAAGACGACAGCTAATCGATTGTTGAAGTCCAACGATTTCATATAAAAACCGCAGGTATCACCCTGCGGTTTTTTTGTGTTTGCTTTTCCGAAGCTCGATTTAGGCTAAGGACAGTCTGGGTAATGGTAGGTAAATGGTCTCAATGATGTCTGATAGCATCTGGTCATAGGTATTGAACACAGTAAGGGACAAGTCAGAGGTAATGTCGTATAACTCCTCTTCACTCAGTGACAATACTTCACCTTCTATATATTCATTCAGAGATTGAATCGACCTAGCAGACATCGGAGAGGCAACGCTCAAGGGGCTAATTACTGCCAATTGATTGAGTCTTCTAATCATTACCGAGGCGTAATTTCTCATCCGTTCAGGCCCACCTCTATCTTGCATGTCTTGAATGCTGATACGGAGCTGTGTCAGTGTTTCTAAGCTATCAATCACGGTTTGCCAGTTCATATGGTACTCGTCATGTAACTCGTCTCTCTGGGCAATAGCGAGCCATGCGATGGTAACTTCATCCATTAAGAACAAACTATGACGGATCAGTTTGCCATGCTCCATCTGATTCCGCGCTACCGTGTTGCCCTGCCATTGTTCCATCAACTTATCGATTTTGATTTGCAGCACGCGATACATGGGTTTGTTCTCAAAGCGAGAAGTTTCCACGAGCTGATGCAGTTTATGACCTAACTCCTGATGAATTTGCTCTATCTCTTTTTCATGATGTTGTTGGTATTGGATAGAATAGTGGGTCACCGCTCGGTGACGGCGCAGTAGGTGAACCACATCGCGTAATAAGGTGAGTAATTGATATTTGCGAGCATGTTGCTTTTCTCGCTTCGCAGCCAAGTGATAGATCCCTGCCAGAATGGCAATTGAGATCAAAGTAGAAATCAAAACAAACATAACCAACTCCTTGTTAGTGCTTTTGACCTAGCAACGATGAAGGAGCAGTTTTGATGCCAATAATTAAAGTAAATTAAAACAATGACTTACTTTGGGTTAGAAAAAGGAGCTGTACGAACTTGGTGCGTAATCTCCCCAAAAGTGTGAATTTGGTCAAATTACATCGCAGTTGTTTATACCTTTCCTGATTGGATGAAATTAGTGCTAGTTCTAAAGTCGCAAAGTTTTCTATTTGCATTTAATTGCTCAGGAACCCTCGATTCAAGTCACAATGCCGATAGGCTAAATGATGTTCTATTTGTATATGCTATGGGTTGTTTATGTGAATAACAGAGGGAATTACTTTGTCCAACGCGCTTGAAATTTGCTTTAGTACAACACCAAAGTCAAAGTTACCTGTAGATGTCAAAAACAAAACAGCCTACAGCCAGTTCAGAAAAGATAATCCGCATATACTCGGCACCTTTATCCCTGCAGGGACTCCGTTCATTCTAAGTAATAATTCGTCTAATTCCGTAGAGAAAATTAGGAATGATAGGCCAGATATTGCATGCGCTCTTGACACAGTGAAGAGTTGGTCTCAAGAAACGAAAAGAAATGTGGCCCACCTTTCTAGCGAATTTGGCGATGAAAACTTACAGGCAATAGCATACATCTATGAAAAAGAAATTAAGCCGTTCCTAGATGCAACTAATACCGTTATGGGCGGAAAGTTGGATGAATACACCGCCGCTGGAGCTGCGGCAACCGCGATCAATGAAAAACAGGCTAGGATGAGTAACTTTGGTAAAGCGTTGCTCAGCTATCAGAATGCGCTGATCAATGTACGATTTGCTGCTAAAAGTGGAGCCAATAAAACTGAACTTCTGAAGCTAGGTAACAAAGTTAAGTACGCACATGACTCTTTAAACAAGCAGTTTCTAAAAGAACTGACTCATTACTCAGGTCGAGTTAAGAGTAGTAAAGGCAATATCTGGAGTAACCCTGAACGAGGAATAAACATAGCTAAAAGCGGCAGGAACTCAAGTAAGCTTCAACTCACATCTCTTGCCAATATACGTTCTGTTAGAGCACTAGAGGTTGGCTCTGATGTTATTGGAAAAAAGATTATTGCCATAGATGCAAGTGTTAGATTCAACAACGTTCGCAATGCGAAGAGTAATGGTTAAGATTGGCAAAAAAAAGCGGTGATGGAAGTCGCAGGCTTCGGAGCGAGTAACGCTGCAGGGGCATGGACGACCGCAAAAGTTGTAACGGCAGGTATGGGGATTGCGTTAGCAGCGGGGCCACTGGGTATTGTAGTACTTATTGGTGTTGGGTTAGGGGTTGGTTATGCGGCTGCAAAAATGGGTGATTGGTTTGGGCAAGGTTTAGCAGAAAAAACCTATGAAACTAGCTCTAAAGTAAATTGGTTTTAAAGGAGTAATTGTGTTTTATTTCGATCTTATAGTGATGATTGTTGGTTGGACATGGTTACTGAGCACATTGGTTTTTATTCGTGTATCAGCAAAGCGGATTGAGACAAAAATATTGCAGGATGGTCACGATCCAATTGGCTGGGACAGAAATGGGTGGGGTTTTAGATTTCCTATGTACGCCTCAGTGTTGATGCGAGGTAAACCAGCGAAAGTGTCGCTGGTAGAAGACAAACTTATTCTAAAGTATGCGACAGTCTTTGACCGAGTGCTTGCGTATATTGTCACAGTAAGCTTCGTGATGGCACTTGCTTTGGGAGCAGTAATGGGGTTGGGGCCTGAAGAGTACAGAGTGAAAACCAGTTAAGCGCAGGGCTCTGTAGAACGGTGAGTACAAGCCTAATTGAAAGGCCAAATCCTGTTCTAGGGAGCAAAGTGTTTTATTTTGATATTGTAAACATGATTATTGGATGCACTTGGCTAGTGAGTACCTTGCTTTTTATTCGTATATCGGTAGAGCGGATTGAGAAAAAATGTTGCGAGATGGTCATGACCCTATTGGTTGGGACAGAAATGGGTGGGGGTTTAGATTTCCCATGTACACATCGGTATTGATGCGAGGAAAGCCAGCTAAAGTATCACTTGTGGATGACCAACTAATACTAAAATACGCAACAACGTTTGATAGAGTACTTGCGTATGTTGTAAGCATCAGCTTTGTGCTTTTCCTTGTGTGTGGTGCGATCATTACTTGGGGACCGGAAGAGTATAGGTTGCACTAAGTAATTTTCTCTCGTTGTAAAAAAGGCTTAACTGAACTAGTTAAGCCTTTCTATTATGCGAAGAGGATTACATTACACGCATACCTGGTTGAGCACCTTCGTGTGGCTCAAGAATCCATAGTTCGCTACCACCAGGGCCAGCGGCTAGGATCATGCCTTCAGACATACCAAACTTCATCTTACGAGGTTTTAGGTTCGCTACCATTACAGTTAGCTTGCCTTCTAGCTCTTCAGGTTTGTACGCTGACTTGATGCCAGAGAACACCTGACGAGTTTCACCGCCGATGTCTAGTTGGAACTTAAGCAGTTTGTTTGCTTTTGGTACTTCTTCACAAGAGATGATGCGAGCAATACGCATATCAACCGCTGCGAAAGCATCGAACTCAATCTCTTCAGCGATTGGATCTTTATCTAGCTCAGTTTGGCTAGCTTTGTTCTTTTCTGCTTCCGCTTTCTCTTTTGCTGCCATTTCTGCCGCTGCGTCTTCTTTCGATGCTTCGATCATCGCTTCGATGTTCTTAGGATCGATACGGTTGAACAGTGCTTTGAACTTAGTGATCTCGTGACCGGTCAGTGGTGCAGCAATGCCTTCCCAAGTTAGCTCTTCGTTTAGGAATGCTTCAGTACGCGCTGCTAGTGCAGGCATAACTGGTTTCAGGTAAGTCATTAGAACGCGGAACAGGTTAATACCTACAGAACAAATTTCTTGTAGTTCCTGATCTTTACCTTCTTCTTTTGCAACAACCCAAGGTGCTTTTTCGTCAACGTATTGGTTTGCTTTGTCTGCTAGTGCTGTGATTTCACGGATCGCACGGCCGAACTCACGAGTCTCGTAAAGCTCTGCGATACGGTCTGCTGCTGCAACGAATTCGTTGTATAGCTCAGGCTCTGCAAAATTTTCAGCAAGCTTGCCTTCAAAACGTTTAGAGATGAAGCCAGCGTTACGAGAAGCTAGGTTAACAATCTTGTTTACTACGTCAGCGTTAACACGTTGAGTGAAGTCTTCAAGGTTAAGGTCTAGGTCGTCGATACGGCTGTTTAGTTTTGCCGCGTAGTAGTAACGCAGACACTCTGGATCTAGGTGATTCAGGTAAGTGCTTGCTTTAACAAACGTACCTTTAGACTTAGACATCTTCGCGCCGTTTACCGTTACGTAGCCGTGTACGAATACGTTGTTTGGCTTACGGAAACCGCTGCCTTCTAGCATTGCTGGCCAGAATAGAGAGTGGAAGTAAACGATGTCTTTACCGATGAAGTGGTAAAGCTCAGTTGTGCTGTCTTTCTTCCAGTATTCGTCGAAATCTAGACCTTCAGTCTTGTCACATAGGTTCTTGAAAGAAGCCATGTAGCCAACCGGTGCATCTAGCCATACGTAGAAGAATTTGTTCTTCTCGCCTGGGATTTCGAAGCCGAAGTAAGGTGCATCGCGTGAGATATCCCACTGTTGCAAACCTGATTCGAACCACTCTTGCATCTTGTTAGCCGTTTCAGATTGTAGAGAACCTGAACGAGTCCACTCTTTTAGCATGCTTTCGAACTGAGGTAGGTCGAAGAAGAAGTGCTCAGAGTCTTTCATTACTGGAGTTGCGCCAGATACTGCTGATTTCGGGTTAATCAGTTCAGTTGGGCTGTACGTCTCACCACAGTTATCACAGTTGTCGCCGTATTGATCTTCCGACTTACACTTAGGACAAGTACCTTTTACGAAACGATCCGGTAGGAACATTTCTTTCTCAGGGTCGAACAGTTGAGAAATCGTGCGGCTAGAGATAAAACCGTTTTTCTTCAGCTCAAGGTAGATGTGAGAAGCCAGTTCACGGTTCTCTTCTGAGTGTGTGCTGTGGTAGTTATCAAAGCTAATATCAAAGCCAGCGAAGTCTTTTTGATGCTCTTCGCTCACTGCAGCGATCATCTCTTCTGGCGTAATACCCATCTGTTGTGCTTTTAGCATGATTGGCGTGCCGTGAGCATCGTCAGCACAGATGAAGTTTACAGTGTTGCCACGTAGGCGTTGGTAGCGAACCCAGATGTCAGCTTGAATGTGCTCAAGCATGTGACCTAGGTGAATCGAACCATTAGCGTACGGAAGGGCACAAGTTACCAGCAGTTTTCTTGGATCGTTTGCCATACTTAATAATCGCTTTTTGATAGGTATAAAAAATAGAGACTAATACTACCCCATGAGTTCCCTAACGCCAAGGCATCAAACCATGGATTGCCTTAGTTTTTTTGGGGTTCTGAATCTCGCCGCTGGGTGCTACGATTAGATGCATAAAGGAGGCCTCATGCATCAGTTCACTTCAAAACAAGATTTTTGTCATTGGCTTAACCAGTTTCAACATCCACAGTTGGTGGAAAACTGGGCAGATATTAATGGTATGGTTACGATCCCCGCACAAGGTGGCATTCAAATTACCTTACCGTTTGCGAGCAACGAACTCCAAGTTGCGTTGAGCAGTTGGATTAAAGGGCAGCAGTCATCGGGTGATGTTCCAGCGTTTGATTTTCACATCGAACAGAATATCAAAGCGCTCGAGACGCAAGTTACCAATGCTGTCAAAGGCGTGAAAAACATTATCGCAGTTAGCTCAGCAAAGGGAGGTGTGGGTAAATCGACAACCGCGGTTAACCTTGCTTTAGCCATTGCACAGTCGGGTGCAAAAGTTGGCTTGTTAGATGCTGACATTTATGGCCCATCGGTTCCTATGATGTTAGGTCAAGAAGACGCAAAGCCTGAAGTTCGTGACGCTAAATGGATGGAGCCAATTTTTGCTCATGGCATCTATACTCATTCTATCGGTTACTTGGTGGATAAATCGGAAGCGGCTATTTGGCGTGGCCCTATGGCTTCCAAAGCGCTATCACAACTGCTAACCGAAACGGATTGGCCGAAGCTTGATTATCTTGTTATCGATATGCCGCCGGGTACGGGTGATATTCAGTTAACGCTTTCACAGCAGATTCCAGTAACAGGTACGGTCCTTGTTACTACACCACAAGATCTTGCGTTAGCGGATGCACGTAAAGGCGCGGCTATGTTCCATAAAGTCAACGTGCCAGTTGTTGGCGTCGTTGAGAACATGAGTTACCACATTTGTAGTCAGTGTGGGGCTGTTGAGCATATTTTCGGTACTGGTGGTGCAGAGAAAATGTCACAAGAATTTGGCTTGGCGCTGCTTGGGCAAATTCCGCTTCATATCTCTATGCGAGAAGATATCGATGCCGGTATCCCAACAGTGGCGAGACGCCCTGATAGTGAGCATGCGGGCTACTACAAACAGCTTGCTGACCGAGTTTGTGGCACCATGTATTGGCAGGGTAAAGCCAAACCGGATGCAATCAGTTTTACTATGGTGAACTGAGTTTAATATCAACGCTGGTTGAATATTGCACATTTAAACGTTTGCTCGGAGGTTAATCCTCTGAGCTGACAGAAACTTATAACGAAACCCTAATTCCAGCTAGTCACGAGGGGGTGAACTCCCTATAATCAGGCAGTTTATCTTTTTATGTGACTAGAAAATCATCATCGGGTGCAAATTAATGTCTGATAATAATCAATGCGTCATCGTCGGTATTGCTGGCGCTTCTGCTTCGGGAAAAAGTCTGATCGCGAGCACAATTTACAATGAGCTTCGCGAGAAAGTGGGCGATCATCAAATCGGTGTCATCACGGAAGATTGCTACTACAACGACCAAAGCAACCTAAGCATGGAAGAGCGTGTAAAGACTAACTACGATCACCCGAGCGCGTTGGACCACGACCTACTCTGTGAACACCTAGAGAAATTGGTGCGTGGAGAAGCTGTAGAAGTTCCAGAATACAGCTACACAGAGCACACTCGTACAAGCAACACCACTCCAATGACCCCTAAAAAGGTAATCATTCTTGAAGGTATCTTGCTGTTAACCGACCCTCGTCTACGTGACCTAATGCACGCGACAGTATTTATGGATACGCCACTTGATATCTGTCTACTACGCCGTGTTAAACGTGACGTTGAAGAACGTGGTCGTACTATGGAGTCTGTTCTTAAGCAATACCAACAGACTGTTCGTCCGATGTTTATGCAGTTTATCGAACCTTCTAAGCAATACGCGGATATCATCGTTCCTCGCGGTGGTAAAAACCGTATCGCAATCGACGTTCTTAAAGCGCACATTGCAAAACTTCTGAAAGCTTAAGCCTTTAGACGGCTATATCGCTTTATTTTTGTATGAAGAAGTGGCACCTTAGGTGCCACTTCTTTTTTTGTTTTTAAATTAGTCAGTTGCAACGGAAAACCGGACATTTTTCACGCTTTTGTGGAACTGTCGGCGATAAAACAAGTCTGCGCTTATAATTGTAAAAACACTCGAGCAAGGAAAAAGCGAATGAAGAAACTGCTCTTAATCATTGCCATCCCAATTGTGGCAATTTTGGCTGTTATTTTAGGGTTAGTGATTTTTGTCAATCCAAACCAGTTTAAACCACTTATTGTGGAGCAAGCGCAAAAGCAAACCGGTTTGGAATTAGTCATTGAAGGGGACATTAGTTGGCAGTTTTTCCCATCGATTGGTTTCGAATTGGGTCGCACTGAGCTAAGAAACCCACAAGGTTTTAGTCAGCCAAATCTATTTAAAGTTGAAACGGTCGGTGTTGATGTCTCGGTTACCCCGCTATTAAGCAAACAGCTAGAAATTGGTAACGTTACCCTTGATGGTGCAGAGTTCTATCTTGAAACACTGAAAGATGGCACGAAGAATATTGATGCATTAACCAAAGCACAAACTCAACAAGCAGAACAAACGGCTGATGCAGCACCAGAGCAAGCCGCAGACTCACAAAGCGCCGCTTCTGATTGGACGATCAATCTTGCCGGTGTCAGCATCTCAAATGGCTATGTTGAAATCCAAGATAAACAAGCCGGAAGCTACACTAAGCTTTCTGATATCTCACTAAACCTTTCTCAGTTTGCTTTCGATAACTGGACAACCGCAGACTTTGGCGTGAAAGGTGAGATGAATGAGCAAACCTTCACCGCGCAAGGTAAAGCGGAGTTTAAATTGGCAAAAGGCCTTGCAAGCTACGCTTTGAAAAACATCAACTTCGATGCAACCTATTCAGATGCGACAAACAAGATTGAATCAGCAACGATTGGTTTGGAAACGTTTGAATTCGATAAAGTAAACAACCTAAGCTATGCATTGAAAGGTGAAGCTGGTGGTATGAAGCTGGATATGCAGGGTGGCGGCGAATTAACGGTCGATAAAGCCATCAGCAAAGTGCAGTTGAACAAGTTGACGCTCAACTCAACTTTTGAGGGGGATGCGCTGCCTCAATCACCAATGAAAGTGGATATGGCTTCGGACCTTTCGTTCGACCTAACTAAGAGCCACCTGAGCTTTGTGTTGGAGAAGCTAACGGCGAACGCTATTTCATTGGACGGTAAAGCGGATGTGACTTTAGGTGATATTCCGAAAGTACGTTTTGTAGTGCATAGTCCTAATATCGATTTGGATGAATTCCTAGGCTTGAATAAGCAAGCTCAAGCGGGTGATAAACCAGCATCAGGTGGTAGCAAAGCACCAGCAGCAGGGCCAGAAGTTGAACCAGACTTATCGGCACTAAAAACGCTTGATGTGAAGGGTGATATTACGATTGATAAGTTCAAAGCAGCGAACGCGAAAATGGAAGCGGTAAAAGCAAGCTTCTCTGTTAATCGTGGTATATTTGATCTTACTTCATTCAGCTCTAAGTTGTACCAAGGCACGATCACCGCAACAGCCAAACTGGATGCGCGTAAATCGCCAGCCACTTACTCTGCGAAGAAATCTATCAAAGGCGTGCAAGTCCAACCGTTACTTGTTGATGTAGCAAATAACGACATGCTAGAGGGCACAGGTAACATTGATGTGAACATCAGTGGTAAGAGCCTAACGCCAACAGGCATCAAGAAAAATCTAACAGGCACGGTTGTGATTAACTTTGCGGATGGCGCTGTTAATGGCATTAACGTCGCTCAGCTTATCCGTGAAAACTACGCGCGATTCAAAGGCCAGAGCGTAGATGGCACTGATGAAGTCAAGAAAACGGACTTCAGCGCGATGACAGCGACCTTGAAGTTGAACAAAGGTGTGGTTTCTACCGATAACATGAAAGCGCAGTCTCCACTTCTTCGCATTCGTGGTAAAGGTCAAGCGAACTACCTAAACGAAACGGTCGACTTTACCATCAGCACCTCGATTGTAGGTTCACTGGAAGGTCAGGGCGGTAAGAATATCGATGAGCTTAAAGACATCACTATTCCTATCAACGTTTCTGGCAAATGGGCGGAACCTAAATTTAAGTTGGTCTTTGACGATGTGTTGAAGCAAAAAGCACAGAAAGAAATTGATCGTGGCGTAGAGAAGCTAACGGACAAGATCAAAGATGAGAAGACCAAAGAGGCCGTTGATGGTCTATTGAAAGGCTTGTTCAATTAACAGCGGTCTAAATGCAAAAGAGAAAGGGTTGGCAATGTGCCAACCCTTTTTATTACTTATTACACGATGAATAGATTACCAATCCACACCTTTTAACGCTTTTACGCCAGATTCAAAAGCGTGTTTGACGTTCTTTACTTCCGATACGGTATCGGCCATTTCAATCAGAGTGCGATGTGCTCCGCGGCCAGTGATCACAACAGACTGCATTTTAGGACGGTTGTTTAGGGCTTCTACGACCTCATCCAAGTCGATGTAACCATAGCTCACCATGTACGTCAGTTCATCAAACAAGACGACATCAATTGATTCATCGCCAAGCATGCGTTTACATTCCTGCCATACCAACTGTGCTGCTTCGGTATCTGCGCTTTTATTTTGCGTTTCCCAAGTAAAGCCTGTTGCCATTACTTGAAACTCAACGCCGAGTTTTTCGAGTAGGTTGCGCTCACCATTATCCCATGTGCCTTTGATAAATTGAGCAACGGAACACTTCAATCCATGACCCACTGCGCGAGTAATCGTGCCGAAACCTGAAGTCGATTTGCCTTTACCATTGCCGGTTATGATCAGCAGTAGGCCCTTCTCTTCTTGGGCGGCCGCGATTTTTGCGTCTACCTGTTCCTTTACTTTTTGTTGGCGAGCCTTATGGCGTGCTTCTTTGTTTTCCTCGATAGACATAGTACTTCCTCAATTCCGTTGTGTGCTTTGCCCGTGCTAACTTGGGTTCATCGAATTATCTCGCTATGATAGACCAACATGTCGTGAAGAAAAACCATCGATAATTCAGGGAATAAAATGAAGAAACTACTCGTTGTTTGTATGGGAAATATTTGCCGTTCGCCAACTGGTGAAGCGGTATTAAGAGCAAAAGCTAAAGAGTTGGGTATTTCAGTGGAAGTGGACTCGGCAGGAACGATTGGTTACCACGCCGGAAATCCGCCTGATGCACGCTCCATGCAAGCAGGAAAGCAACGAGGTTATTCGTTCAAAGGGATGCGCTCTCGTAAGGTAACGATAGGGGACTTCGATGAATTTGATATGGTGTTAGCGGCAGATAAAGCGAATCTTGCCGATCTATTGGATATTTGCCCGGTAGAACATCGCCATAAAGTATCGTTATTTTTAAGTCACGGTGATTCCGACTATGACGAGATCCCAGACCCATACTATGGCGGTGATGCAGGTTTTGAATTGGTATTGGATTTGATTGAAGACGCGTCAGAGACGATTCTAAAGAAGCTTTGATCAAATAGTTTGGGTAGGGCGATGAGCCCGAAAGCTGGATAGTAAAAGGGATGAGTCATGCTCATCCCTTTTTAGTTTTATTAGCCAGCAAGTATGTCCGTCGCAACCTTGTAGCTTGGGTCTTCTTTCACGTTGATTTCAACCAAACTGCCTGCTTTGTCTAGTAGCTTACGGCAGTCTGGGCTCAAGTGACGTAGGTGAAGCGTTTTACCTAGTGCTGCGTAACGTTCAGCCAGAGTTTCGATCGCTTCGATTGCAGAGTGGTCTGTTACACGAGAGTCCGCGAAATCGACGATAATGTCTTTTGGATCGTCGTGTGCGTTGAACAATTCTAAGAAGTTAGCCGCAGAACCAAAGAAGATAGGACCGTGGATCTTGTACTCTTTTGAGCCTTCTTCATTTAGGCGTGTGTCAGCGTAGATGTGTTTAGCGTGTTGCCATGCGAACATAAGTGCCGAGGCAATAACACCAACCGCTACAGCAACCGCTAGGTCAGTCAGAACCGTCACTACCGTAACTAGAACGATTACGAAGAAATCTTGTTTAGGTACACGACGTGCAAGTTTGAACGTTGCCCATTCGAACGTACCGATAACCACCATGAACATCACACCAACAAGCGCAGCAAGTGGAATCATCTCAATCAAAGAAGATGCAAACAGGATGAACATCAGAAGTGCAATAGCTGCAACGATACCTGATAGACGGCCACGACCACCTGAGTTTACGTTGATCATTGACTGACCAATCATCGCACAACCACCCATTGCACCAAACACTGAACATGTCATGTTTGCCATACCTTGACCAATACATTCACGGTTTGATTGACCACGAGTGTTGGTCATTTCATCTAGTACCGTTAGCGTCAGTAGAGACTCAATCAGACCGATAGCTGCAAGAATGATTGCGTAAGGCAAGATGATCTGCAGTGTTTCAAGAGTGAAAGGAACCGCTGGAATTGAGAAGGTCGGAAGAGAGCCCGCCAAAGTCGCTGCTTCGTCACCAGACATAGTACGTAGGAAGTCGACTACCGTACGTGTTTCTAGATCTAAACCAACCACTAGAGCTGTTACTGTTACGATTGCAACCAATGAAGAAGGTACAGCTGTGGTGATTTTTGGTAAGAAGTGAATGATACCCATTGTTAGCGCAACTAGGCCAAGCATTAATAGCATTTGGTCTTGTGGTAGCCAAGTCAGCATGCCGTTGATGTCTGGCGCTTTAAACTGACCTAACTGAGCTAGGAAGATAACGATAGCCAGACCGTTTACAAAACCGATCATTACTGGATGAGGTACGATTCGAATGAATTTACCCAGCTTGAATAGCCCCGCTGAGACCTGAAGAATACCGGCTAACATGATTGCCGCGAATAGGTACTGAACGCCGTGAGTCGCAACTAGCGACACCATTACAACAGCCATAGCGCCCGTTGCTCCAGAAATCATACCTGGACGGCCACCGAAGATAGAGGTGATAAGACCGACGATAAAGGCTGCGTACAGACCAACCATAGGGTCTACACCAGCAACGAATGCAAACGCTACAGCTTCAGGAACCAGTGCTAGCGCAACCGTAAGACCTGATAGCACATCGTTTTTTACGGAGTGCTTAGAAAATTGAGGAAATTCGAACATGTTTTGTATTGAGTTCTCTTGGCGATGAATTTCTCCCGACACATATTCGTATTTGCACGAGCGCTGATGGGTAAAGTGTCTTCACTTTTATCAGCACAAACAGTAGTAAAAAAAGAGCAGCAGCAGAATGGTGTCGAAAACTTAAGTCGGCGAATGCTACCGAAAAGTGTGATTAAGTTCAACAATGAAGGGGATATTGACGCACAAATGTGATCAGTCGTTGATATTAATATGAACAATTATAGTTAACACTCACAGCAACAAAAAAGGCTGCCAATTGGCAGCCTTTCGTTTCACTCTCGCGTTTGCGAGGACAAATTCTAGCTTAGCTAAAGTTTGGTTTTGTCATCTGTGCTGATGCACGGTTTGTTGCAACTTGACTACCTGCGCCTTTTGGAGCGTAGCGGTCTGCTTTAAACGGCGCTGCTGAAACCGTGATTTCACGAAGCTCTTGAGGACCTGGTGCTTTAGTCATCGGAGCGCTAGCGCGTTGCTTAGCTGCGACTTTGATAACTTCTGCTTTAGGAACTGGTGTAGCCATTGGCGCTTCTACTGCAACTTGCTCTACAGTGTCTTCTACCACTTCAACCACTGGCTCTTGAGCTGCTTCTGTAACTTCAACGACAGGTGCTTCAACCGGTTCAATGATTGGTTCTACTGGCGCTGCTTCTACTGCTGCAGGTTCCGCTTTTTGTGCAACGACTGTTTCAACCACTGGTGCTTCTACAACAGGCGTTTCTACAGCTGGAGCTTCAACTTTCGCTTCTACAGGCTGTTGAACTTTTGGTTCAACCACTGGCGCTTCAACTACTGCAGGTTGCTCGCGGCGAATGATTACTTTGCCCATTGCCATTTCTGGACAAGCAAAGCCACCTTGCATTGCAGGTACAGATGTCGCTGTTACTGCCACTTCTTCCTTCACTCGCTCTTCCTTTTTAGGTGCTGGTTTTGGAATGTAGCGTGGCATCACTTTACCCATAGCCATCTCAGGAGAGGCTACACCACCTTTACGTAGGCGGAATGGGTTAGGGCGACGATCGCGACCACGACGACGACGTTGACCACTTGCACGCAGGTGACGTGGTGAACGACGGTTGCGACGTTGTTTCGATTCAGCTTTGTCTTGTTGCGCTTCTGCTACCGCCTCTACTGGCTTCTCAACAGGTGCTTCAACCGCTTCAATTGCTTGTACTGGTGTTTCCAGTTCAGCTTGCTCAGCCGTTTGCTGGTCTTTCACACGTACAGATTTGTTTAGTTTGCGACGTTGACGACGCTCTTTCACTTTCTCTGCTTTTGCGTTTGGCTTCGCTTTGCTTTCTTCAGGCTTCGCTTCTGAACCGGTGCGTGCTTCAGCAGCAAGCTGCAGGCCTTTTTCCGCTACCTTAGCATTTGCTTTTGGCTCTTGTGCTTTTTCAGCTTGCTGAGCTTTTGGCTTACGCTTCTGGTTACGATTTTGCTGCTTGTTAGGTTGCTGCTGCGCTTCGTTTTGCTCAGTCGCTTGCTCTTCACGTGGCTTACGACGACGCTTGTTGTCGCGGTTGTCACGACCTTCGCGATTATCGCGTTGGTTGTTGTTACGACGACGGTCGTTGCGGTCACGTTTGTTGCGTTTGTTATCGCGGTTTGGTTTCTTCTCTTCTTCTTTCTTAGGCTCTTCTTTTACTTCTTCAGAACCACCGAATAGGAAACTACCAATCGCTTTAAATAGACGACTAAATAGACCAGGCTTTTCTTCTTGAACCACTTCTTTCTTCTTCGCTGCCGGAGCAGGCTTAGAAGTCGCGCTAGGAGCTGGCGCAGTTTGAGCTGGTGCAGCGAAACCTTTTAGAACTGGTTCTTCAATACGTTTAGGTTTGATGTCAGCTTCTGCAGGCTCTTTG
The DNA here is from genome assembly GCF_030248355.1 of Vibrio sp. B172a. NCBI lineage: Bacteria > Pseudomonadati > Pseudomonadota > Gammaproteobacteria > Vibrionales > Vibrionaceae > Vibrio > Vibrio sp. B172a. The sequence continues at coordinate 171,513 of NZ_JAHGAC010000007.1, read as the reverse complement.
CCTTCTGCTTCTTTCATTGCTTCCAGTTTCTTAGGAAGTAGGTAAGAAAGCAGATCGAACTCTTCACCTTCACGTACGCGAATCACTTCGAAGTGTGGTGTTTCCATATCAGAGTTAGGAACAACCGTGATCTTCACTTCTTGAATGCGTTCAATGTGGTTCACTGAGCGACGTTTTTCGTTCAGAAGGTAAGATGCAATCGGAACAGGTACAACGGCAAGAACTTGTGCTGTGTTGTCCTTAAGTGCTTCTTCTTCAATTAAACGAAGAACAGACAGAGCTAGAGATTCATTATCACGAACAACACCTGTACCACTACAACGAGGACAGATATGGTGGCTTGCTTCTGCTAGAGAAGGGCTCAAACGCTGGCGTGACATTTCTAGAAGACCAAAGCGAGAAATGCGGCCAATCTGAACGCGAGCACGGTCTAAACGAACGGCTTCACGTAGACGGTTTTCTACTTCACGTTGGTGACGAACTGGCGTCATATCGATAAAGTCGATAACAACCAAACCACCAAGGTCACGTAGACGCAATTGACGAGCGATTTCGTCTGCTGCTTCTAGGTTAGTGTTCAGTGCTGTTTCTTCGATATCGCCGCCTTTTGTTGCGCGAGCAGAGTTGATATCGATAGAAGTCAGAGCTTCTGTTGGGTCGATTACGATAGAACCGCCTGATGGTAGGCGCACTTCACGTTGGAAAGCGGATTCAATTTGGCTTTCGATTTGGTAGTGGCTAAATAGCGGTACTTCGCCTTCGTATTTTTTAACGCGGCTGATGAAATCTGGGCGTACCAATTGAATGTGCTCTCGTGCACGTTCATAGATGGTGTTGCTGTCGATTAGGATTTCACCGATATCACGACGTAGGTAGTCACGGATCGCACGAACGATTACGTTACTTTCTTGGTGGATTAGGAAAGGAGCAGGGTTAGAATCTGCCGCGCCCTTAATCGCACCCCAGTGGTTAAGTAGTACGTTCAAGTCCCACTCAAGTTCTTCTGCACTCTTACCTACGCCAGCAGTACGTACGATTAGACCCATACCTTGCGGTAGTTCTAGCGTGCTTAAAGCAGCTTTTAGTTGAGTGCGCTCATCACCTTCGATACGACGAGAAATACCGCCGGCACGAGGGTTATTAGGCATAAGAACAAGATAGCTACCCGCAAGAGAGATGAAAGTAGTAAGAGCTGCGCCCTTGCTACCACGTTCTTCTTTTTCCACTTGTACGATTACTTCTTGACCTTCAGTCAGCACTTCTTTAATGCTTGGGCGACCTTGGTAAGTGTAACCTTCTGGGAAGTATTCGCGGGCAATTTCTTTAAGAGGGAGGAAACCGTGACGCTCAGCACCGTAATCAACAAATGCGGCTTCTAAGCTTGGTTCGATACGTGTGATACGTCCTTTGTAGATATTCGCTTTTTTAGATTCATGACCTGGACTCTCGATATCAAGATCGAAAAGTCGCTGGCCATCAACCAGAGCGACACGCAACTCTTCTTTTTGAGTTGCGTTAATTAACATTCTTTTCATTGAAAATTTCTCGTTGTCTTTTCTTTATATTTCTTTGCAACTTGTCACTTTTGTTTCGCTCTTTCACGGTGCCTGATCCCATGGCTTATATTTTGCAGCCTCCCGGCTGGAAGGGGATGCTCTAGGGCACTTCAGTCATCACAAATTCTTTTGGGTTTCGTTGGAAACGGAAACTTGTGACCCGCTATATCGGGCGGTAGATACTCAACGTGAATATGCGAGGAGTAGAGTGACAAGTGTGTTGAACTCAATGTGTCTTACGCCAATGCTGCACCTGACATTCAACAACCTACTCACATTGCTTGGGGATAAATGATTGGTAATGAACAAAATGTAACCAAACCTTCCTTAGCAGCTGTGAACTATAGCAGCGCAGGTTGATATCAGCAATCTGCTTTAGCGCAAACGATGGAAAATTTGGCGCTAAATTCAAATTTTGTAATTTATAACTGGCTGTTTCATAAGCACTTGAGTCTCGCAAACTGAGAAAGACGAGAAACAAATAGAGAAGTTGATAAAGACTTTTAATAATCTAAACAAAAGCTTGGCGTGTTTTGGAACTATTTATGACAACAAGTGTTTCTTTTGCAGCAAGAATAATGTGAAGTCGTACAGATTTGAGTTTACAATAGCGCCCATGAGCGAAATAAGAACACAAGTCCAGTTCGTTGATATCGACGAAGATATGGCGGGTCAACGCATTGATAATTTCTTGCGTAACCAATTAAAAGACATCCCAAAGAGCATGATTTACCGAATCGTGCGTAAGGGAGAAGTGCGCGTAAACAAAAAGCGCATTAAGGCAGAGTACAAACTAAAAGCAGGCGATCTTGTCCGTATTCCTCCGGTCACGGTAGAGAAGAAAGAGGATGACGTCGCGCCGAGCACGAAGCTAAACAAAGTGGCAGAGTTGGAAGATAAGATCATTTTTGAAGATGATCATCTATTGATTCTCAACAAGCCATCTGGCACAGCAGTGCACGGCGGTAGTGGTTTGAAGTTTGGTGCGATTGAAGCACTTCGAGCATTACGACCACAAGCTCGCTTTCTTGAACTCGTTCACCGTATCGACCGTGATACATCTGGCATCTTGCTGGTTGCGAAGAAACGTTCTGCGTTACGTCATTTACAAGCACAGTTCCGTGAAAAGACAGTGAAGAAGTTCTACTTCGCGCTTGTCATGGGTGAGTGGAAAAACAGCTGCAAAGTCGTTAATGCGCCACTGCTTAAAAACGAAGTGAACAGCATTGTACGAGTGAATCCAAACGGCAAACCGTCTGAGACGCGTTTTAAAGTATTGGAGAAATTCGAACAAGCAACGTTAATTCAAGCAAGTCCAATTACTGGACGTACTCACCAGATTCGTGTGCACACTCAATACACGGGGCATCCGATTGCATGGGATGACCGCTATGGCGATCGTCGTTTTGATGCGTACACGGGTCAGGTTGGTTTGAACCGTTTGTTCCTACACGCAGCGAACATCAAGTTCCAGCACCCATCGAATGATGAGTGGATGGAAATCAATGCGCCGATGGAAGCGAAATTAGAGAAAGTCTTAGCGGGTTTGCGTAAAAAGTAGAGGCAAGCGTATCTACCCCCTCGCCATCGCAAAAAGCTATGTAAAAGCCGATGTTAATACATCGGCTTTTTTGATCGTAGAAAGCTTCTTAGAGAGTGGCGGCAGCTTTGCCTGTTGAGTTATGAGAACTTTGTGCTCAGCGATACCGTTGAAAGAGATCCCCAACTCGCTCGTTCCTCACTCTTGAGGATGACGTGCAGTGAATTCTGAATTTAAGTGGGTTATGACTTACTTTTTGATGGATGAGCTTAAACGACGTCATTCCCGAAAGCGACGAAGGAGCGTTGTCGGGAATCTCTGGTTGAGATGCAAAGTCATTAGCTTGATGTTACTGCTTAAACCGTCCATATCAGCCCTTTGGAGTCTTCTGTATTCCCTACAAAACCTCTAACCCTTGTTTTTGCAGCATGTCGATCAAATCAATAAGTGGCAGGCCGACTAACGTATTCGGATCTTTGCCGACTAACTTCTTAAACAGGCAAATTCCCATCCCTTCGCTTTTAAAACTACCAGCACAGTAAAAAGGTTCTTCTCTGTCTACATAACGTTCGATTTGTTCACGCGTCAAATCTCTAAAGTGCACTTCAAAAGTATCGAAGCCGACTTCAGTATGATTAGTTGCTGTGTTGTGGACAGCTAGTCCGGTATAAAAAGTGATGGTTTTACTGCTTTGAGCCAATAATTGTTTGATGGCGTTTTCTCGGTTTAACGGTTTACCAACGATATTGCCGTCAATGACACACACTTGGTCACTGCCAATGACCAAACTGTCATGGGTTGTGTCACAAGAAGTGGCTTTACCAATAGCAAGCCGTTGTACCAGTTCTAAAGGTGTTTCGTTAGCTAAAGGGGTCTCATCGCAGTTGGGTGACAAACAAGTAAAAGGCACTGCTAGTTTTTCCAGCAGTTGTTTACGAAAAGGGGAGGTTGAGGCTAAAACCAGTTGGTAATTTTTCATTTTGAATTACAATTCGCACAAGCATTTCCAATAGGATAATCGATCAAAATCGATTCTGGCTAATGCTCTCTATATTAAGCGTAAAAAAGTACAACTTTTTTGCCTTTTTCTTTGACTAATTTTGATTTGGAAGATAATATTCGCGCCCTATGCAAAAGGTAAAAATACCGCGAACGGTTGATCCGGCGAAGTCCGCACAGAAACGATTAGATTACGATGGCATCATCCAAGCTAGTCTTTTCAAGCGCTTAGCGGAAACAACTGAAGGCGTAAAACGCGACGCAGAAGTCTCATTGTCATTTGATATTGATGAACAGCGACTTGTTGTTATCTCTGGTAAAGCTAACATCGAAGTTGATTTAGAGTGTCAGCGTTGTAATGAGGTATTCACACATCCGTGTGAAGTTGAATTCCTTTACACTCCTTACTACGGTGAGAAGACAGAAGAGGAAGCACCAGAAATTTATGATTTGGTAGATCTAAATGAGTACGGTGAATTAGACCTTATACAACTAGTTGAAGACGAGTTCATCTTAACATTACCTCAAATCGCAATGCACGATGAAGCGGATTGTAGCGTTGATTCAAATAACATGGTTTTTGGTGAGATTCCTGAAGAAATTGAGGAAGAAAAACCGAATCCATTCGACGTTTTGAAAAATCTGAAAAAGTAACTGGTGTGGTAGCCGCTTCTTCTTTAGGTTTTTAACCCAATAGTATAGGAGTAGGGTCAATGGCCGTACAGAAAAACCGTAAAACTCGTTCTAAGCGCGGTATGCGTCGTTCACACGATGCGCTAACTACAGCTGCACTATCTGTAGACGCGACTTCTGGTGAAACTCACCTACGCCACAACGTAACTGCTGAAGGTTACTACCGTGGTCAAAAGGTTATCAACAAGTAAGGTTGAACCTTTGCAAAGTATTACCGTTGCACTTGATGCAATGGGCGGGGATTTCGGTCCACGCGTAACAGTGCCTGCCGCCGTGCAGGCACTGTCTCATTTCCCAGAGCTAAAAGTGATTCTTATAGGTGATCAACCTCTGATCACGTCTCAATTATCTCAACTAGGTACCTCTACCAGTTCTCGTTTAAGCATTCTTCATAGCGAGAAAGTAATTTCTAACTCAGAAAAACCGTCTTTAGCATTACGTAATAGCCAAAATAGCTCCATGCGTATGGCCATTGATCTGGTCTCTGATAACGAAGCAGATGCGTGTGTGAGCGGTGGTAACACCGGAGCCTTGATGGCGCTCTCACGATTCATTCTTAAACTGCTTCCTGGTATTGAGCGTCCTGCTTTAGTTTCCGCATTACCCACCATTAGTGGCAAACGTACTTGGATGTTAGATCTTGGTGCGAATGTATCTTGCGATGCAGACAGCTTATTTCAATTTGCAGTGATGGGCAGTGCCTTAGCCGAGGAACATCTCGGTCATCCACCTCGTGTGGCGGTGCTGAATATTGGTGCTGAAGAAATTAAAGGAAACGATTTAGTCAAACGCTGTGCAGAAATGCTTTCTCAAACCGACGCAATTAATTTTGTGGGTTATATTGAAGGTAATCAAATTTTGCATGACGTTGCCGATGTCATTGTTTGTGATGGCTTTGTCGGTAACGTATGCTTAAAAGCCAGCGAGGGAACAGCGCAACTCTTTATCGAAAAACTAAAAACCAGCATGATGGCATCAACGATAAAGGGATGGATTGCTAGAAAACTGTTTTCTCGGCTATTTAATGAACTAAAAACACTGAACCCCGACCAGTATAACGGCGCAAGTTTGCTAGGATTGCGCGGCATTGTCATAAAAAGCCATGGAAGTGCGGATGTATCTGCGATTGTCAATGCACTTGGCGAGGCAGTACACGAGGTCAAACGACAAGTACCAAGCCGTATTAGCGATCGTTTGGAAGCGGTTTTACTCGAGAGGCATTATTAGTCTTCATGTATAGCAAAATTTTAGGTACTGGCAGCTACCTGCCATCTCAGGTGCGTACTAACGCAGACCTAGAGAAAATGGTAGATACAAGTGATGAGTGGATCGTAGCTCGTACTGGTATTAAAGAGCGTCGAATTGCAGCAGAAGATGAAACTGTTGCGGACATGGCATTCTACGCAGCTGAAAACGCTATCGATATGGCCGGCATTGATAAAAATGATATCGACCTAATTATCGTTGCTACTACTAGCAGTAGCCATACTTTCCCTTCATCTGCGTGTCAGGTGCAAGGAAAGCTTGGCATTAAAGGTTGTCCTGCATTCGACTTAGCCGCTGCTTGTTCAGGTTTTGTATACGCATTATCTGTTGCTGACCAACACATCAAATCTGGCATGTGCAAAAACGTGCTTGTGATTGGTGCAGACGCATTGTCGAAAACATGTGACCCAACGGATCGCTCAACCATCATCTTGTTTGGTGATGCTGCGGGTGCCGTTGTTCTTGGTGCAAGCGAAGAGCCTGGCATTATTTCCACGCACATATATTCAGACGGCCAGTTTGGTGATCTATTGAGCCTTCCTGTTCCTGAACGTGGTAAAGATGCAAATAAATGGCTTCATATGGCCGGAAACGAGGTATTCAAAGTAGCCGTTACTCAGCTATCAAGACTGGTTAAAGACACGCTTGAAGCGAACGATATGCATAAGTCTGAACTAGACTGGTTGGTTCCGCACCAAGCGAACTACCGCATTATTTCAGCGACAGCGAAAAAGCTTTCGATGTCACTAGACCAAGTCGTGATCACACTTGATAAACACGGCAACACATCAGCAGCAACCGTGCCAACAGCACTGGATGAGGCGGTACGTGATGGTCGTATTAAACGTGGTCAAACTCTACTTCTTGAAGCGTTTGGCGGCGGATTCACTTGGGGTTCTGCCCTGGTGAAATTCTAAGTTTCACAAGATTCAAAATTTAAGATGCGCTACGGTGCATCTTATTTCTTTTTACTTTGCTTAAAGGAAAACAACATGAGCAAGTTTGCTATCGTATTTCCAGGCCAAGGTTCACAAGCTGTCGGTATGCTTGCTGATCTAGGCGAACAATATGACGTAGTAAAACAAACATTTGCAGAAGCATCTGACGCACTAGGTTACGACCTATGGGCGCTTGTTCAAAATGGACCTGCAGAAGATCTAAACCAAACTTTCCGTACTCAACCGGCTTTGCTAGCGTCATCTGTTGCTATCTGGCGTGTATGGCAAGAGCTTGGTCTTGAGCAACCAGCAAACCTAGCGGGTCACAGCCTAGGTGAGTACTCAGCGCTTGTGTGTGCTGGCGTGATTGACTTTAAAGAAGCAATCAAACTGGTTGAGCTACGTGGTCAACTGATGCAAGAAGCGGTACCTGCGGGTACTGGTGCAATGTACGCGATCATCGGTCTAGATGACGAAGCAATTGCAAAAGCTTGTGAAGAAGCAGCGCAAGGTGAAGTCGTTTCTCCAGTAAACTTCAACTCACCTGGTCAAGTTGTTATCGCAGGTAGTAAAGACGCGGTAGAACGTGCTGGTGCACTATGTAAAGAAGCAGGTGCTAAGCGTGCACTTCCTCTTCCTGTGTCAGTACCTTCACACTGCGCACTAATGAAGCCAGCAGCAGAGAAACTAGCCGTTGCGCTAGAGTCTATCGAATTCAATACACCACAACTTCCTGTTATCAACAACGTTGATGTGGCGGCTGAAACTGATCCGGCAAAAATCAAAGACGCACTTGTTCGTCAACTTCATAGCCCAGTTCGTTGGACTGAGAGCGTGCAGTTAATGAGCGAACAAGGCGTAGAGAATCTTCTTGAGCTTGGCCCTGGCAAAGTACTGACAGGTCTGACTAAACGTATCGTGAAAACACTAAGCGCAGCAGCAGTTAACGACGTAGCGTCGCTAGAAGCCGCTAAGTAATCTGTTCACGATAAGAAAAGGAAAACACAACATGATGAATCTAGAAGGTAAGATCGCTCTAGTGACAGGCGCGAGCCGTGGCATTGGTCGTGCGATTGCTGAACTTCTTGTTGAGCGCGGTGCAACGGTAATCGGTACTGCAACTTCAGAAGGTGGCGCAGCGGCTATCAGCGAATACCTAGGTGAAAACGGTAAAGGTCTAGCACTTAACGTAACTGACGTTGAGTCTATCGAAGCAACCCTAAAAACCATCAACGATGAGTTTGGTGCAATCGATATTCTAGTAAACAACGCTGGTATCACACGCGATAACCTACTAATGCGTATGAAAGATGACGAGTGGAACGACATCATCAACACAAACCTAACGCCAATCTACCGCATGTCTAAAGCGGTTCTACGCGGCATGATGAAAAAACGCGCTGGTCGCATCATCAACGTAGGTTCTGTCGTTGGTACTATGGGTAACGCTGGTCAAACTAACTATGCAGCAGCGAAAGCAGGCGTTATCGGTTTCACTAAATCGATGGCTCGTGAAGTAGCTTCTCGTGGCGTAACAGTAAACACAGTCGCACCTGGTTTCATCGAAACTGACATGACTAAGGCGCTAAATGATGACCAACGTGCAGCAACGTTGTCGAACGTGCCGGCAGGTCGTCTAGGTGACCCACGTGAAATTGCATCAGCAGTTGTATTCCTAGCTTCACCTGAAGCGGCTTACATTACTGGTGAAACTTTGCATGTAAATGGTGGCATGTACATGGTTTAATGCACAGTTCGTGCAAAATAAGCTGTTTTACTTTGTGAAAAATAGCCTATAGTTGCTGTTAACTGTCATTAAGTTGTCATGCTCATGCGCAAGATTTGTGCATGATTTAAGTCAAAAATGTATTGAAATTCGGTTAAATTCGCTAATTTTGTGGTTTGACCAGCAAGGACCCCCTTGCAACTTTCAATAGTTCGAATAAACTACGGAATCATCGCATTAGGCGAAATCTGTAAAGGAAAAGAAAAATGAGCAACATCGAAGAACGCGTAAAGAAAATCATTGTTGAACAGCTAGGTGTAGACGAAGCAGAAGTTAAAAACGAAGCTTCATTTGTTGACGATCTAGGTGCTGATTCTCTAGACACTGTAGAGCTAGTAATGGCTCTAGAAGAGGAATTCGACACTGAGATTCCTGACGAAGAAGCTGAGAAAATCACTACTGTTCAAGCTGCAATCGACTACGTAAACAGCGCTCAGTAATTATCTCTCCCAGGCGGTCTCCTAGACCGCCTGTGTTCTTTCTAACTTCTTCTATCCTCTCATAGAAACATTCAATTCCCGGAGAATTATATCGTGTCCAAGCGTCGTGTAGTTGTCACAGGCATGGGTATGTTGTCACCGGTAGGCAACACAGTAGAATCATCTTGGAAAGCCCTGCTAGAAGGTCAAAGCGGTATCGTGAACATCGAACATTTCGATGCAACGAACTTCTCGACTCGTTTTGCTGGTCTTGTGAAAGATTTTGATTGCACAGAGTACATGTCTAAGAAAGATGCTCGTAAAATGGATTTATTCATCCAGTACGGCATTGCAGCGGGTATCCAAGCACTGGATGACTCTGGCTTAGAAATTACCGAAGAAAACGCAGCTCGAGTTGGTGTAGCAATCGGCTCAGGCATCGGCGGTCTAGACCTAATCGAAACAGGCCATACAGCGCTTGTTGAAAAAGGTCCTCGCAAAGTTAGCCCATTTTTTGTTCCTTCGACCATCGTAAACATGGTTGCAGGTAACCTATCTATCATGCGTGGTCTTCGTGGTCCAAACATCGCGATCTCTACGGCATGTACTACAGGTCTACACAACATCGGCCACGCAGCGCGTATGATTGCATACGGTGATGCTGAGGCGATGGTTGCTGGTGGTTCAGAGAAAGCATCTACACCACTAGGTATGGCTGGTTTCGGTGCAGCAAAAGCACTTTCAACTCGTAACGATGAGCCTCAAAAAGCTTCTCGTCCATGGGATAAGGGCCGTGATGGCTTTGTTCTTGGTGACGGTGCGGGCATGATGGTCCTTGAAGAGTACGAGCACGCAAAAGCACGTGGTGCTAAGATCTACGCAGAGCTAGTTGGCTTTGGTATGTCTGGTGACGCTTACCACATGACTTCTCCAAGTGAAGATGGTTCAGGTGGCGCTCTAGCAATGGAAGCGGCAATGCGTGACGCAAACATTACTGGTACTCAAGTTGGTTACGTGAACGCTCACGGTACATCGACACCTGCTGGTGATGTGGCTGAGATCAAGGGTGTTAAACGTGCTCTTGGTGAAGAAGGCTCTAAGCAAGTATTAGTATCTTCAACTAAATCTATGACTGGTCACCTTCTAGGTGCTGCTGGCTCAGTTGAAGCGATCATCACAGTTCTTTCTTTGGTAGACCAAATCGTTCCACCAACGATCAACCTAGATGATCCAGAAGAAGGTCTAGATATCGATCTTGTTCCGCATACAGCGCGCAAAGTTGATATGGAATACGCAATCTGTAACTCGTTCGGCTTCGGCGGTACAAACGGTTCGCTAGTATTCAAAAAATTCGCTGAGTAAAAATCTCTAACACTGTTTTAGAGAAGCGATACTTGTATTCTGACGGCTCGATGCTTAGCATTGAGCCGTTTTGTTTTATATGTCGATCGGAAAGTAAAGGTATCTGAATGTTCTGGGTCAATGGATTGCCACAAACACACATTTCGCTTGGCGACCGCTCGTTTCAATATGGCGATGGCTGTTTCACCACTATAAAAACTAAGAAGGGTGAATTAGAGCACTGGCAAGCGCATGTTGAGCGAATGGAAGCGTGCCTAAAAACGTTACACATCCCATTCCCCGATTGGAGCCAGGTGTTCGATTGGGCAATGAAAGCGGTCTTGAATGATGAGCTTGCCGGAATCAAAATTCATATCAGTCGCGGCACTGGAGGGCGAGGGTATAGTCCTAGCGGCATTGAAGGGCCAGTCGTGACTATTTCGAATTTTGCATTTCCTTCGCATTACTCTTCATGGCAAGAAAATGGCGTGCCGTTAGGGGTTTGTAGAACCCACCTTGGTATTCAACCACTTCTAGCTGGTCATAAGCATAACAACCGAATCGAACAGGTTCTCGCAAAAGCGGAAATTGAAGGCACGGAATTTACCGATGCTGTGACGTTAAATGTGCAAAATCATGTCATTGAAACTACAATGGCAAACCTTTTTTGGGTTAAAGATAAAAAGGTATACACACCCGATTTGAATTTGTCTGGTGTGGCCGGCGTAATGCGCCGTAAGGTATTGGAATTTCTCCAAACCAATGGCTACCCAGTGCAGGTAGCGACATTCGCACTCTCTGATTTGCTTAATGCAGACGAGGTGTGGATGTGTAACTCACTATTAGGTGTGGCACCGGTCAACGGTATTTCGACACCAGATAACAAGATTGACTTTCCAATAGGAAAATTGACTCGACGACTTCAAGGGAATCTAAATTCGTGATTAAAAAACTGTTTGCTTTTGTTGTACTGATTGCCGTTATTGGTGCAGCAGGTGTTTTTTACGTTGTTTCACAGACTAAGCAATATGTTAACTCGCCAATTCTTATAGAGCAGCCACAGCTGTTTACCGTAGAAAATGGTACCAGCTTTCACCGAGTGATGCGTGATCTTGTAAAAGACGACATCATAGAAGCTTCTGATTACATTCGTTTAATGCCACACCTTTACCCAGAGCTTCTTCAGGTGCGAGCAGGCACTTACCAACTTGTGCCAAAAGTTTCGCTTTATCAAACGTTAGAACAGCTCAATACCGGCAAAGAGCATCAATTTGCGATTACTTTTGTCGAAGGCAGCCGTTTCTCTGAGTGGGTTGAACAGCTAAGGGCTGCACCTCATGTAAAACATGACTTAACTGGTTTGTCTGAAAAAGAAATGGCAGAAAAGCTAGGTATTGAGCGTGAGAAGCTTGAAGGTTTATTCCTTGCGGAGACTTACCACTACACTGCTGGCGCAAGTGAAAGTCAGATCTTAGAGCGTGCACACAGCAAGCTAAACAAGATTCTTGATGAACAATGGGAAGCGCGTCAGGAGAAATTACCACTGAAAGATAAATACGAAGCGCTGATCTTGGCTTCTATTATTGAGAAAGAGACGGCGATTGATGCAGAGCGCGAACGTGTTGCATCGGTATTTGTTAACCGCCTCAATAAACGTATGCGTTTGCAAACTGACCCAACCGTTATTTACGGGATGGGGGATGCGTACGATGGCAATATCCGTAAGAAAGATTTGCGTACACCAACGCCATACAACACGTACACCATTAATGGGTTACCACCAACGCCAATTGCCATGGCCGGTGAAGCATCGATTGAAGCTGCTCTCAACCCAGAAAACAGCAATTACCTATATTTTGTAGCAAGTGGAAAGGGCGGACATGTGTTTTCGAAATCCCTTGCTGAGCACAACCGTGCTGTACGTGCCTACTTAAGAGAACTAAGAAAGAACAAATGATGAAAGCAAACTTTATTGTCGTTGAGGGCCTAGAGGGCGCGGGTAAAAGCACTGCGATTAAAACCGTTTTAGATACGCTGAAAGCTGCAGGTATCCAAGATATCGTTAATACTCGTGAACCAGGCGGTACACCGCTAGCAGAGAAAATGCGTGCACTAGTAAAAGAAGAGCACGAGGGCGAAGATCTAAAAGACATGACTGAATTGCTTTTGCTTTATGCAGCTCGAGTTCAGTTAGTTGAGAACGTGATTAAGCCAGCGCTAGCAAACGATCAATGGGTAGTTGGCGACCGTCATGATTTGTCTTCTCAAGCTTACCAAGGTGGTGGCCGCCAAATCGACGCATCACTGATGAAGAACCTGCGCGATACAACTCTAGGTGAGTTTAAGCCTGCATTCACATTGTACATGGATATCGATCCTCGAGTTGGACTTGAACGTGCTCGTGGACGTGGCGAACTAGATCGTATTGAAAAAATGGACATCAGCTTCTTTGAACGCACGCGTGAGCGTTACTTAGCGCTGGCTAATGCCGATGATTCCATCGTGGTGATCAACGCTGAGCAGTCGATTGAAGAGGTTGCACAAGACATCAAAGCTGCGCTAAACGAATGGCTAGCATCACTGTAAGCAGAATGTGGATTGAGGTCGCTCATGTTAAATGACTTTCCATGGTTACTACCCGTTTGGGATAACCTCAAAACAAGCTTGGATTCAGAACGAATTCCGGGCGCACTGCTGCTGCAAAGTGACAAAGGATTAGCGGTAGAGAAGCTGGTTGAGCTCTTTAGTCACTCGTTGCTGTGTCAAAATTACACCAGTGAAGCGTGTGGCTTCTGCCATAGTTGCCAGCTGACCCAATCTCATAGCCATCCTGATTTACACTGGATTAAGCCAGAGAAAGAAGGAAAGTCGATCACCGTTGACCAGGTTCGAGCATGTAATCGGCTTGCGCATGAATCTTCACAACTAAACGGTTATCGCGTGTTCATCATAGAGCCAGCCGATGCGATGAACGAATCAGCGTCGAACGCGTTGCTCAAAACACTTGAAGAGCCGGGACAGAAATGCTTGTTCTTGCTCGTGACGCATAACCAAGAGCGATTGCTGCCAACTATCCAGAGCCGCTGCCAACAATGGGTGGTGACACCACCATCAACAGAGCTGGCGATGAATTGGATGAGCGAGCAGGGAGCATCACAAGTACCAGCTTATGCGCTTAAACTGAATTTAGGGTCGCCAATTAATACCCTAGAAGCGGTGAAAAGTGGTGAGCTTGATGAGTACCAAGCGTTTGAGCGTTGTTTTATTGAGACGCTATCTTCGCCGGTATCAGATGTATTCCAGTGTGCAGCGTTAATGGCAAAGAACCCAGACAAAGCATTCGACTGGGCTTGGTATCTATTAACGGACGCTCAGAAAGCCCAATTTGGGGTGGCGGAAGCGGCTCAACTTCCGGGCGCAACTCTGTTCCCAACACACAGTTATGACGGTTTATACCTGGCGTCGAAGAAGCTGCTTGAGCTAAAAGGGCAAATTCAACGCTTTCCAGGCTTGAACCTTGAACTACTATCAATGAATTGGTTAATTGAATCACGAGAGGCATTATGTTCGTAGATTCGCACTGTCATCTAGACAAACTGAATTACGATGATCTTCACATCAATGTTGAAGACGTTATTAACAAAGCAAAACAAGCGAACGTAAAAGAGCTACTGTCGGTAGGCGTTACGTTAGATTCATTTCCAAAAATGTTGGAAATGATTACGCCATACGACAACGTTTACGCGTCTTGCGGTGTGCATCCGCTTGATGTGGAGAGCGCGTTCTCTATGGAGACCTTACGTCAACACGCTTCGCACGAAAAAGTGGTAGCGATTGGTGAAACAGGTCTGGATTATCACTACAAACCAGAGACTGCAGCGCTGCAAAAAGAGCGTTTTGAACAGCAGGTAGATTTAGCGGTGGAGTTTAACAAGCCACTGATCATTCATACCCGTAACGCTCGTGAAGATACATTAGAAATTCTACGCAATGGTGGCGCTGAAAAATGTGGTGGTGTAATCCACTGCTTTACCGAAGATCTACCATTTGCAGAAGCTGCATTAGATTTAGGGTTCTACATCTCAATTTCGGGCATTGTAACCTTCCGTCAGGCGACAGAATTGAAAGAAGTCGTGAAAGCTTTGCCTTTAGAAAGGCTGCTTATTGAGACGGATTCTCCATATTTAGCGCCCGTTCCACATCGTGGAAAAGAGAACCAACCAGCCTATGTTGTCGAAGTTGCAGCCTATATTGCACAGCTAAAAGGATGCTCCATTGCTGAAGTAGGGCAAAAAACAACCGAAAACTTCCGGAATCTTTTTTTGCGATGAAAAATCAATAGACGGTTTAAAAAAGGGGCTATTGCCCCTTTTTTGTTTAGAAATACGCCAAAAAGATCATTTAGTTTAATGTTTACTAAATTTGTTGATTTAACCGCAATCAAATCTCTCAAATGTAATTTTGTTACTAAAAATAACATCAGTCTTTATTTTATTTACGCCTTAAAATTAATTATGTTGATAATAAAATCGTTATAAAACAGTAATATAAGTTTAATGCAAACCTTTTCATCTACTGTTTTTGGGTGTGATCTGCGGCTTGTTTTGAAACTAAATTTCGTAACTGTGTGGAAAGTTTGAGGGCCATCAATATATATTTAGAGCCGGAAAATATAATGCAACGTGTGGTTACATTTTCATTGGGTGCTAACATTTAGGCTACGGGGGTGTGCCGTTAGTGCCCAAATAATACTTATAATTTATCAGGAGCATAAACATGTTTAAGAACCTTTTTGCAAACCTGCAAAAAGTTGGTAAAGCTCTGATGCTACCAGTATCAGTGTTGCCAGTCGCAGGTATCCTACTAGGTGTTGGTGCTGCCCACCTAAGCTTCATTCCAGAGGTTGTTTCTAACCTAATGGAACAAGCTGGTGGTTCAGTATTCGGCCAAATGGCACTTCTATTTGCTGTTGGTGTAGCACTTGGCTTCACAAACAACGACGGTGTAGCAGGTCTTGCTGCAATCGTTGGTTACGGCATCATGACAGCAACGCTTGGCGTTATGGCTGGCATCATGGGCGTTGAGAAAATCGATACAGGTGTACTAGGTGGTATCCTTGTCGGTGGTGTTGCTGCTTGGGCATTCAACCGTTTCTTCAAAATCCAGCTTCCAGAGTACCTTGGCTTCTTCGCTGGTAAGCGTGCTGTGCCAATCATCACTGGTTTCGCTGCGATCATCCTAGGTGTTGTACTATCTATCGTATGGCCACCAATCGGCGGTGCAATCTCTGCATTCTCTGACTGGGCTGCGCACCAAAACCCACAACTTGCGTTCGGTATCTACGGCGTAGTTGAGCGTTCTCTAATCCCATTCGGTCTACACCACGTATGGAACGTACCATTCTTCTTCGAAGCAGGTACTTGTGTGAACGCTGCTGGTGAAACTCAAAACGGCGTACTAACTTGTTACCTAGTTGCAGATGATGCTTCTCGCGCTGCTGGTAATGGCTTCGGTCAGCTAGCGGGTGGTTACATGTTCAAGATGTTCGGTCTACCAGCTGCAGCAATCGCTATTGCTCACTGTGCTAAACCAGAAAACCGCGCGAAAGTAATGGGTATCATGGCGTCAGCTGCTCTGACTTCATTCCTAACAGGTATTACTGAGCCAATCGAATTCTCATTCCTATTCGTTGCTCCAGTACTATACGGTATCCACGCTCTACTAGCTGGTTCTGCATACGTTGTTGCTAACACTCTAGGCTTCGTACACGGTACATCATTCTCACACGGTCTGATCGACTTCCTAGTTCTATCTGGCCACGCTCAGAAGATGGGTCTGATGGTAGCTGTTGGTCTAGTTTACGCAGTAATCTACTACGTAGTATTCCGCACAGTAATCACTGCTCTTGACCTTAAAACTCCAGGTCGTGAAGATGAATCTGAAGAAGCTGTTGCAACTTCTGGTTCTGACATGGCAGGTGAGCTTGTTGCAGCATTCGGCGGCAAAGCAAACATCACTGGTCTAGACGCATGTATCACTCGTCTACGTGTAGCAGTAGCTGACACAGCTGCAGTTGACCAAGACAAACTAAAACAACTAGGCGCTGCTGGTGTTGTAGTTGTAGCAGGTGGTGTTCAGGCTATCTTCGGTACTAAGTCTGACAACCTGAAAACTGAAATGGATGAGTGGATTCGTAACCACGGCTAATCTCAGTCATTCATAAGAAAAAGGGGGCTTCGGCCTCCTTTTTGCTTTCTGTATCTTTCCCCTCATACCTCTCCAGTATTTATTCTTCTCTAATCTCTTTCTCACTAACACTTACTTTTGGTGTTTTAGTCGTGATCTCACGCTCACCCTTACGTTTGTGGCTTTTTTCGTACGTCATTCTTACTCATTACTGACACAACAAAATGACAACATGTTTGAATTATGCACGCTGTTTTTTAAGTGGGGGAAGGCTGTGAAAAAGCGAATTTTATTGGCGGCAACAATGCTGCCGAGTGCCGTAATGGCGGCGGATGGAGCGAAGAATTTTTCTGTTGGTATGGCGGTCGATCAAGAGCTCAGCGTTGTCGTTGAAATTGATGACAAGTACCGCGGTATTATTGGTAACGATGGTATGGCGTTTGATTACATAGCGAAGCGCGGTACATTTGATCAAAGCATGCCATTAACTTGGTATGTCGGTGTTGGTGGCTGGTACGAGTGGGATGATGAATTCGGTGTTCGTGTCCCACTGGGTTTAAATTGGGATCTATCAAAAGGCTGGGATCTGTACGCGCAAATCCATCCTGAAGTGGACTTCTACAAAGGGCCTGATCTGCAAATCGGTGGGGCGCTTGGTATCAAGTACAATTTCTAATAGACACAAAAATGCCGGCACTGAGCCGGCATTTTGTTTTTGAGCCTTAATTTCGCTGGTAGTTAGCTTTACTGCTGTTTATTCATTGCTCGTTTGATGCATACCGCAGCGCCACCCCAAGTGATGCCAAGTCCGATAACCATCATGATGATTGCACTTGTAGTCATTATGCTTTCTCCTTGCTCGCTACGTTAATCAATACGCCAAACACAAACAGTGCGGCAATCATTACCCAACCTAGAGTCAGGTCGTAGCCACCGTAACCTTCTGTTAGAAGTGCGTACAGTTTGGTTGCCAAGATAATTGCTAACATGATTGGCGTGACAAAGCGTAAACAGATTTCGAACCATTGACCAACAGAGAAGTCAGAGCGCTCGTTTACGTAGTTACGAACTTCAGGTACTTGTTTCAACAACCAAGCCATCAGAACGATTTCTACTAGGCCGCCAACCATAATGCCAACGTTGTTTGCGAAGTGGTCGACAAGGTCCAGAAGAAGCAATCCGCCGTTGGTCGCGAATGCCATCGAGACAACAAATCCAATACCAATCACTACGTTTGCAGCTTTCTTACGGCTCCATTTTAATTTGTCGATAACGGCTGAGGTTACCGCTTCCATGATTGAGATGTGCGAGCTTAAGCCTGCAACAACCAAAGCAAAGAAGAACAGGGGACCAAGGATGTATGGCGCTGGTAGTAGGTTAATTGCCGCAGGTAACGTCACAAATGCCAAGCCCACACCGGCAGAGACTACCTCAGTAAGCGGTTTGCCTTGTTCTTGAGCCATGTAACCCAATACCGAGAAAATCATGATACCGGCAAGGATAGAGAAGCCACAGTTGATCAATACCGTCATGAAGGCGTTGTTGGTGATGTCTGATTTCTCAGGCAGGTAGCTCGAGTAAGCCAGCATGATGGCAAAGCCGATACTTAGTGTGAAGAAGATCTGACCGTAAGCCGCTGCCCACACTTTTACGTCCCAGATTTTGCTGAAGTCTGGTTCGAACATGTAGTTCACACCGTCTAGCGCACCAGGAAGGAAAATCATGCGACCGATCAAGAAGATCACCATAATGAACAATATAGGCATCATGATCTTAGATGCGCGTTCAATACCTGATTTAACACCGCTCACAATCGCAGTATAGGTAATTGCCCAAGCAATCAGCATAGATACGGCGATCTTCCACTGAATGCTGCCTAAATCAGTTGGAGAGTTATCACCAAGTTTTAGGTATTCACTAAAGAAGAAGGCGTTGGTATCGGAACCCCAACTTTGAGTGAACGACATCCCAAAGTAAGAAATTGCCCAACCAATAACCGCAACATAGTAAACGGCGATGACGGCAGCAACGCCAACTTGGAACCAACCAAGCCATTCAAATTTCGCGTGGATTTTTGCCAATGTTTTTGGTGCAGAACCGCGGTATTTTTGACCCATACTGAACTCAAGGATCATGAATGGAATACCTGCGGTGATCATGGCGAAAAGATAAGGAATAAAGAAGGCACCGCCGCCATTCTCATAGGCCATGTAAGGGAAACGCCAGATGTTACCCAAGCCGATGGCTGAACCGACTGCTGCTAAGATGAATCCCGCACGGGATCCCCATTGTTCTCGCTTCATATTTGACTCCTGTACAACTCCCTAAGGAATGAAGCTCTTCTCGGCAACGTGCAACACCAGTAGAGCAAAGAGCAACTGTTATCCGTCAGTTTTCTGCTCGATGTTCGGTATTGTTATAAAATTCTGGTGTTTTGCTTTGTGTTACCTAACAAGAAATAGAATTAAATGCTTTAAATTTTGATGTGTGTTTGCAAAAGCTGAAATATTCTTCTGCTTTCTGTGTTCAGACTAACTTTTTACATTATTTAGCGCAATAGATTCTAAATGTTAATGTCGATATTTTATCTGGTTTAAATATTGTTAATTAGTGATTTGGTAGGCTATCTGATCGGTAAAGTTGGGTAGGTTTTGAAATAAATGACTGTATGGTTGATGTGATCTTGGTCAAATAAACTCTTTTTGGCTATTAGGGTGTATCTCTGTGTTAGACACACCCAATAGAGAATATTTCGTTAAAACGACACATTAGAAGTGAAAGTCGTTAGAAACGGAAACGAAAGCCAATGTTGGATTGGAATTGGTTCATCCAGTCGGTTTCAAACTTGATGATACAAGACGAACCGTCCGTTGGTACGACGCAAGCGCCTGAGGTGTCGTTGTCAACAACTGTACCTAACCAACGGATTTGCGCGGTCATTGCAAAGGTTTTCGAGAATTCGTACTCAAGGCCGGCGAATGCACTACCAGAAAAGCCATACTTGTCGTTTACCCAGTCTACGTCGGCGTAAGACGCGCCTATGCCCAATCCAACGTAGGTTTGCCAGCCCTGAGCGAGAGGGTAGTAAATGCTGCTTTGAAATTGAAGATAGTGAATGTCTGCAGAGTTATTAATGTCTTGCAATTCTGACGACTGATTGGAATAGAAAAAACCGATGCGACCCATCTCAAAAGGGGTTTCAACTGACAAAGCATAATTGATTGAAGGGTCTAAATCGTAGGTGCGGTCATTCTCATCCTCTACTTTACCGCCTCCTGTAAAGCCGACATAGGGCGTGACGATGACCGTCGCTTGAGCAGCCATAGAACAGCTCAATAATACACTCCCAACTAGCCAGCCAATTTTATAGTTCATTTGCTATCTCCTTATTATGACTAAGCTAATTGTGATGCCTTAGCCAAAATCGTGCGACTAAATTAGGCAATTCTTGAACATAATTCACACTGGTGTTATTAATTTGTTACAACTAAAGGAGGTGTCTATGGAACACGATCTAAAATCAGCCCTACTCATCGTCGTTACAGTATTCGCAGTTTTACTCTCTTTCGGCATCATTGCGATTACTACGGCTTAATGAATTGGCGATACGCCTATGACACGCAACAGCGGTATTATCACTGATCGCCATGCAGAGCTCGACATTGAGATGTATGAGCGCTATAGAAATGGCAAAACTGCCCTTGTCGCACAAGGAGGAGGGCAGAGAGGGATTTTTACCGCTGGAGTGTTGGATGCATTCCTTCTTTCCAATTTCGATCCATTCGATGAATTCTATGGCACATCAGCCGGAGCTCTGAATTTGTGTGCTTACCTTTGTCGCCAACACGGCATGGGCAAGGCTTTCATTACGGATCTCACTACTTCCAACGAATTCTTTAATCTTTTCCGTTATATCCGCAAGAAGCAATATTTGGGCTTGGAATGGGCCTTAGAGCGCATTCAAGATTACCCTTATAAACTTGACCTCGATATGGGGAAAACTGCGTTAGGCGCCCGTGGTGCGTTTGCTGCGGTGACAAATGTCGATACTCTTTCTGATCAATACTTGCCGATACTCGGTGGGGATTGGGTCAATACCATGGTTGCCACTTGCGCGATCCCTAAATTGTATCTGGGGCCTGTGGATGTAAATGGGCATCCTTACGTTGATGGTGGGGTCTCTGCCTCGATTCCTGTGCAAGAAGCATGGAGAAAGAATGCACGTAACATTATCGTGATTCGCACCGAGCCTTTTTCTGAAGCAGAAGCCAAAGTACAAGCCGAGATTGGTGAAGAGGGTATCAAATGGTACCGCGAGTCGATTAACTCTGTGCAAGAGTCTTGGCAACACAAAGTTCATCAATGGAAAGAGGATTGGAGTAGCTTCTTACAGCAGAAAATTAATGCGGCTCATCAATCGAAATTGTCGGGTAGAAAGCTGCTCAATGGCGGACGCTGGTTGTTTGGGGCGGATAATCTTTATCGCTTGAGCCACCTGATTGGTGAAAACTTCGATTCTGGATTGGCTGACATGTTGATGATTCACTACCAAACCTTCGAATTGACGCAAGCGTTCTTAACCGCTCCGCCCGATGACACCTTTATTTTGCAATTGGCACCTAAAGAAGAGTTACAGTCATCGTCTTTGTTGAGTGATCCAGAAGCGTTAGAGCACGATTATCAACTTGGTCTGCAAACGGGTTTCAATTTGATTCAACTCTATGACAAATTGAACATAGATGGTCGAGAAACGGCTTAGATTGAAATCAAGTATCCGAAAAAAGAAAAGGCTCCGTGTGGAGCCTTTTATGGTTTTTTGGGAAGGTATTAAGCGGACAAAATACGCATGCAGTTGGTCGAACCTACTACATCCATCACATCACCTTGAGTGAAGATCACCAAGTCCCCTTCATCCAATAACCCTTGTTCTTTCAGTGTTACGATGGCTGCGTGAGCCGTCGTTAAGCCAGCGCCGCCTTTGGAGTCAAAGAACACGGGAGTAACACCACGGTATAGTGCCGCTCGGTTTAGCGTTGATTCATTACGCGACAGTGCGAAAATCGGCAAACCAGAGCTTAAGCGAGACATCATCAAAGCGGTTCGGCCTGATTCGGTCAGAGAAACCATCGCTTTAACACCTTCCATATGGTTGGCAGCATACATGGTCGACATAGCTATGGTCTCTTCTGCGGTTGCGAAGGTGCGGTCTAAGCGGTAGGTCGACAGGCTTGCTTCCGACATCTTCTCTGCACCTATACACACTTCAGCCATGGATTTCACGGTTTCCACTGGGTATAGACCCGCTGCAGTTTCACCGGAAAGCATCACTGCATCCGTACCGTCGAGAACAGCGTTTGCTACGTCCATGACTTCTGCACGAGTCGGCATTGGCGCAGCCATCATTGATTCCATCATTTGGGTCGCAGTAATCACGATACGGTTTAAGCTGCGAGCACGACGAATCAGCTTCTTCTGTACACCGATAAGCTCTGGGTCACCAATTTCGACACCCAAGTCGCCACGAGCAACCATAACAACGTCAGACGCTAAGATGATGTCATCAATGGATTCTGTGGTAGCGACGGTTTCAGCACGCTCCACTTTTGCCACAAGTTTCGCTTCAAGACCTGCGTCTCGCGCCAAACGACGAGCGTAATGCATATCTTCGCCATTGCGAGGGAATGAGATAGCGAGGTAATCGACTTTGATTTTGGCAGCGGTGAGGATATCTGCTTTGTCTTTTTCAGTAAGTGCATCCGCAGATAGGCCGCCGCCTTTTTTGTTGATGCCTTTGTTGTTGGAAAGAGGGCCACCGACCGTTACTCGGGTGTGGACTTTGTTGCCTTCAACGCTAGTCACCTGCAGTTGCACGCGACCATCGTCAAGCAGCAAGATGTCATTAGGAGAGACGTCTTGTGGTAGCTCTTTGTAATCTAAGCCAACGGAGTCTTGATCGCCTTCGCCTTTTGGTAAGTCGCTGTCTAGCGTAAATTTATCGCCGACGTTGAGATGAATTTTGCCGTCTTTGAACGTGGAAACGCGAATTTTTGGACCTTGTAAGTCACCAAGTATCGCCACTTGGCGACCAAGCTTCGCTGCAATAGCTCTTACTTTTTCTGCACGTTGAACGTGGTCATCGCTGGTTCCGTGTGAGAAGTTCATACGAACGACGTTTGCTCCAGCTTTGATTATCTCCTCAAGGACATTGTCTTTATCGGTTGATGGGCCAAGCGTTGTGACAATTTTTGTTCTTCTTAATATGGAAGTCATAGATTCTCCGAAGAATGCAGGTGTAGGACTAGATAACTCGAATTCTATTCTCGCTAAGTATATGCACAGTATGCGCAGATTGTTCGCATTTAGGTCAAAGTGCTGAAAAAACATTAAGGCGCAGGCTTTGTTACCTAATTTGATGAATAAAATAAGTTATTTTTCAAACAATTTAACAGGAGTAGATTTCTGGTTATTTGATTGAATACACAAACAAACATGTTTATACGTGATGCTTGTCACGGGGATTTATCAATTCACTTCACAATTACTTCGCAAAGTAAAAAAATTATCCCGTTATAGAATTTCGGAGTGCAAGATGTACATGGCTCAACCGGGCCATATTGATCATATCAAACAGGTCAATGCTGGTCGTGTATACAAACTAATTGACCTGAAGGGTCCAATATCTCGAATCGATTTGTCCAAGCAAAGTGAGCTTGCGCCTGCGAGTATCACTAAGATCACTCGAGAGTTGATTGAAGCCCATCTGATTCATGAGACTACTGTTCAGGAAGCGACGAGCCGTGGCCGTCCTGCAGTGGGTTTACAGGTCAATAATGAAGGTTGGCAATTCTTGTCGATGCGCTTAGGGCGAGGTTACTTGACCATCGCACTGCACGAGCTTGGCGGTGATGTTCTTATCGATACCAAAATCGATATCCATGAACGCGACCAAGACGACGTGCTTGAACGCTTACTCTACGAAATTGATGAATTCTTCCAAACCTACGCTGATCAACTCGATCGTGTCACCAGTATTGCGATTACTTTGCCTGGCCTAGTGAACTCAGAGCAGGGCATCGTATTGCAAATGCCGCATTACAATGTTGAGAACTTGGCGTTAGGCCCAGAAATCTACAAAGCAACGGGCTTACCTGTCTTTATTGCCAACGATACGCGTGCTTGGGCGCTGGCAGAAAAGCTGTTCGGACATTCGCAAGAGAACGATAACTCGGTGCTTATCTCCATCCACCATGGCTTAGGTGCGGGTATCATCTTAGATGGTCGCGTGCTGCAAGGTCGTCACGGTAACATCGGCGAACTTGGCCATATCCAAATTGATCCAAACGGCAAGCGCTGTCATTGTGGCAACATTGGTTGTCTTGAAACGGTGGCGAGTTCGCAGGCAATCCGCGAAGAGGTGGTTACTCGTATTGCCAACGGTGAAGCTTCTATTCTTGCTGAGCACGAAGAAATGAGCATCGAGAGCATTTGTGAAGCGGCGGCGAACGGTGATCCTCTTGCGGTTGATGTGATTGAAAAATTAGGCCGTTATTTAGGCTCTGCGATTGCGATCGTGATTAACCTATTCAACCCAGAAAAGATTTTGATTGGTGGGGTAATTAACCAAGCCAAAGATGTGCTTTATCCTGCAATTCGCCGTTGTATCGAAGAGCAGAGTTTACCTGTTTATCATCAAGACCTTGAGCTGGTGGAATCTCGCTTTTATAAGCAAGCGACGATGCCGGGCGCTGCGCTAGTGAAGCAGGCGCTATACGATGGACAACTGTTGATGAAGGTGATTGAAGGTTAATCTTTCCTGCATCAACTCAACTTGAAGAAAAGGGTGAACGTTACAGTTCGCCCTTTTTTGATCTTCTCAGTGCCGAAAACGCCAATCTGGGCGCTGTTTCATTGCTATATCTATAGCATTAATGTAATTTTCGTAAGTAATGTAGAGCACTCATACAAAAGGTTTACTTTGTTGTTTCAACACGGTTTTCTGTAAAGAGTGATAGGTTGTCGTTCAAAGTTAGGTAGTGGTATGTCCGGAGTGTTAAATACGGTTGATCAGCGTACGAATCTAGTAGGTGAAAACCGACTGGAACTTTTGCTGTTCACACTGAATAGTCGCCAATTGTTTGCGATTAACGTTTTTAAAGTGAAAGAGGTGATTAAGCTGCCTCCACTGACTAAACTCCCGGGCTCTCATTACAACATCCGTGGTGTCGCGTCTTTGCGCGGCGAAGCTGTGCCAGTGATTGATCTGCGTTGCTCGATTGGTTTCCCACCACTGCGTGGTGAAGCAGAAGAAGAAAATTTGATCATCACCGAATACAACCGCTCTATTCAGGGTTTCCTTGTCGGGCCCGTGCGCAACATCATCAATACCGCTTGGACAGAGATTCAGCCGCCGCCATCGACATCTGGCCGCTCTAACTACCTAACCGCAATCACGCAAGTGAAGGACGGTGATTCATCACAAATCGTTGAAATCATTGATGTAGAAAAAGTGTTGGCGGAAATTGTCCATTACGACGTCACCATTTCTGATGGCATTTTAGATCAAGAGCTAGCTCAAGCCATGATTGGTCGTAATGTTCTGATTGTTGATGATTCTTCAACGGCCCGTAATCAGGTGAAAGATACCTTGTCTCAGCTTGGTTTGAACATCATTGAATGCCGCGATGGTCTAGAAGCATTGACGGTCCTTAAGCGTTGGTGTGATGAAGGTAAAGACGTCGAGAAAGAACTGCTGATGATGATCACGGATGCAGAGATGCCAGAAATGGACGGTTACAGACTGACGCATGAAGTGCGCTCTGATCCTCGAATGTCCAAACTGTTCATTACGCTGAACACCTCCTTAAGTGGTAGTTTCAACGAGGCCATGGTGCAGAAAGTGGGCTGCGACCGCTTTATTTCTAAGTTCCAACCGGACCTTCTCGTCGAAGTTTCACAAGATAGAATGCGTCAAGTTTTATATACGGGCGTTAATTAATCGGCGAAGAATTAATCCATAAGAGTAGGTGATTAATTGAACTGCGATTGCTATACTATTTTACATATTTCTGACAATGAAATATGTAGGTATATCACGTCACTTTTCACCTATTAACCTAGGGTACTTCCGTTTAATGATATGGCTAACATCTAAAGTCATTATGACTTTATCCTTGTTACTGTATAGGAAATACAAGAGTAAGCGTACGGAAACGATGGCTGAGGATTAATTCAGCAGAATCGAAAAAGGGAGGGTTTACCTCCCTTTACTTTTTTCGGCGAAATGTGTTTTCCAGCCCCCAAAATATGATGATTTAATGGAAGTCGCGCGACTTACTTTTTAGCTCAGCAAGGTTGTGTGTACAATCGATGAGCTTCCCTGCAATTATATGTGTCACTTCTCCTTCTCTTTCTAAAATCCCTTTAACCATCAAGACTTTTGAAGTGAGATAAGCTTGTTTCTGAGCGCGTGCGGTTGCTCGCCAGACCACCACATTAATATTGCCCGTATCGTCTTCTAAAGTGAAAAAAGTCACACCTGCTGCGGTGCCTGGAGATTGCCTACCTGTCACGACACCGACGACCGTCACTAAAGATTTATGCTCCTTTTCAACTAACTGCTTCATCCGAGTAAAGCGCGGTAACTTTCCAGCTTCTTCTAGCAAAGTTATCGGATGGCGACTCAGTGACAACCCGGTACTGGCGTAATCTTCAATCAAGTTCTCGTATTCAGAAGGTTGAGCTTGGTAATTCGCCATTGGTTCTTCCATGTGATTGAACAAGGGTAAATCTGATAACGAATCCATCGCAGCCCAACGAGCGTTATAGCGATTACCTGAAAGGATCTGAAACGCATTGGCAGAAGCGAGCAGTTCAATATCACGGCGGTTTCTTAAGATCTGTTTCACCTCTTGAATAGAGCGATACCCAGTTGTTGGTCGGCGCTCAACCAATCGAGAAGCGCTTTCTTGATTAAAGCCCTTTACTAAACGAAAGCCCAGTTGTACCCCAAGACGGCCATTAGGACGTTTGACCAAATGGTGTTGATACGAAGAGTGATTGATGCAAACAGGCAGTATTTCGACACCGTGTCGGCGCGCATCTTGAATCAATTGCGAAGGGCTATAAAACCCCATTGGTTGACTATTGAGTAGGGCAGTATAGAACTCAGCAGGATAGTAAAACTTCAACCATGCAGAACAGTAAGCCAATACTGCGAAAGAGGCTGAGTGGCTTTCTGGAAAACCGTATTCACCAAAACCGCAGATTTGATCGAAGATTCGCTCCGCAAATTCCAAGTCATAACCACGCTCACGCATCCCATCGATAAGTTTCGGTTTGAACTTGGCAAGATCGCCGTTCTTCTTCCATGCTGCCATTGCTCGGCGCAGTTGATCGGCTTCACCACCACTGAACCCAGCGGCGACCATCGCGAGTTTGATCACTTGTTCTTGGAAAATCGGCACGCCCATAGTGCGCTCTAGTACGCTTTTCACTTCTTCAGATGGATAGCTGATCGGCTCTTCACCGTTGCGCCTTTTTAGAAACGGATGGACCATATCACCTTGAATTGGGCCCGGGCGGACAATAGCAATCTGTACGACTAAGTCGTAGTAACGTGCGGGCTTTAAGCGTGGCAACATGCTCATCTGTGCGCGAGACTCAATTTGGAATACGCCAACAGTATCGGCTTTTTGGATCATGCGGTATACGTGCGGATCGTCTTGCAGACGCGTGATCTCAGCAATCGACAGGGATCGCTGGTGGTGCTTCTCGACCAATTGAAAGCATTTACGGATCGCATTCAACATGCCGAGAGCAAGAACATCGACTTTCAACAGCTTTAAGCTTTCTAAATCATCTTTATCCCATTGAATAATGGTGCGATCTTCCATCGAAGCATTCTCGACAGGCACCAGTTCATACAAAGGGCCAGATGAAATCACAAAGCCACCTACATGCTGAGATAAATGGCGTGGGAATCCGATGATCTCGTTCACTAACTGGATAAACTGTTGGCCTTTTAACGACTCTGGTTGTAATCCCAATTCGATGATTTGCGCTTGCCAACCTTGGCTACGATCACGGCGATTGACGTTTTTGATGAAGAAGTCTAGCTGAGTTTCTTCAATCCCCAACGCTTTGCCCACTTCACGCACGGCGCTTTTAAAGCGATAGCTGATAACGGTTGCTGCCAGAGCGGCACGCTCGCGCCCGTACTTTTTGTAAATATATTGAATCACTTCTTCACGGCGCTCGTGTTCAAAGTCGACATCAATGTCTGGTGGCTCTTTTCGTTCTCGGCTAATAAAGCGTTCGAACAATACTGAGATTTGTCTAGGATCGACGGCAGTGATTTCTAAGCAGTAGCACACTACCGAGTTTGCCGCAGAGCCTCGCCCTTGATAGAGAATGCCTTGCTGCTTAGCGAACATTACAATGTCGTGAATGGTCAGAAAGTAATAATGATATTCCAGCTCTTCAATGAGGGTTAATTCATTCTCGATGGTCTGATGAATGTCTGCGGGAACACCTTCAGGGAAGCGCAGTTTTTTACCACGCTCGACCAATAGACGCAGATAAGAGGTTGGAGTGTGAGCGTCCGGGATGAGCTCTGTTGGGTATTCGTATTTCAGGTCTGAGAGGTTGAATTCGCACAAGCTCGCAATATGGGTGCTTTCTGCTAACCATTCGGCTCTGTAAATTCGAGACAGTTTGTTCAATGGACGCAATGCCCGTTCGGCATTGGATAAACGACCAAAGCCGAGCTTATCAACGCTACAACCGTGTTTTACTGCTGTCAGGACATGTTGTAACGGTAAGCGTTCAACAGCATGCATCAAAACGCCACCACAAGCGGTAATCGGTAATTGGAACTCGTTTGCTAATAATTCACAGTGTGTGGTGTAGGCATCATCATCACCACCTAAATGACGCTGAACCGCGACCCATAAGCGATGAGCATGATGCTGCTGGAGCCAACGTCCCCAATAATGGTCATTCTCTTGATGAGTCGGGAGCCACAAAACAAGACAGTGGCGAATCGACATCAAATCCCACTCAGACAGTTGATAAGCGCCTTTCTCGCTGCGTCGTCTTGCATTGGTGATGATACGGCACAGCTCAGCGTAAGCTTTACGGCAAGGGCAAAGCAGCACGACTTGGCACTCGTCATTGAGCCAAAACATGCTGCCGACGATTTGTTTGATGTCGAGTTTGTGTTGCTCGATGGTCGCATGGGCTTTCACTACGCCCGCAACTGAGCACTCATCGGTGATCGCAATGGCTTGATAGCGATAAAACGCCGCCTGCAGCACCAACTCTTCTGCATGAGAAGCGCCAGTGAGAAAGGAGAAGTTGGACTGACAAAACAGTTCTGCGTAACTCATAACGACCTAATAAAAATAACTGTCGATTTAACAAAAATAGCCATGGAGAAACCAGTGCTTGTGTTGATCGCGAAATACCCATAGCCAGCGACCTTGTTTGGTGTGCGCAATGTAGTAATCACGCATGATCTCGTCACCATCCCACCATCCAGAGACAATCCGTTCAGGCCCATGCACTAGAGAGACTTGCTCTTGTAGCGAGATAGGGGCGGGTAATTGCATCGCTGGGCGCAGCAGAGCAGGGATGGTGTTAATCGGGACATCCGGCTCATCGGCTGGGCGATATTGACTGGCTTTCTCTGGTCTTGGATCGCAGGCTATATTGGGTTTGAGTACCGCGCTTTTGCCCAACTTAGCTTGCAGTAAAGAGAGCAGCTCTAACGCGTTCATTTGCCCTTTTTGCCCGGCAAAGAAATCTCGTGCGGAGCTTAAAGGTTCACCTTGGCGCTCTACTTTTAACGTCAGGCCGATAACAGGACCGTTTAACGTGACGGATTCCAAACTCAAACTCGCCAATTGTTGCCAGCGTTGGCACAAGTAATCGCCTTGCGCGGATGTGAGCTGAAGGTGCTGTGCTTGTTTGTCCCGCTGATGCAGGGTTAAACACAGCTCAAACGCGACTTTATCGCGCAGTTTGAGAAAGGTTTCGAGTTGACGAAGCAATTTAGCCAGTGGTTTCTCCACCCATTGGACGTTTTCAATCTCAAACAACAGTTCTAAATAGACTTGGAAGGATTCGGTTGGATGATAAAAGTCGACAGGATGCTTAAACTGCCCTGTCAGGCGACCAACATAGTTCACCAAATCAATGTCGAATCGACGCGCGATGTCTTGCAGTGGCAGTTCAAGTAACCCTTGCAGTGTGGTGACACCGACACGTTGTAGCTTCTCTACGGTAGTGCTTGATAAATCCGTTAATGTGAGCGGCAGCGGTGATAAGGCTTGTTGCATGACAGACCTATCTTCACTGATGAAATTCGCTCCTGCTAATGCCATCAATTTGGCAGAAAAAGGCGAAAAGCCACATCCGAATTGAAAACTCAGTTTCAGCTCCGATAAATGAGCACTGACTTTAGTCCAATAGTTTTGTAGCCCTTCATACAGATTAAGCATCGGGGTTGCGCGTAGCAGAATGCCTTGGTTTGGCATCAATACGACATCAGACGTAATCAAATACAGCCATTGAGCAATTTCTTGTAACTTGCTCAGTTCGGTTTGCGGATGATAAGGATGCACTTGCAAATCTCGGCACAAAGAAGCCGCGCTACCCAAGCCCATATTTGGCTTAATGCCTTGTTGCTCGGCAATCTCGTTGTATTGAATGATCCGACAACGTTGGCTTTCTACAATCACCACAGGCTGCTCTTGGTTATCACCAAAGAGTGCATCTAACTGTAGGCGAGGGAAGTGCAAATATATCCACAAAGCCATATCACTAACCTTGGTTCGCCAATGGGAAATTGACCACCGTGGATGGAATACGAGTTGTGCTTGGCATCACCAGTTGCGGATAGTGGTGCTGGAAGTTGATATCGACGCTACCTTTGCTCCAACCGCCTTTTCGTTTGAGAACTTCTACACTCACACCTTGCTCATGACCTTGTAGCTTCAGGCTCAATGAAACAGGCAAAGACAAGCGATTTGTCATGTTAGGTTTGAGCATAAACAGAGGGCAAGAGCCTTGCTCACTCGCCACTTGCAGGCGTTTTACTTGGTGGATCTCTAGCTCATCTTGCCATAGCAAAACGTTGGTACACACGCCGCTCTTGAGGCATTGCTCTGCTGCCCAAAGCGCATCGCGTTGATGTTCAGGCGTGATTACCCATACTTGGTTGATGTCCAAGCCAATGCTGTGTAGGAACAATGAATTCATCAACGCTGGTGGTTGAATGAATGCCGTCACCCCTCTCGAAAGAGACGCTTCTAAATAAGGCGCAAGCAAGCGCAGTTCGCCAATGCTGCCAACAGATTCCATTTCCACCACGCCATGAGGAGGAAAGCCGCCGCCAAGCAGGGCGTCGAGTTCAGGGAAACCTGAGCTATTAAGGAACTGATGCTCGTCCGCTTTGGTCAAATTTGCTTGCCAAACAAGGTGTTGGCTTTTTAAGTGTTGGATGATGTCTTGCATAAATAAATACCTGTATATATGTACAGTATATTTCTGTGATGGAAAGTCGCAAGATTTTTATAGGCAGAAATACGAAAAAAGGCAGCGTTTGCTGCCTTTTCAATCGATTATGTGAGGTGACCTGAAGAGGTTACTTACGCTTTGGTTGAGCGTCGATGCACTGACCGTTTACATCTGTAACCGCTGGGTCCATCAAGTGAAGGTAAAGCGGCATGATATCCAGTGGTGTTTTTAGTGTGTTTGCATCTTCACCTGGATAAGCTTTTTCACGCATTCGAGTACGAGTTGCACCTGGGTTAATCGCGTTAACACGTATTGGTGTATCGCTAAGTTCATCTGCCAATACTTGCATCATACCTTCTACGGCAAATTTGGAGATGGCGTATGAACCCCAGAAAGCACGGCCAGAATGGCCCACAGTTGAAGACGTAAAGATAATACGACCTGCATCTGAATTACGCATAATAGGCAGCAGCGCTTGAGTCATTAGAACTTCTGCTTTCACGTTAATCTGCATGATGTCGTCGAAGTCTTCTTCATTGATTTGCTCAAACGGGCACAGCGTGCTTAAAACGCCAGCGTTGTGTAGCAGGCCATCCAAACGACCAAATTGACCTTCGATGGTTTCTGCCATATCGATGTAGTGCTGTTTAGTTGCACCTTTCAGATCAAGTGGAATGATCGCGGGTTGAGGGTAGCCTGCAGATTCGATTTCATCATAAATGGATTCAAGGTTTTGAACGTTTCGACCAAGTAGAATCACAGTCGCACCGTGCTGAGCGTAAGAAAGTGCCGCTTGGCGACCGATACCATTGCCTGCACCAGTGACAAGAATGACTTTACCTTTTAGGGCATCTGCTGAAACGGAGTAGTTCACGGTAGTTAATCCTTATTATTGTATCTAATTCCGACGAACAGACGTCATCTTGGTGTAGAAATGCGCCTGTTTCTCAATGGAAAATCTTGGTAATCGTGACAAGTTGGTTACAATACACCAATTCATGTGTTATACCAATTCCAGAACGGTTGTCCGGTATGTTATTTGAACGCCATCAATCAGAACAAGAGGTTACCGATTTTCTTGCCTTCTCTCTGATTTTTCTACGTAACATATTGATGACTATTACTGGTATGAGATAGAGGAACTCTCATTGGAATTTTTATTAGATTACGGTCTGTTTTTAGCCAAGATTGTCACCGTTGTTGCGGCAGTGGTTGTGCTGCTGATTATTGCAAAATCAGCGGGTGGTAAATCGGGCGCTGCGAAGGGCGAATTGGAAGTCACTAATCTTTCTGAACGTCACAAAGATGCAATCGAACAATTAGAACATCACTTACACGATGAGGCTTTCCTCAAAGCTCGCGATAAAGCGGCTAAGAAGGAAGAGAAAGAAAAGAACAAATCTCGCGAGAAAGAAATCAAACAAGCGAGCAAAGAAGGTTCTCTTGATAGCAAGCGCGAACCGCATCTGTTCGTGTTGGACTTTAACGGCAGTATTGATGCAAAAGAAGTGGGCTCGCTACGTGAAGAGATCACTGCAGTATTAGCAGTTGCTCGTGAAGGCGATGAAGTGCTACTTCGTCTAGAGTCTGGTGGCGGCATGGTTCATGGCTACGGCTTGGCATCTTCTCAACTTGACCGAATCAAAGCAGCCGGTTTGCCTCTGACGATTTCTGTCGACAAAGTGGCTGCAAGTGGTGGCTACATGATGGCATGTGTGGCAGACAAGATTGTTTCAGCTCCGTTTGCGATTGTAGGTTCTATCGGTGTTATCGCGCAGATCCCTAACTTCAACAAACTGTTGAAAAAGCACGATATCGAATATGAGCAGCTAACAGCTGGTGAGTACAAACGCACACTAACGATGTTTGGTGAGAACACCGACAAAGCGCGTGATAAGTTCAAACAAGAACTTGAAGAAACACACGTACTGTTCAAAGACTTCATCAGTGAACGTCGCCCAGCGCTAGAACTTGAAAAAGTCGCAACAGGTGAGCACTGGTTTGGTACGCAAGCGAAAGAGCTAGGACTGGTAGATGAAATCAGCACTTCCGACGATCTAGTTGTCGCAGCATGCAAAGAGAAAACCGTACTAGCAGTGCACTACGTGCAAAAGAAAAAACTGGCAGACAAGCTTGCCGGTGTTGCAAGTAAAGTGGCTGATAGTGTCGTACTTAAACTTGCAGAACGTGGTCAAAAGCCAATTGTGTAATGCTTAAGAAATAACAACAAAAAAAACCAACTGTTTAGTTGGTTTTTTTTGTTTCAGCGGTGGGTTATTAGTTCAGCTCTAACCGTTATTGTTTCAGTTCTAACTGATAGAAGCTTGCTTGAGCATAATCACCCGCTTCCATGCCGCGCCATTCACAGTCTGAACTGCTCTTCTTCGTATTACATTGGTTGTAAGCGCCGGCTTTGTAATACATCCAATCGTTACCATAGCCTTGGTCTACTTCATGACCTTGGTATTTGCCTTCTGCTAAATTCACATCAAATGTCTTAGTGACTTCATTTTTCTCACCAGGATTCTTAGTGAAAGTCAGGTGCATGATGTCACCTTCCACGTTGACGCTGTATGAGAAGATTTCACCCAGTTTGATACCGTCTTGTGGGTCTGCGTCGCCTTTACGTAAGTTGTATTGTCCGAATACGTTGTGGCGGATGTCTTGGCGAAGCTTCTTACCATTTTCATCTTTCGCGTCTTGAAGTTCTTTGGTTGGGTTTAACTCGTAGTTCCATGAAAGAGATCCGTATTCATGTTCAGGCAGTTTGCGGTAAGAAATCTTTAAAGGCTCATTGTCAGAACCATGAATTTGTCCAATAACAACAGCGAATGCACCATTCTTTTTGTAGTTACCACTTGTACTGACTTGGTCAACAGACAGGGTCGCGTTTAGCTCGCCACCAATTGCACCGTACTCAGCAGCATTTGGGTGAGAAGCGACGACAAAGTTGTTTTTTGGCTCACCGTAGTGTGTTGCCAGCATGGCACGAAGTTCACTACGAGTGTTCTTACTATTAGGAGTGGTCGGTGCTTCATTTGGTGCAACAAAAACCACGGCGCCTGTTTCTTTGTTGGTATAGAACCACTCAGGGTGAACATAAGGGTTTTCTGTATTGCCCAACTCATCTTTGGCTATTTCTAATGCTTTACCTTTGCGTTCACCTTCTTTAGTCAGTTCAGGCAAGGTAATTTTCCAATTCGTCATATCAAAGTTTTGAGCTGGAGCCTTTGTCGGATCTAGCTCATATTTGCTCGCCAATTCATTGGATGAAGTTGCAGCCATAGCAGACGCAGAGGCAATGCTGGCAGCAAGAAAAGTAAGCGCTAATTTCTTCATATTGTGTTCTCAATTTTTATAGGGTCGTCGATAAGATGATTTAATATACAATAATATTGTATTACTAATTTGTGATCGGGTCGGAAAAATGAAACTTAGAGAAAATTTGCCATTTAGTATTGCGCTTTAAAGAGAAAGAATCAGAACAGAGAAAACGACAAATTCTGAACCGGGGAGAGGGCAAAGAAATGGTATCCTGAGACTATTAGGTATATACTCCCGCACCGTAAAATTAAGAATGAAATGAATTTGGGTGGCAGCACCGAAATTCGCACATCAACGTGGAGAAAAACATGTCCTCTCAAACTCCGGTTGTTACCGTAGATGGACCTAGTGGTGCAGGTAAAGGCACTTTATGTATGTTGCTAGCGAAGAAGTTAGGCTTTCAACTTCTTGATTCTGGCGCTATTTACCGTGTTCTTGCACTCGCAGCGATTCACCACGGCGTAGACACTGAGTCAGAAGATGCGCTTGTTCCACTGGCTACTCACCTAGACGTTCAGTTTGTTGCTGAAGGTGACCTAGTAAAAGTGATTCTAGAAGGCGAAGATGTCTCTGGTGAACTTCGTAAAGAAGAAACGGGGATGGCAGCGTCTAAAGTGGCTGCACTGCCACGCGTTCGTGAAGCATTATTGCGTCGTCAGCGTGCATTTGAGACCGCTCCGGGTCTGGTTGCTGATGGTCGTGACATGGGTACGGTTGTATTCCAAAATGCACAAGCGAAAATTTTCCTTGATGCGAGCGCAGAAGAGCGTGCAAATCGACGCCTTAAACAGTTGCAAGATAAAGGGTTAGATGTTAGATTTGCTGACCTTTTGAGCGAGATCCAAGAGCGTGACGACCGAGATCGTAACCGCCCAGTGGCGCCACTACGCCCTGCAGAGGATGCGCTTGTGCTAGATTCTACGTCGATGACTATCGACGAAGTAGTAGAAAAGGCACTACAATATATCGAATCGAAGCTAGCTGAGTAATTACGCTCGGCTAGGCTAAGAGCGTTGGTCGCAAGGATGATGACTGGCGAATTTAATAACCCCATGCGGTAGGATACCCGTGGACGTTTAATTTATTGAAGATTAAATAAATGACTGAATCTTTTGCTCAACTCTTTGAAGAG
This sequence comes from Vibrio sp. B172a, assembly GCF_030248355.1. Classification (NCBI taxonomy): domain Bacteria; kingdom Pseudomonadati; phylum Pseudomonadota; class Gammaproteobacteria; order Vibrionales; family Vibrionaceae; genus Vibrio; species Vibrio sp. B172a. Next base: position 135,816 of record NZ_JAHGAC010000007.1, on the reverse strand, counting down.
TTTCTAAACGAAACAGAATTCCAACAAGGCAGCATCGTTAAAGGTACTGTAGTAGCTATCGAGAACGGTTTCGTTCTTGTTGACGCTGGTCTTAAGTCTGAATCTGCTATCCCTGCTGAACAGTTCAAGAACGCTGCTGGCGAACTTGAAGTTGAAGTTGGCGCTGAAGTAGATGTAGCTCTAGACGCTGTTGAAGATGGTTTCGGTGAAACTCAACTTTCTCGTGAGAAAGCTAAGCGTCACGAAGCTTGGATCGTTCTTGAGAAAGCTTACGAAGAAGCTGAAACTGTTGTTGGTATCATCAACGGTAAAGTTAAAGGCGGTTTCACTGTTGAACTAAACGGTATCCGTGCTTTCCTTCCTGGCTCTCTAGTAGACGTACGTCCAATCCGCGACACTGCTCACCTAGAAAACAAAGAGCTAGAGTTCAAAGTTATCAAACTTGACCAAAAACGTAACAACGTAGTTGTTTCACGTCGCGCAGTTATCGAATCTGAGAACAGCGTTGAGCGTGACGAGCTTCTAGAAACTCTACAAGAAGGTTCTGAAGTTAAAGGTATCGTTAAGAACCTTACTGACTACGGTGCGTTCGTTGACCTAGGTGGCGTTGACGGTCTTCTACATATCACTGATATGGCTTGGAAGCGCGTTAAGCACCCATCTGAAATCGTTAACGTTGGTGACGAGATCCAAGTTAAAGTTCTTAAGTTCGACCGTGAGCGTACTCGCGTATCACTAGGTCTTAAGCAACTAGGCGAAGATCCATGGGTAGCAATCGCTAAGCGTTACCCAGAAGGTCACAAACTAACTGGTCGCGTAACTAACCTAACTGACTACGGCTGCTTCGTTGAAATCGAAGAAGGCGTTGAAGGTCTAGTACACGTTTCAGAAATGGATTGGACTAACAAGAACATCCACCCATCTAAAGTTGTTAATGTTGGCGACGAAGTTGAGGTTATGGTTCTTGAGATCGACGAAGAGCGTCGTCGTATTTCTCTAGGTCTGAAACAGTGTAAAGCTAACCCATGGCAGTCATTCGCTGAAGCACAAGCTAAAGGCGACAAAGTTACTGGTAAGATCAAGTCTATCACTGACTTCGGTATCTTCATCGGTCTAGAAGGCGGCATCGACGGTCTAGTTCACCTATCTGACATTTCTTGGAATGTTGCTGGCGAAGAAGCTGTACGTGAGTACAAGAAAGGCGACGAGATCTCTGCAGTTGTTCTAGCAGTAGACGCTGAGCGTGAGCGCATTTCTCTAGGCGTTAAGCAAATGGAAAACGACCCATTCAATGCTTACGTTGCTGACAACAAGAAAGGTGTTCTAGTTAACGCTACTGTAACTGCTGTTGACGCTAAAGGCGCTACAGTTGAAATCGCAGAAGGCGTTGAAGGTTACATCCGTGCTTCTGAAGTATCACGCGATCGCGTAGAAGATGCTTCTCTAATCCTAAGCGCTGGTGATGTTGTTGAAGCTAAGTTCACAGGTGTAGACCGTAAGAACCGCGTAATCAACCTATCTATCAAAGCTAAAGATGAAGCTGAAGAGCAAGAAGCAATGGCATCTATCAACAAGCAAGACGAAGCTGCTTTTGGTAATGCAATGGCTGACGCTTTCAAAGCTGCTAAAGGCGAATAATTTACTCGCTTAAGCTAAAAAGGAGCCGCAAGGCTCCTTTTTTATGCTTGCTACTTTCCGAGTAGTAATACTAATGTTGATAAACTATGCTAAAAAAAGACATTTTTTGATTGCGCATTTTGTGTAAAATTTGTCTAGAATTGATAGCAAGTGTTTGTTGGAATTAGTATTACTTACTATAATGAGTGATAAAGATACTCAAAGAGGGCAACTATGACTAAGTCTGAACTGATTGAAAGACTCTGCGCTGAGCAAACACATTTATCAGCGAAAGAGGTAGAAGATGCTGTAAAAGATATTTTAGAGCACATGGCCTCTACACTAGAGAGCGGTGACCGTATCGAGATCCGTGGCTTTGGTAGTTTTTCTCTTCATTACCGCGAACCTCGCGTAGGTCGTAACCCTAAAACGGGTGATAAAGTGGAGTTGGAAGGTAAATACGTTCCTCACTTCAAACCAGGTAAAGAGCTTCGTGAGCGCGTAAATATCGATAGCTAAGGCTCTCTTATTAGTTTGAAAAAGCGGCATACTCTCGTGTATGCCGCTTTTTTATAACTAGATTATTGGTAATATACATGGTCTGAAGAAACATTTTACTGCATAATCTTACCTACTTACTCCTCGAAGGGTGATGTAACATGAAAATTATAAAAATCATTGCTGTTTTAGCTCTCTTTTTAATTGCACTGGCTTTAGGTTCTCAAAACCAAGAGATCGTAACCTTTAATTATCTTCTGGCGAAAGGCGAGTTCCACCTATCAACGCTATTGGGTGTGGTATTCGTGGTTGGCTTTGGTCTAGCATGGGTTATCTTTGCTAGCATCCAATTTAAGACTCAACTTCAAGTTCGTCGTCTGAAAAAGAAACTTAAAAAGTATGAGCCCGCTGAAGCAGAGAAACCTGCAAAACCAGCAGTAGAAAAACAGGCATAAGGATAAGGCTTAACTTTAATGCTTGAACTACTCTTCTTGTTATTGCCGATAGCCGCCGCTTATGGCTGGTACATGGGCCATCGCAGCGCTCAGCAAGACAAGCAGAAGCAATCTCATCAAATATCCCGTCAGTATGTGACGGGTCTTAACCTGCTCTTATCTGATCAGTCAGATAAGGCGGTTGACCACTTTATTGAATTGCTCCAAGTTGACAACGAAACGATAGATACACACCTAGCGTTGGGTAATCTTTTCCGTTCTCGTGGTGAAGTCGACCGTGCAATTCGTATCCACCAAAACCTCATCTCCCGTTCTGGGCTCACTCTAGATCAGAAAAACTTAGCGCTTCAACAGCTCGCGAAAGACTATATGGCGTCCGGCTTTTTAGATCGCGCTGAGAAAATCTTTGAGCAATTGGTGGAAGAACCCGATCACCGTGAAAGTGCACTTCAGCAACTTGTCACCATCTACCAGCAAACGCGTGAGTGGGAAAAAGCCATTCACTACGCCAACCAACTGGCTAAGATGGGTAAGAAGCGCACTCGTATTCGCGCCAATATTGCGCATTTCTGGTGTGAGCTGGCCATGCTTGATCAAGCCGATGGCAATACCAGTAAAGCGATTCAACACTTTAAAAAAGCACTATCAGAAGATCCAAAATGTGTGCGTGCAAGCATTGCGCTTGGTCGTATCTATCTTGAGTCAGAAGACTACAAACACACCATCAAATATCTGACGGGCGTGCTTGAGCAAGATAAAGATTTCATTAGTGATGTTCTACCGACCATTGCAGAGTGTTATCACCACTTAGGCCAAGAAGACGAGCTGGTGGAATTCTTGCGTGCGTGTATTGATAAGAAGGCGGGCGTATCGTCTGAGTTGATGCTAGCGCAGCTTGTCGCGCATCATGAGAGCGTTGGGGCAGCACAAGAGCTGTTGACCAAGCAACTATTGAAAAACCCAACTATGAAAGGCTTCTACCGCCTTATCGACTACCATATCGCTGAAGCAGAGGATGGTCGTGCGAAAGACAGCTTGTCGACGCTACAAGCGATGGTTGGTGAACAGTTAAAAGTTAAACCGCATTACCGATGCAGGAAATGTGGTTTCTCCACCCATTCTCTTTACTGGCATTGTCCATCATGTAAAGGATGGGGGACGATCAAGCCAATCCGAGGATTGGACGGTGAATAATTTTAATGCAGCTGGCAGAGTTTCTGTCCGCTGCATTTTTTTGACCTTTATTTAATAAGAACCAAAAACAGTTAGGAGATGAAATGATCGACCAAAAAGTTATTGTCGCACTGGATTATGATAACCAAGCAGATGCGCTTGCGTTTGTAGATAGAATTGATCCTGCGTCATGTCGCCTAAAAGTAGGCAAGGAAATGTTTACGCTATTTGGTCCTGATTTCGTACGTGAGCTTCATCAACGTGGTTTCTCTGTATTTCTAGACCTGAAGTTTCACGATATCCCGAATACGTGTTCAAAAGCAGTTCGCGCTGCGGCTGAACTGGGTGTATGGATGGTGAACGTACACGCGAGTGGTGGTGAGCGCATGATGGCGGCATCACGTGAAATTCTTGAGCCTTACGGTAAAGACCGTCCGTTGCTGATTGGTGTGACAGTATTGACCAGTATGGAGCAAAGCGACCTTGCCGGTATTGGCTTGGACGTTGCGCCTCAAGAGCAAGTGATTCGTCTAGCTACGCTGACTAAAAACTCTGGCCTTGATGGCGTGGTGTGTTCAGCGCAAGAATCTTCTTTGCTTAAGAATGAATTGGGTAAAGAGTTCAAGTTAGTGACACCTGGTATTCGCCCAGCAGGTTCTGAGCAAGGTGATCAACGCCGTATCATGACGCCAGTAGATGCAATTCAAGCAGGCTCTGATTACTTAGTGATTGGTCGTCCAATTACTCAAGCAACAGATCCAGCGGCTGTGCTTAAGTCTATCAACGACAGCCTAGCGAACATGTAAGCCTAGTTTGGGGCTAAAACGAAAGGTGAAGTGGTAAACACTTCGCCTTTTTTATTTCCTGTAACACAAACATGCTCAACATAAAGACACTATATCGCAGGGCTGGAATGGCTTAGCGGATGGTACTGTTATGATCACACTTCTCTAACATAAATCGCTGTGATAGTCGGAATGTGCAACCATGTGTTATGGATGGGTTGCGTTACAAATGTGTAACGAATACTATGGAGTGGATGCATTCACTGCGTTGTAAGGTCAGGATGACCTAGTGAAACTCTCTGATATTAATACGGAAGTGGACAGGACTTCACTTTGTATTCGCTCCCTTTATTTTCTTTGCTGTGTATCGCGCGCAGTCATTCTGAGATTCACTTGTTGTCGCTCTTCCTGCCGCACTGCGCAAACACAACAAGGAAGAAAACAATGATAAAGACCCTGCCATTTTCGGCACTGGCAATGTTGGTTGCAGGAAGTTTTCAGCTAAACGCAGCTGAGTTACCTGCAGATATCGAATGGACTTCGAACAACAACGAACCACTTTTTGCTTCAGAAGAAGCGGTTCGTGGTGGTACTTACCGCACTTCTATCCGTAGTTTCCCTCAAACGCTTCGTAGTGTTGGCCCTGATGCGAACTCAGGTCTTCGTCAGTACTTAATGGATGGCACGCCTAAACTGGCGCAACGCCATCCAGACACAGGCAAATGGATTCCACAGCTTGCGAAAGCATGGGCATTCGGTGAAGACAACAAAACCGTTTACTTCCAATTAGATGAAACAGCGAAATGGTCGGACGGTGAAAAGATCACGGCGGACGACTACGTGTTCATGATGAAGTACTACACCTCAGAAGACATCATTGATCCGTGGTACAACGACTTCTTTAAAACGAGCATCTTAAGTGTCGAGAAAATTGATGATTACACCATCAAAGTAAATCTTGCTGTGGAACAGAGCCAAGATGCGTTGATGGTTCTGATCAATATGCCAAGTAACGGCTTCCAACCTCGTCCAGAGCACTTCTTCGAGGGTGAAAAAGACGCGAACAACGATGGCATGCCAGACAACTTCGTACGTAAGTTCAACTTTAAATCTGAGCCGACAGCTGCACCTTACTACATTGATAAAGTGAAGAAAGGTAAGAGCGTGACATTCAAACACGTTGGTGAAGATTGGTGGGGCTACAACAACCGTTATTACAAAAACCGTTACAACGTAGACAAAGTCCGCATCACAGTCATTCGTGATGAAGACATCGCAATGAAGCACTTTGAGAAGGGTAATTTAGATTACTTCGAGATGGTACTACCAAACTTCTGGCACGATAAAACAGACAGTGAAGTGTACAAGAAAGGCTATGTGCAAAAATACTGGGGCTTTAACCAAGCACCTCAAGGTGCGGGTGGCCTCTGGATGAATACCGCGATGCCAATGTTGGATAGTCTAGAAGTGCGTAAAGGTATCATGGCGGCGACTGATTACGACGGTATGATCGAAAACATCATGCGTGGTGACTACTCTCGTAAACCACATGGCCTTGGTTTTGGTCATGGTGATTACGATGATCCAAACAACAAGCCACCGAAGTTTGATCCTGCAGAAGCGATTAAGCATTTCGAAAAAGCAGGCTTTGACAAGGTCGGCTCTGATGGTATCCGTGTAAACGACAAAGGCGAGCGTCTAAGTTTTGCAATTACCTACGGTTACAACTCACACACGCCGCGTATTGCTTACCTAAAAGAGCAAGCAAAACTTGCAGGCTTGGAGTTTACTCTGAATCTGGTTGATGGCTCTTCGGCATTCAAATACATCCTCGAGAAGAAGCACCAATTGGCGTTCTTGAACATGGGTTCTGGTGAGATCCCTGCGTACTGGGAATACTTCCACTCAGATAACGCGAACAAGCCACAAACGAACGCGCACACCAACTACAGCAGTCCAGAGTTAGATAAACTGATTGAAGCGTATGACAATGAGTTTGAACAGCAAAAACGTTACGATTTGTCGCGTCAGATTCAAAAATACGTGGGTGATGCGAACGTGATCGTTCCTGGCTACATGGTACCTTACACGCGTGATGTGCACTGGCGTTGGGTTAAGATCCCGAAAAACGGTATGACAAAAAATACTGAACGAATTCTTCACCCAATGGACATTGCGAACTTCTGGATTGATAAATCAGTGAAAGAAGAAACTGAGAAAGCGATGAAGGCGGGCAAATCGTTCCCTGAAGTGACGGTTATCGACGATCGTTATAAGCTTTCAGCGAATTAGTTGTTTAGTAAGTAGACAGTAAAAAACCCCGATGCTTGATTGCATCGGGGCTTTTTCTATCTAAGTGGACGATGGAATTCAGGAATTACCCATGTCTTAGCGCCGCAGAGCGACCAAGAATAGACAATGTCGTACCATTATGGAGCAGGGCACTCATCGCTGGGTTTAACCACCCTAGTGCGGCTGCAAGCATGATTCCGCTATTCACGTACTCAGCAATTTTAATATTGGAGTTGATCACATGCATGGCGATGTTAGCAAGTTCGCGCGCTTCAGCTAATCCAGACAAATGGTCACGAAGTAGAACTACGTCCGCGACTTGGCGGGCGAGTTCGGTTCCTCGGCCCATCGCAACACCAACATCTGCCGCGGTGAGTGCTGGAGCATCGTTAACACCATCACCGACAAACATAACAGTGCGACCTTCTGCTTGAAGTGCTTCGACAATAGTCGATTTCTCAGAAGGTACCGCTTCGGCAAAGATACGATCTAGCTTCAACTCATTGCCAAGGATACTGGCTTTGAATTGGCTATCACCCGTAATCATGATCAGCTCTTTTACGCCAAACTGGCGAAGGGCATTCAGGGTTTCTAGCGCATCTTCACGTAAGTGATCACGTAAGCCAATCATGCCAATCAACACATTTTGATGAGAGATAAAGATAAGGTGGCGACCTTGCGCCTCGTATTTCTTAATCACATCTTCAAATGGCGTGAAGTCAACATCCTCATGCACTTCTAGGAAGTGACGGCTACCCATAACCAACTCATGTTCGTTCATTGTGCTCTTGAGACCGTGTGCAATCACGTACTCCACTTCACCATGCTCGATGTGCGGCAGTTGGTTGTGCTTGGCAGCGTTTACTACAGCTTGAGATAGTGGGTGGTTACTGTGCTCTTCTACCGAGGCAGCAATCGCTAGCAAGTCACGTGCAGAGTTCGAGTCGCAGAGGGGAATGACATCCGTTACCTGCATATCACCATGCGTGAGTGTCCCTGTTTTATCGAACACACAAGTGTCGATTTTCACTAACTTCTCAATTGCACTACCGCCTTTAAACAAGATGCCTTGTTGCGCAGCACGGTACATGATGGACTTGAACGTTACTGGGGTACTCAGTTTCAAGGCACAGGAATAATCGACAAGAAACACCGATGCAACGCGGTTGATGTCTTGAGTGAGTGCGAAGACAGCTGCACCAATCCCTAAAGTGATTTTTACACGGCGATTTGCCATGTCTTGTGTGACTTGTTGAATTTCACTTTTTTCACTCAACGAGTCGTAAATCAACTTAGCAATTTTTGCGGTTGTTGCTTCACTTCCGACTTTATCAACACGAACTTGAATAGTGCCTTCATGGACACTAGTACCAGAGTAAACAACCGCGCTCTCTTCACGACGAACAGGCACGTTCTCACCAGTAAGAGATGATTGGTTGATTAACGCCGCGCCTTTTACAATGGTGCCGTCAACAGGAATCGATACGCCAGGAGCCAGTTCGATGATGTCATCAACATTCAGTTCCGTCGAGTTGACTTGAGTGCGGTCTGACCCATCGACGCGCCAAACGATCGACTCTTGAGGGCGCATTAAATCAGCCAATAGTTGGTCACTATTACGACTGGTTTTTTGCTCCATGTATTCCCCAAGGCTGATCAAGCTTTGCGTCATCATTGCGGTACGATAATCACCGCGCCAAGCTGAGAGACCAACGGCAATCGCATCCAAAACTTCAACCGAGATGTTTTTGTCTTTTAGGTCGCTCACACCTTCAAACAGCGTTGGGGCAATTAAGGTAGCTGTTGAAAGTGCGCCCCATTTGTTTGGCAGCAAAGCTGCAGCGATAGTGCCAATCACATTCATTGCAATATCGCCGCGAGTGAACTTATGTTCCGTTTCTTCTTGCGTTGCGTCGTTTAAATCAAGCTGGTTTAAACGCTCTTCGACAGTTTTTGCTTGCAGCAATTGCGTGTCGTATTCCACTACAACAGAATGAGCAGATTCGTTCACTCGCACCGCACTAATGCCTTGGATCGCCATTAAACTGGTTTCAATCCAAGTACCCACATCTTTGTGATGTCTCAGTGCTGATGCTTTAAAGCGGATTCGACCGGGAAAGTGATGCTTTACCTGAATCGAGATCATTCTTCGCCTTTGTAAAGGTTACGGTAGTATTCCAGCTCTGCTTGGGTGTCTTCCAAACGCTCTTTTAGTTCTTCAACTTCGCCACGAACCGCAGACCACGCTTTTTCGCCAGTCGTAGCAACGCCTTGTTGGAACTTTTTATTGGTTAGGAGGTAAGCAACTGCAGCGCCTGCAGCCACACCCATAGCGAAATGGGTTTTGGAGTTTTGCTTTTTGTAAGGTTGTTCTGCAGGTTGTTGTTCAGCCGCTTGGTTTTGTTGTTGCGGATATCCGTAATAAGGGTAGCCGCAGTATGGGTTGTTATTGTTCATTTTTAGAGTCCGAAGCTTGATCCATAAGGTAAAGGCCTGCTGCACCGACGCTGAGAATCGTCAGCATGGAGAGTGCAGGGCGGCCTGCCATTTTTTCTGCCACATAAGTTGTCGCACCAGCGATAGCTGCGGTTTTTAGCGCGGATTTCGCTGCGTTAGTCGCCATTTCATTGGTGTCGATATTGCCAGCTTTGTGCTCTTTCCATTGGCTGGCAATCGTTGCACTACCGCCGGCTATAGCACCAACGAGCATAGCGCGATTGGCAGAACTGAGTTTATTGGCTGAATTACTCATGTTCTTTAATAACGGGTTGGCCATCTTCACCTTCGCTTTCTTCGCGAGGCGCTTTTTCTGCTACTTCTTTGATTGCAGGTTCTTCTTTGTGGCGCTCTACAGACTCTTGAAAGCCTTGCTTGCCGGCAGCGTAAGTATCTTTGAAGATCTCGCTACCTGTTGAAACGTTCTCTTTGACTGCGCTTGCGGTATTAACAGCGCCTTCTTTTACGCTCGAACCACCAGATTTCAGCATATCGCCAGCACCTGATACCAAGCCCATTAGTTTGCCGCGCACATTTTCATTGCTAAGTAGAAGTGCTGCTGCAGCGCCTACCATAGCGCCTTTCCAAAACTCTTTATCGTTCATACCGAAAGTTCCTAATATCTCTTTAAACATGCCTGCTTCTTCACCTAGAGCGCCTTCTAGCATTGCCTGAGCCTGCTCGAATAATGGGTCGCTCTCCGGTGTTTCAGGAGTCTGTGGTGGTTGTTGAGGTTGAGGTGGGTGTTGCATCATCCCCGGATGTGGCCAGTGTGGAGGTGGTGGCATCATTCCTGGATGGAATTGTGCCCCCATGCCCGGTGGCATTTGGTGGGGATGACAAAATGCAGGATGTGGGAAATGCGGCATCATACCCATTTGATGAGGCATCAGCATTGGCGGCATTTCACCGTTTTGCATGCTTGCCATGTAAGCATTCGCCATTTCCTTTTGCATTTCCACCATAGCCTTGAAGTAGGCTTCGTATGGATTTGCATTGTTCAATGAGTCACTCATGAACGTTCTCCATTTAAGTCCAATTGCTCAGCGATCGAATAGCATGCTTGTTCTGCAGCCTGTTCTGAATCCGAAAACAACGCGTCAATCGCCTTAGGGTTGACTGTCATTGGGTCGTATTCGATGACGATGCTTCCCGTCGCACTGTTCAATTTGTAGTTTTTGAACGCAGGAATAGAAGAAATGGCTTTCTCGATGTCGTCACTACGGAATTTGGCAAGGTGCGCTACGATGCCCAGCTTGTATTTGAGTCTTACTCTTCCCGGGATATGGTGGCCAATCGATACCCACTTTCTTAGTTTTAAGGCCTGGTCGACGTACTGTTTCATAAAAAAATTATACGGTAAGCAAAGTGCGATTCATTGGGAAAAACGATCATGTGACAAACTAATTACAAATGTTTTGCGCTTAATCAATTTCAGTGGTACTGTTGCAAACAGTAATAGTTATCATTTGGATTGGTGCTAGCATGAATACTTACATTCACAAGACAAATCAGCGACTTAGAGTTCGTTCTGACTACATTAAAGATCACCCTAATGAGGTTGCGGAACTGATTTGTCAGTTGGAAGAGATTGATGCCGTACACGAAATTAAGCACAAGCGATACGCAGGTTCGGTTGCTATCAGTTTTGATAGTGAAGAGCTTGATTGTGATAGCCTGATGGAAATTCTAGAAAGTCACCATTGGACGCAAAGTAGCGAAAAACCATCTTTTGTTGAGAAAGCGATGGTCAGTGGAACGAAGAGTCTCGTGAAAGGATTAACAGGGGTCGCTTTAACCCGAATTGTTGGCCCATCAGTCAGCCGAGTGATCATGAACTTGGCCTAAATGACCGCGAAAAATGAATAGCAAAAAGCCCGACGTGATGTCGGGCTTTTTTGATCTAATCTGTGGGTGCTAGCGCGTTAATTTATGCGCTCAACCTAAACTTTTTAGCTGCACATTTACAAATGCCGTTAGAAAGAGCAGGGCATCGTTTGCAAGGTGGTGACTTTAAGGGTAAATGTCCCACTGATTTTACCGAAAATGCAGGTGCTGCATCATTGGCAGATTGCTTAGGTAGTGGCGTTGACGCTTTTTTAGCTGAAGTAGTGAAATCGACCACACCTCCCGAATCGTTAAACCAAGACAACAGCGGATTGAGTGGGGCGGCAAGTTCATAAGCTGCGCTCATTGCAGCTTGGTTTGCTACGCCTTTTAGCTCATTAACGAGTTCACTTTGTAATGAAGAAGTGCGGGATTGAGATGTGACAACGCTACCTAATGCATTGTTCTTTAATACACTAAGTTGTTTGTTTGAAGAAGAGGCGACTTTCTTAACCGCTTTCTTCTTCAATTTTTTGAGCGCTTTCTTCGCGTTCATTGCAAAACCTCATACGATAACTGCTGATAATTTAGCAGTAATGCGATTGAAAATAAATCTCATTTAAGGTTTGAAAGCGCAATTTTTTACTTTAGTTGGCTTTGTCCCTAAGCAACCAAGTAAGAAGCCTCTAGCAGGTAAGTTTTAGCATCGCCCAACAAAGCAAATTCTTTGTCGATAGCTTTAAAACGTTCATCAATAGAGTCCGTCGCCACAATTTGGCTAAAGGCTTTTACCGAGAAAGTTTCGTTAGACTTGAAAAACTGATGCACGTTTTCCAATTGAACTTTGTGGATGTGCTCCACCTTGCTTAATGCGGTGGTTAGATCTGAAATGTTAATCGACATTGCTGCTCAAGCGCCTTATCTATTGACCATGTGGTCATATGACTGGGTTTTATAGTTTTCGCTAAGGGTATCTCATGCAATGTGTCTCAAATATGATTGAGATCAGGGAGGGAGCATTTATTGTACATATCCGTCGGTAGGCGGTGGGCATTGGTGCTTATTTGCCGCAGTGACCATGAGACTGACGACATAGCTCTTCTAGCCATTTGAGGTGGTATTTTCTCAACCTTTTTGGTGCGAAGTATTTGGTAAGCCAAGTCATGCCACCACGTTGCGTGCTTTCGGTGACAATACTGCAACCGGTTTTGGTTGGTTCCAACACCCACGCGTGATACATATCAACGCCGCCTTTTTTCCCTTTCCAAGCCAAGCGCTGATGCTGTGTGTATTCCACAACCGTACAATGAAAGTCGAGCCAAGAGGCTTTCCAACGAAACATGGTGTTTTTGCACAATGTACTGTCACCACTTAGGATCTGCACCATGGTTTTTCCGTCTCGCCACGCAGGCCATTCATGAGCACGAACTAAGTGTTGCCATACAACCTCGGGAGGTTCAGGGATTTCGATTTGGCTACGCACATGAATGTGAGAATGTTTGGGATGATAATAATCCGGCCAGATAACTTCCGATTTGTTCATCTAAGCAACACCTTGTGACACTCGTTCTTATTAGCTTAGGAGAATCCGGTACGAAGTGCCGAAACACTTCGCCCTAAAGTTATTAAAAGTACAAACCAAGACCGATTAAGAAGCCATGCGAAGCGGTATCGTATTCAAAGGTTCCTTCGTTTACGTAATCAACCCAAGTGGATTTATAAGCGAGGTTAACGTCTGACCAATCATTAATGTGGTAACGCAAACCAAATTGGGTCGCATAGGTAAAGTTGGTGTCTTTACCTAAACCGGCATCCAAGCTGGCATGAAAGCGCCAATCTTTGGTTAGGTCATTGATCCATCGAACACCCATTAGAAAATCAACCCAGTCTTCTTTGATGTTGAGTCTATCCACCAGAATACGGTTATCGTTGCGGTAAACCTTGCCCTTGATGTCGTTATCCCACCAACGTAAGCCAAACATGTAATCGATCATGCCGAAGGAGTAGGTTTCACGCTGAAATGCTTTTGCTTCGAGAACGCCCTGACGGATCTCCAAATCAGCACGATAGCTGACATTTGGGAGAATACCTGACAGGTTATTTACGTCACCACTGAGGTCCATAAAACTGTAATCGATGTAGTAACCCCATTTGTTTTGATATACCCCTTCAAGTCTTGCCATAGCACCAATGTCGAGATGATCCATGATGAACTTTGGATCGACATCGAGACTGGAAGAGAAGTTACCCATGGTGGTATCACCATTGATATTTAGGGCGAGCATGTAGATCTCGACACTGTGTTGCCAGTTACTTGGTGGGGATTGCGTCTCTTCTGCTATTGCGTTTGGCGCCACTGCAAGCGAGGAAATAAGGGCGATAGAAGGGAAGGTCATCTTAGCCATATCAACGTCCGTGTTTGTAATCGTTATTAAATGAATCGCACAAAATTAGCGTAGAGCATGGATTGCAGTAATTCAAAATCTCAGGTTTATGGATAACTTTCTTTTCAATTCAGCGTGATACCGATTCTCTATGATCGAGCTAAGATCTTTTTTGTAAATAACTCTAGACCGACCGGTTTGTATCGTGTATTCTTTAACCATCGAAGAGCGTGGTAACGCGTTCAAAATTCAACGTCGATGGAATGACATTTGACGGAGAATCCCAGATGAAAATCGAAAACGTCCTGCTATCCGGTTTGTGTATTTTGGCGCCTTTATTGATGTTTGCTTAAGGACACACAGGCTCCATCAAGCCTCTTTCAAAAACGCATTAGTTATGCAACTTGTTTAATTTGTTAATTTAACTACGCTGTATGTGAAACAGCGAATCAGGAGATGTCATGAAAATTCAAAGTATTTTTCTTCTCTTAGCTGCGGCAGGTCTTACCCCAATTGCACTTTCTTATGGTTTTTCACCGGTTGACTCGCTCTCATTTTTATTTGGGATTGATGCATCCTCGGTGAACGTTAGCCACATTTTCCGAGCGGTCATGGGATTGTATTTAGCGCTCGCTATGTTTTGGGTAATGGGGGCGATGAGCACCAAATATCGTCTACCTGCACTGTATAGCTTGGTCATTTTTATGTGGGGCTTAGCGATGGGAAGGCTCTTGAGTTTGCTAGTAGACGGAATGCCGCATTGGTTGTTAGTCGTGTATCTATTTTTGGAGTTCGGCTTTGGCTTGGTGGGGCTGAAGATGATCAGAAAAGAAGAGCAAACAGCATAAGGAAAATTTATGAAAGGGATACTTCGTCGTATAGCGCTAGGATTGGCTTCATTGATGTCCTTCGCTGCAACTGCAGCGCAGGACCAACCCAATATCTTCGTGATATTTACTGATGATATTGGTGTCTCTAACGTCAGCGCTTATCACCGTGGGTTGATGAGTAGCCAGACGCCAAACATTGATAGCATCGCTGAAAAAGGCATGTTACTTACCGATTATTACGCCCAGCCATCTTGTACTGCTGGGCGTTCTGCTTTTTTAACTGGGCAATTACCGGTAAGAACAGGCATGCACACTGTCGGCCTACCTGGTGGTCCTGTTGGGCTTAACCAAAATACGCCAACTCTGCCTGAGTTACTTAAAGAGCTTGGTTACGTCACAGGGCAGTTTGGTAAAAACCATTTAGGTGATCGCGATGAGTTTCTTCCAACCATGCACGGCTTTGACGAGTATTGGGGTTGGCTTTACCACCTAAACGCAATGGAATACACCGAAGATCCTGATTGGCCGAAGGATGAAGCTTTCCAAAAGTTTGCGCCACGTAATGTGATTCACGCAAAAGCCGATGGAAAAGGTGGCCAGTCGATTAAAGATGATGGCGCTCTCACCATTGAGCGAATGCGTACTCTTGATGATGAGGTCAACAAGCATGCGATCGATTTTATTGAGCGTGCGGTGAAGGCCGAAAAACCTTTCTTTACTTGGTACTGTCCATCGAGAGGTCATGTATGGACGCATCTCTCTCCGAAATATGAAGCTATGCTTGGAACTAACGGTTGGGGATTGCAAGAGGTCGTGATGAAAGACCTCGATGACCACGTTGGAGAAATGCTTGCGAAGCTTGAAGAGCTCGGCGTTGCTGACAACACCATAGTGATCTTCACCGCCGATAATGGGCCTGAGATCATGACATGGCCAGACGGAGGCATGACGCCTTTCCATGGTGAGAAAGGAACAACATGGGAGGGTGGGGTTAGAGCACCTTTCTTGATCAGTTGGCCTGAAAAAATCCCAGCAAATAAAGTCAGCAACGGTATGTTTGATGGTATGGATCTACTGCCGACGTTGGTCGAAGCTGCTGGTGGTCCTGCTGATTTAAAACAGCAAATGCTGAAAGGTTACAAAGGCCACAAAGCACACCTTGATGGCTACAACCAAATGGAAATGCTAACCAACAACGGCAAATCTAATCGCAATGAAATCTTTTACTACGAGCGCGATAAACTGCAAGCCGTTCGTGTGGGGGATTGGAAAGCGCATTTTGTGGTACAAAACCACGGTTGGAGTGGTCCGAAAGAAGAGTTGAATGCGCCACTGTTATTCAACCTACGCCAAGATCCTTATGAACGGGCGGAAGAAGAATCCGGGATGTACTTAAAATGGATGGGGCAGAAAATGTGGGCCTTTGGTCCTGCCCAAGCCGCTGTTCAGCAGCATTTGGAAACCTTCAAGAAGTGGCCTCCAGTGACGCCAGAAACACCTGCAGAAACCGTCGGTGGAGTCGGGAATTAGCATTACCCATCTAATAAACATAAAGCCAGCGAAATGCTGGCTTTGTTGTCTTTATCTTGATGGTTTATCTCGATATATGTGCTGTGTTTTACCGAGTATGTGAGAGGTTCTGCTTACTCGTTTAGCAGCTTGACGGTGGTTTGCATCGCATCATCTAGAATTGCGCGATCTTTTTGCATTGCCGCAAGCAAGGTATAACCCAACCACAAGCTAAACAGTGTTTTTGCTGTTTGTTCCGGTGCAGACAAACTAAGCGTGCCTTCTTGATTGCTGCGCTCAAAGAAAGTCGTCATTTTCTCAATCATTTTCTTAGTGCCAACAGCCATTTCACTTTGCATTTCAGTGTCGTGACCAGAAACTTCACCAGCGAGTTTGACGACTAAGCATTGAATACGAAAATCGTCGGTCAACTTAACGACGCACCAATCATCAAAGTAAGCTTGCACGCGTTCGCTTGGCGCTTTGGACTCGTCACTCAAAAAGCGTTCGAGACGCTCAAGGTGCGTTTCAAAGTAGTCGTGCAGCAAAATCGCACCAAAGTGTTCTTTTGATTTGAAGTAGTGATAAAACGACCCTTTAGTACCTTCTGCTTCGTTGATGATCTTCATTAAACCCACACCAGCAAAGCCGTGTTCATTGATCAAATGCAATCCGGCATCGAGCAACGCTTGTCGCATGTCTTTCATTCTTTATCACTCACTAAAAGGGCAGGGTTACAGTGTATCGGGAAAACAAGGGGAGAAAAAGTCGCCCACTCAGAGAACTGAATGGGCGAGGTGTGTTATAGCTGAGCGGCGATTTGATCTGTCAGGTTGTTCAAACCTACCGATAGTGCATCGACAAGCGCATCGTAGCCTTCATCTTGTAAAGGCATGCTGATTTTGACTGGTGCGCTGGTCTTCACCTTGCCGTTAGCATCAACAAGGAGCCATTCACCTTCGATCTCAGCGTTGCCTTCATAACTGCCATTGAACTTACTTAGTGACAATTGAAGCTTGTTTTCGTCACTCTGATCGAGCAGGTTATTCACTTCTACCGGCCAGTATTGGCTTTGCTTGCTGCGCAATTCGTCGATTACACGCGTCGTGATTTGTTCAGAGATACTGTGCGCCCACTGATTGTGTTTCGCTTGGATGATCTGAGTCTCTGAAGCGCGATACACAATGCCACTGTCGGCAAGGTAGCTTGCCAATTCAACTGGGCGAACCACAAGTTGTGGGCGTTGTGCGATCATGGTATCGCTTACCTTTGCTGAGCTTGCTTCCGGTAAGACATACAAAGCGCCTGTGTCTTCAGGAGCACTACTACAGCCTGCCAATAGGGCAGAAATCAATAAAAGTCCGCGTTTCATCATTTTTGCCCTCTCGCTGGAATTGGATCGCTCACTTCATCTTCACCAAACACCAATGAGTTTGGTTTTTCATTCAATTGTTTTAGCACCGGTTTGAACTCAGTCATTACTTTTTCAAGCTCTTTCAGTGTTGATTCCATTTCGCTGTACATGGTGGAGTTTGGACCGTAGCCATCCAACGTTCTTTGAAGTTGCTCTAGGCTCTTGCGAATGTCCGCAGGAATCGCTTTGGTGTCGTCTTGGTTGAGGAGACGATCCACACTGCTTGCAACACGCTCTGCCGAAGCCAGCGTCTTTTCTGAGTTCTTCAGTGTTCTGTTAAGTGAGTTCAACGTGTCTTCCATTGGTAAGCTGTTTAGCTTGGTTAGGAAGTCATTCACTTGGCGCTGAACCTGAGCAAAGCCACCTTGTTTGGTCGGGAACACGTCAAAGTCTTCGAATTTGCTCGGCACGTATGGGTCTTCATCTGGGTAGAAGTCGGTGTCGATGTATAGAGCGCCCGTTAGTAAGTTACCGGTTTTTAGTGTACCGCGAAGTCCTTTAGCAAACTCTTCTGTCAGCTTTTCTTTGAACAGCGGCAATTTGTCTGCGGGTAGGTTGTTGTACACGCGACCCAATTCGATACGTACTAGGACAGGAATCTTCTTCGCAGAGAAATCTTCTTCCGGCGTTGGCATACGCATTGGCACTTTCATTACCGTACCGATACGAAGGCCACGATATTCCACGGGTGCTTTGCGTTTTAGACCACGTACCGATTCTTCAAACATCATTACGAATTGAATGTAGTCGTCGTACATGCCTTCGCGCACTTGCTTCACATCATCGAACAGACGGAAGTGTGTCATGTCTTCTTTGATTTCATCACCATCGCCAATGCCAGAAATGGTGTCGAAGGTGACCCCACCGGTAATCATGCTCTCTAGTGAGCCAAATTTCACTTCAAAGCCTTCCGCATTAAGCTGTAAATCGACACCAGAGCTTAACCAGAAATGGGTTTTGGTACGTACTAGGCTGTCGTATGGCTTGAAGATAAACAATTGGTATAAAGCGCGGCGAGTGTCGACATCGAAGCTCGTCGTTTCAACTCGGCCTACCGTAAAGCCTTTGTAGATAACGGGATCACCAACCCCAAGTTTGCCTGCTTCTTTATGAGTCAAAACAATGCGCAAACCTTCTGCATCTGGAGAGGCCACTGGCGGCACATCAAGCACATCAAAGCGTTCTTTCTCAACCTGAGAGTTACCTGGTTGAAGCTGGATGTACGCACCTGACAACAAGGTTTCTAGACCAGATACACCTTCACGACCGATACGCGGTTTTACCACCCAGAACATCGAGTCTTCACGCAGCATGCGTTTGGCATCTTTGTTCATTTGCGCCGTTGCAATGATGTGATCGTAGTCTTCGCTAAGCTTGACGTCGGTGATCACCCCAACTTTCACGTTCAGTGCTTTAATTTCGGTTTTGCCGACTTCAATGCCTTCTGCAGTTGGTAGCTTCAGCGTGATCTCTGGACCGGTACTGTTGATGTATTGGAACAACATCCACGCTCCCATCGCTAACGCAAGGATCGGGATGATCCAAATCGCAGAGACCTGCTTTTGCGGTTTTATTTGAGCGGTTGTCTTGTTCTCATCACTCATATTTGGCTTTCTCAGTTAAGTTATTAGTCATTGGCTCCTGCGCTTCGTTTTGCGGCTTTTGCCACAACAAACGCGAGTCAAAAATCATTGCAGAGAGCATGGTGAAAATTACCACCGCAGCAAAGGAGAGTGCTGCAGGGCCAGGATAGATCGCCATTAAGTTTTGCAATTGCACCAGTGCAACCAAAATTGCGACCACAAAAATATCAATCATTGACCAACGGCCGATGAACTCAGTGATTCGGTAGATTTTTAAACGCGAAATACTTTCTTCCGGCGGCAAGTATTGTGCTTTTTGGGCGTTGTAATACAGCCATGCAAGTGCGAGCATTTTGGCCATCGGAATAAATACACTCGCAAAGAAGATGACCGCAGCAATCGGGTAGGAGCCTAACTTCCACAGCAGAATTACGCCTTCCATAATGGTCGAACCCTCTGAGTGACCAAGGCTCACGGTGTACATCATTGGATAAAGGTTGGCGGGAATGTAGAAAATGATCGAGGCAAACAACAGCGCCCAAGCTTTCTGGATATTATCTCGCGGGTTGTACTTATGAACCGGGCTGCCACAACGGATACATTTCTGATGCTTTTTGTCTTCAATAGGGTTGAGCTGATGGCAGGTGTGGCAACCAATGTGGTTTTCATTGTGGTGCGTGTCACCTTCTTTCACATTCGGCAGCTCAATCGCAGGAATGAAGTGTCCCCACAGCCAACTCTTATCGACCATCGAAATGCACTTCACAACCAAGATGGTGTAAACACAGAATGCCCAGAATGAACTGCCCATGCCAATCTCAGCCAGTGAGGCGATCTTAATTAAGCTCACCAAAACGCCAATTAAGAACACATCGACCATGAGCCAAGGTTCGACTCGGAATAAGATGCGACACAGCGATTTTGCCATGCGAGTTTGTTTCTTCCCTAACGGATGCTTGAGTGATTTTAGCGCTTCAAGGTGAAGAAAGAGGATCAAGCCTACATAAATGGCCGGAAGCACCAAAACCGTTGCCAGCAGTAATGCGCCTAATAGGGCGTTATGAAACTCAGCCAGCATTTTAGCGGCATGCATCAAGGTAATCTCTTGAGAAAGGCCTTGAACACTGAATGACATGAATGGGAAGGAGACACTTAAAACCAAGGTGATCAGGCAAGCCACCGACACAGCAATAACGCTTTGATACGGTTTCGCATTGACTTTGGTTAGCGCATGCTCACAGCGAGGGCACTGGGCTTTTTGACCTTGTTCGATGTCCGGGACGCGAACGACCAAGCCACACTCCTCACAGGAGATCAATTGACGTGAATTAGGTTGAGTGCTCATTCAGTTATTATTTCGTACTTTTAATAACTAAGAATAACCCTTTTTATCGATATGCGCTTGTTTTTGCGGGAATGTTTTACAAGCTTCTTACCTGTTTAAAAGAAAAAACCAGCCACACAGGCCGGTTTGAGCTTTATTTGATGCTGCCAACGGAAGAGCGTCTGACCAGAATTGGCATGAATAATTTGTGTTCCGTGCGTTCTGTTTCTTCGTTATTGACCAGCTGAAGTGAGAGCTTCACCGCCTCGTTTGCCATGACTTGAATTGGGTAGCGAATGGTCGTGAGGCGAGGGTAAATGTAGCGCGCGATATGACCATCATCGAATCCAATCACTGACATGTCTTCAGGAATACGGATGCCATTTTCTTGCAGCAAGGTCATGCAGCCCGCAGCCATGTAGTCGTTGTAGGTAGCAACAGCAGTGATGGGCGTGTTCTTCGCCATTAGGTTCACCATAGCTTGTTCGCCGCCGGTTTCATCTGGCTCACCGTATTCGATGTATTCTTCACGAATCTTGATGCCATTATCTCGCAAAGCATCAAGGTAACCGTCGCGGCGATCTCTTGCATCTTCTATATCATGGCCTGAGCAGATGTAGCCGATGTGTTCGTGTCCATTGCGAATCAAATGTTCAGTGGCAATGTAAGAGCCTTTGCGGTTATCCAAAGCAATACAGCGTGAAGCGATGTCTGGCACGATACGGTTGATCAGCACCATCCCCGGAATTTCATGAGCGAGCGTGGTTAGCTCGGCATCCGTCATGCCTTTGCTGTGCACGACCAAAGATTCACAGCGACTGTTGATCAGCAAGTTGATCGCGTTGCGCTCTTTCACGGCATCATGATAGCCGCTGCCAATCAGAAGCTGTTTCTCTTGTTCACTAGCTATGGTGTCGATGGCCTTAACCATGGTGCCAAAAAAGGGCGCAGAAACGTCGTTCACCAATACCCCGATCGCATTGGACGATTTACTGACCAGTGCACGCGCATTGGCATTCGGGCGATAGCCCAGTTTCTTCATCGCTTCTTTGACGGCGACAATCGCGGATTCACTGGTGTGTGGGGCGTCATTGATGACGCGAGATGCGGTTGCAATGGATACGCCAGCTTCTTTTGCGACGTCTTTGATGGTAGCCATAGGGAACTCAGGATCTGAAATTTGCTTCATTTAACAATGCACAGCGAATGAACTCAAACACCCAATTGAGAATAGTGGCGGTGTATCAAGGTTTTAAAACAAAAAAGCGTGCTCAGGTGAACACGCTTTTAGTCGAATTGAAGTTGCGCCTTAATCTACCGTGGTTGGCGGGAAGGCTTTACTGCCTAAAACATGGCCATTCACTTCTTTGCCGTAGTACCCTTGGTGGTTGTGGTACTTCGCCGCGTTCGCTTGCAAATCACCTTTGTAGCGAGGGTCTTGTGGTCTTTCGTGGCTATTGATATAAGCCGCGACATCCCATGCATCTTGCTTACTCAATTGAACGCTTTTGCCCAAAGGCATGTTCTCATAGATGAAGTAAGCCGCAGTGTTGATGCGGTGCATACCAGCGCCCCAGTTGTAAGCGTATTCGCCCCACAAAGGTGGAATGTAAGAGCGGCCGTTTTTATCGTGAATACCTTGACCACTTTCGCCATGACAGGCCGCACAGTTGTCGACGTATACTTGCGCGCCACGCTCTGGTGAAGGCTTAAGCTCTGGATTATCTATTTTTGGGTAGCCACGGCCTGCTAGGTTGCCACGTTTCTCCGCAGGCAAAGCGTTAGCGATTTTTTCTGGCAACGGGAAATCTTCCGCCTTACCGCCCGTCAATAATTGTTCAGTGCTGATGGCAGGAACCGGCTCATCTTGCATACCGTATTGGTCCAGCAAGCCTCCCATAGCTAACCAATAGGCATAAGCGCTGAGCGCCTCTAGTTCTTTTGAGTCTTTTGCTGGTGGCTTGCCGTTCATCGAATAGGTGAAACAGCCTTGAATACGGTCGGCGTAACTGTTTACTTTGTCGTTCTTTTTACGATAAGCAGGGTAGGCCATATAAGCAGCCCACAGAGGCGCGGCGTTGGCTTTACGTCCGGCTTCCATGTGGCAATTCACACAGTTTTGCTCGTTACCCACATAACTTCCACGCATTTGCTGTGAGTTCACAAACAGTGAGTAGCCGTATTTTACTTTCTGACCAAATTCGTCGTTTTCGATGGTGCTTAAATCGCGAGGTTTAAGGTACTGTGTGTCAGCGTGCTTTTGTACCGCTGGCAATTCGGTTTGGCGATCTGGCAGTTCATTGTTTGCTGCATCACTGGTGTGTGCAAGGGTAGAGATGCTTGCAAGCAGCAGGGAATAAATCAGTTTCATTTCGACTCCTCATAACGCAAAGAAGCGAAGTAGTAAGACAGGTTTTCGATTTCTTTATCGGTGAGCTTTTTCGCAATGCTGCCCATCATATTGAGCGGATCACCGCTACGTGTGCCGTTCTTCCAAGCATGAAGTTGGTTTTGTAAGTAATCGGCTTGTTGGCTCGCAAGGCGCGGGAATTTGTCTACGCCCATACCACTTGCGCCGTGGCAAGTTGAACAAGCGGGAATGTTTCTATCCCAGTCTCCTTGATAAACCAACTTTCGATAAGGATTACTGATATCCGCTTGATCACCGCGCTGCTCAAGGTCGGTAAATTCCCAAGTCGGCAATTGAGCAAAATATTGCAGAACTTCTGCACGAAGTGTCGGGTCGCTGAGCTCATCGGCCATGCCTTTCATGATGACATTGTGGCGCTTGTCGTTCGAGAACAGCTCGAGCTGACTTTCCATATAGTCGGCATTCAGTCCGGCAAGCATAGGTGCGATACCTGCTTGACCTTTACCGTCGACACCATGGCATCCGGTACAGATCTCACCGTGTTCGGGGAGTGGGGCAGAATAAGCTGCGAAAGAGGCGGCACTCAGGCAAAGCGCAGCCAAAGATAAGTTACGAAACATGCTGACTCACATTTGATTATTATTTGAGCGCATTATTGTGAGTATTGTTATTAGTTGTGGCTATTGTGGAAATCCACATAAATCTTGTGGAGAGGCATTGCGGCTTGCTGCAGAAACAAAAAAGGCTTCCACCCAAAAAGGGAAGAAGCCTAACAAACAAATGGTGGCTGAATCGCTACGCTTTGCGAATCTTCGCAGGCAGAGATTGACGAGCTGCTGCACCCACCACCCAATCCAGCATCACACCTTTACCTTCACGAGTAGGGTCAATCAAACCTACGTCGTTGATGTTGACGCCATCATTGCCGCTGGTTTTCACTGGTTGTTGTTTATCACCAATCCAGTGCGCACGCTGACCTAGCTCTGTGTGGCCAAAGCCATGTTCAAAACCGAGCGTACCTTGGCGAATACCAGACATGACCATTGCAAGCGCTGTGGTGCTGGCTCCTGGAGTTTCAATCACGAAATGATCGCCAGTTTGAATGCCAGCCGCAGCGGCATCTGCTGGATGGATGTAAACAGGGTTAACGCCTTTAATTGAGTTCAAGCGTGGTGACAAATTGGATACCGCGCTGTGAATGTTCGATTTAAAGTTGGTCAGGTTGAATGGCCACTCGGCTTTCGGGTACTGAGTCTCAAGTGGTGTGCCATCTGCGAGCTTTTGTGGATGCCAAGTCGGACAGCCACTGTAGAACTCGCCTGTCATGGTGTTTCTTGCACTGCCAACACGCTCGTTCCAAATCGCAACAGGACGTGTCCACTTGTACTTCATTTGCTCACCTTTGTAGGCTTCTGTGGCGTTTTCAAAACGACCACCGCGAGCAAAAATGTATGCGACGCGCATCATCTCATCTGGTGTTAGTGCTTTTTGCATGCTTGGCAATAGGCGCTCAAGACCAGACCAAGCAATGTCTTCTGCACTCACTTCCGGAACGCCACCTTTCACGTAGGCAAGATTGGCTGCCGAGCGAAGATAGAAGTCTTCAGCAGAGTGAATACCGTGTAAACGACCTTGCGTGTCTTTGATGGCGTTGTCACCAAAGCCGCCTAGCTGCATCTTTTTGGCGATATCAATCAGGAAGTTCTCCAGACAAATACTGCGACCATCGGCGGTTTTTTCTGTGCGCGCTTCCACGATTGGCCAGCGAGCCGTCACTGCTTTCACTGGAACATCATGCCAAGGTGATGCCATGCCCCAGCTTTCGTAAGTGACGGTATCTGGCACAATGTAGTCCGATAGTGCTGTTGTCTCGTTGATAAAGGCATCGACAGAAACAATCAAACCAAGCTGCTTTGGATCTTTTAGCTTGTCTTCAAGCAGCGTTTTTAAACCCGGCACGCCATAGATTGGGTTTGCCATATGGTTGATCCACGCTTTCACTCGATATGGATAACCATCGATCGCCGCCGAGAGATGCTCGGTAAGCAAAGGAGCTGCAAACGGATACCAAGGTGCACGAGTCGGGTAAGGGGATTCTCCCGACTCCACGCGACGTTTGTATTCGCTGGTTTTCTGGTAAGGGAATTTGCTGCGTGAAAGGAACACGCCTTTTGGTCCCACCTTGCCTTCAAACTTAGTGAAGTCGTAGCGAGGGCCAGCGGCAGATGTCGGATAACCACCCGCTTTCGCCATTGCGCCGCCTTTCATGTTGATGTTACCAATCAGAGCATTAAGCATCATGATGGTGAAGGCGTTGTAGAAACCGTTGGTGTGCATGTTGCCGCCGTGAGTATCAACCACCGCTTTAGTGCCATGACTGGTAAAGCGTTTTGCTAGCGCGATGACTTGATCCACAGGGATCTCACATTGCTCGCTGTAGAAGTCCAGATCGTATTTAAACGCTTCTTCTTTCAAACGTTGCAATGATGACTTAACGCGAACGACACCAGACGCCAGCTCTACATCTTGGTCGACAAACAACGATGCTTCACCTGCCTGCTTGTGTACGCTCAACTCGCCGCTTTGCGCATCGACAATCACGTATGGATCAGTCTCTGACAGTGCTTCCCCTTCAAATGGCATGCCCATTTCCGACGCACGTAAGAAGTGCCCGTAGCGTGGGTGGGATTCATCGCTGATCACAAGATGAGTGGCATTACACCAATGTGCCGTGCCCGCTCTTTGCATCGCCGTTGCTCCTGGCTGCGCAAGGAAGGTTTTGTTGTAGCGTTCGTTGGCGATGATCCACTGAATCATGCCAAGAACCAAAGCAGAATCGGTGCCCGGTTTAATTGGCATCCAATGGTTATTATCACCCGCAGCTAGGCTGGATGAACCTGCTGGCAAGCTCGGCGTGATAATGGTGTATTCCAGTTTGCCTTCGGTACGCGCTTTGGCTAACTGACGAGCCTGACGTTTGAACGGGTTACCCGCTTGTGCTGGTGACATGCCAATAAAAATAACGTATTCGGCATTATCGAAGTCTGGCTTTAAGTGGGCGTTCTTATCCAAATCGTTCATGAACGCGCCGCTGCCTGCGCGGAAAGCGTAGCCACAGTAAGAACCATGATGGCCAAAGTTACGCGTACCAAAACTATTAAAAGCAAAACGTTTGAAGATGTCGTCACGGCCTTCGTTACCGGCGTTGGTCATCAACAGTTGGTTAGCCTTCGGGCCGTATTCTGGGTTTTGTGGATCAACAGGCGTCGTTAGGTCACGAATGTCTTTCAAACCTTCAACATGACCTTCGCCAAACAGATCGCCACCGTTGACGACTTCGTCCACCAATTGCTCGTAGCTGATCGGTTCCCAATTGCCTTCACCACGTTTGCCCACACGCTTAAGTGGTTGGGTAATGCGATAAGGGCTATTACGGATTTCCATCATACCGTTACCGCGAGCACACGCTGTAGAACGGCCCTCTAAACCGTTTTCACCCGCCAAGCTCAAGTAAGCGTCCTTGACTGGCGTCTCAAATGGAATGTGCTGCTGATGTGATAGTGGGTGGTATGGGTTGCCCGAAATGCGCAGGATCTCATCGTTACGATTGTCGATACGAACGCGCAAACCACATAGGCTCCAACAACCAAAACACATTGATGGCGCAACACGCTGATTCGGATTCGGGATTAAATTGCCCTTGTCGTTCACCTTGTATTCGGGCTCCAGTGAGTTGCCGTGGTGAATATCACGGGTTTTCTCACCCGCTGTACCGTGAATGGCACCTTCTACCATGTGTTTGGTGGTGGTTGCGTAGCCTGCAGCAAAGGCTCCAAGCCCGCCCACTGCAAGGCCAGATTTCAAAAACTGACGGCGTTTGTTATCCATAATGAAATCCTCTTAGATCAGTGTTGATTTAGGGTTGAAGGTGCCGATTCACGCTTTGGTTGAATCAGTTCGGAACCAAGTAATGCCAGCGCAATCCACAGGCCAAACATGCCGATGATGCCGAGCAGACCATTACTGCCAATCGGCAAGTCATATGGATATGGGCCAACATCGAATTTAGCGATGGTTTGTACTTCCATCATGGTGACCCAACGAACCGTCCACGCTGTGGTCAGTGCCATCCCAGACATGAATAACACTCGAATGAAGTGACGATTAGTATCACGCAGTGTAAACAGTGCAAGCAGCACGCTACCCAGCAGCAAAGACGTTAGTAATGCGATGTGCTGTACCCATAATGGAGAAGCGTAAAGGGATGAGCTGGCATTGTTCGAAGCCCAGATAGGAATCAACAGCAACGATAATGCGCCGCTAATTGCGGTCGTCTGACGCAGTAAACGAGTATCTCCGAAGGTCAGGCGATCCGACTTCGATGGAATCAAAAGCCAAATAAGTAGGGTAAAGCCGACCGCGCCAATAAACGCAGTCACAAACCAAAGCACAGGCGATGCAGGTTGATGCCACAACGAACGAGATTTCACGATCGCAATCTCTGCGCCAGTGTAAAGCGCGATGGTGAGGCCAGATAAGACGGTCACAATCGATGCTGCCATCATTAGCTTACGGCTGGTTTTCCAACGACCTAGCGAGAGCTTCGCAAGAAGCGGAAATACCTTACCCGGTTGGTTTTCAAGGTTGATCAAATCATTACGCAGATATAGCCATGCCGTTGTCACAGCCAAGCCTGAGAAGAGTGGCAAGAACAACGAACCTAATGACATCCAAGACCATGGCGTTAGGTGTGCGTAGAAATGCCAAGCACGTCCCGGTTGGTGGAGATCGCCTGTTAACGCGAGCGGGCCAACGATCGCGCCAATCGCCAGAGTCAGCACCAATGCAGCGCGCAGACGATGGCTGGTGTGAGATTCAAACAACAGCGCGATTAAGAACAAAATAGCCGCCGCATAAGCTGAGCCTATGTAGAAGAAATATTGCACTGCCCACGGAAGCCAAGCGATGGCCTGAGGCTGTACGAGCACTTCGGTTATGTTCATGCTTTTTCTCCTTGTGGATCGTAAATCGCAGGCTGACCTTCAATGTGTTGAGTGAAGCGTTCATTCATGCCGATGTAGAACACGTGAGGTTTGGTACCTTCGTTTGGTTTAAGCACTTTGATGTCGTCTTGGTGCTGGGTCATCAAGCGGCGAACTTCGCTGTTCGGATCGTTGATGTCACCAATCACGCGAGCACCACCGACGCACGTTTCCACACAAGCCGGCAGCAAACCTTCTTCAAGGCGATGTGCGCAGAAAGTACATTTGTCCGCAGTTAGGGTCTCTTCGTTGATGAAGCGCGCATCGTAAGGGCAGGCTTGAACGCAGTAAGCGCATGCTACACAGCGACTGTTATCGACCATCACGATACCGTCTTCTCGTTGGAAGGTGGCTTGCACCGGACAAACGGCCACACACGGCGGGTTATCACAGTGGTTACACAAGCGCGGCAACATGAAAGACTTCACTTCTTCTGTCGCGGTTGAGCCATCATTGAGGGTGACTTCATATTGTTTTACTGTGGTTCGGAACTGGCCAATAGGGGCTTGGTTCTCGATGCTGCAACCGACGGTACAAGCCTGACAGCCAACGCATTTACGCAAATCGACAACCATGGCGTAGCGTTTACCGACTTGGCCTTTGCGGTCGGGTTCGTTGTTGTTTCTGATCACTGTGCCTGCTGTGGCTGTGCCAATTCCAGCGATCGGAATCAGCGCAGCGCCGGCGGTAACGGCACTGAGAAAACGGCGTTTGGTGGAATCCATAACTCACCTGCTAAGATTGATTAGAGCTTGTTTTCATTGTCAGAATTGCAGCCCTTTGCCGATATAGTGGATTTCCACATACCGAGAGCAAAGTTGATCTAAAACAAATGTGGATTCCGCTATGTTGCTGTTATTCTGATGCTTCCCAATACCGAGGATTAAGAAACAATTCATGCTGAAAAAATCGCTACACTTCATTCGCTTATGGATTGTTTTTATCAGTCTTATGCTCGGCTGCCTCACGGTTTCTTTTGCACATGCAGCACCAACGCAGACCTTAGATTCCAGCGCTTTCTCTAAACCGCAAGTCGATGTGGGTGTGCTAGCCATACGCGGCCATTTATATGCGGAGCAGCGTTGGCAACCGACGATTTACTGGCTCAATCAACAGATCCCTGAAGTGCGGTTTGTTCTCCATCCGCTAGATCTCGATGGCATGACCAAAGCAGTCGAAGACCAAAGCATGGACTTCATTCTCACTAACCCCGGACAAGCAGTGCGTTTGGGGCGTCAGTACGCGTTGTCTTGGATAGCGACGTTGACCAGCCAAGCGCCAGAAAACTCCAATTACGGCATTGGATCGGCGCTGGTGGTGCGTTCTGATTCGCATTACTCCACACTCAATGATGTGTCCGGTTTGCCGATTGCAGCGGTGTCAGAGAAAGCCTTTGGTGGTTACCTCACATTACGTTATCAAGTGCTAGAGAAAGGGTTAGATCCGAATGACTTCTTCTCGGACGTGCGCTTTTTGGGTTTCCCAATCGATGCCAACCTCTACCAACTGCGTGACCACAATGTGGAAGCCGCGGTGGTTCCAGCTTGTTTGGTTGAGCAAATGGAAGGTGAAGGGCTATTGGAAGAGGGGCAGCTGCGGGTTTTAAGTCCGCTTAAACTTCCTCAAACCGAGTGTGCAGTGTCGACGCCCCTGTATCCAAACTGGTCCTTTGCGAAAACGGAGCGTGGATCGTCCCAATTAGCCAAGAAGATCAGTCGAGCGTTACTTGCGATGCCTGCCGATAATCCCGCAGCGATTGCAGCCAAAGCATCCGGTTGGACATCGCCAGTCAGCTTGTTGTCGATAGACAAACTCTACCAAGCGATGGACTTGCACCCATTGCAGCAACCTTGGTGGAAAGAGGCGCTACGCTGGCTGCGTTTCCATCAAGAATGGGCGTGGGCGTTGTTTCTGTTTGTGATTGTGTTGAACATTTACCACTTCTGGCTGGAGTATCGTTTCAGTAAGAGTAAACAAGCGCTAGAGAAAACCTTACTGCGTTTAAAAGAGAAGAGCGAAATGCTAGAGCACTCACAACGAGTGGCTATTGTGGGCGAATTAGGCAGCAGTCTTGCGCACGAGATTAACCAACCTTTGGCGGCGATCCGAAACTACAGTGAAGGTGGTTTGTTACGATTAGCTAAGAAGCGTCCTCATGAAGATATCGTGCCAGTATTAGAAAAGATCCAGACGCAAGTAGAACGTGCCGATGCGATCGTTTGTCGCCTTCGAACCTTGATTAAAAAGCGCAGCGTCGACATGGCTGCGTGCGATGTGGAGCAACTGATTTCTGATACGGTTGAGCTGCTGAATTTCCGCTTGCAGAAGCAAAGCATTGAAGTAGTTCGCAGCACCGAAGGACAGCCCCAATGGGTCGAAGCTGATGCCGTAGGTCTGCAGCAAGTGTTGGTGAACGTGATGAACAACTCGATAGATGCTTGTGTGATGTACGCAGAAAATCATCCTAACAGTTACCAAGGCAAAATTGCGCTTCACACGGATTATCAAGCGCAAAGTATGTCGATTCGAGTGTTCGATAACGGTACGGGTTTGGAGCATGAGAACCCAACCGCCGCCTTTGTGAGTACAAAACAGGAAGGGTTAGGTCTGGGCTTGGCGATCTGTCGTGATGTGATGGAGATGCATGGTGGTGATTTCGTTATCCAATCTACTCAGCCACACGGTTGTTTGGTGGTATTAACCTTGCCGTATCAAACCATGAAAACCGCCAATACAAAACGCAACGAAGAAGAGCAAACAAAAAGAAACACAGGAGAAGTGAATGAGTGATAAGCAACTGCCCGTATTTGTGGTCGACGATGATGAGTCGGTGCGAGATTCGTTGGCGTTTATGCTCGAAGAACATGACTTCTCTGTGACGACGTTTGCCGATGGGCAGGCATTTCTCGATGGCGTGGATATCCATCAAGCGGGCTGCGTGATTCTGGATAGCCGAATGCCTAATTTGCGTGGCCAACAAGTGCATCAAATTCTCAATGAAGCCAAAAGTCCATTGGCCGTGATTTACTTAACCGGACATGGCGATGTCCCAATGGCGGTGGATGCGCTGCAAGCTGGCGCGGTGAATTTCTTCCAAAAGCCAGTAAAAGGGGATGAACTGGCACAAGCGATTTTGAAAGGCCAAGTTCAATCTGCGGCGAATTTGGATATTGCGGGCGCGAAAGCGGCGTATGAATCGCTGACGCCAAGAGAGAAAGACATTCTGCGTTTGATCATCGCGGGTAAGCGTAATATTCGCATTGCCGATGAGTTGTGTATTGCGATGCGAACGGTGGAAGTGCATCGCGCAAGTCTGTTGAAAAAGTTTTCAGCGAAAACCGTGGCAGAGCTGGCTTACATCTACGGAAAACTGGCTCAATAAGACAGGCATAAAACTTATGCACAAATAAAAAATCCCCAAGCCGAAACTTGGGGATTAAGCCACACTGACGTGTTTTATGTTTAGGGTATCAATCGATTACTGAGCAGGTTTAAACGTCACTTTGTAAGCGTATTGATTTTCCGTTAACTGGAATTCCTTGTGCACACTTGGGCTCCAAGAGTCATCACCGCCAACGCCCATGTGTTTATGATCTAGGCGCACGTAAATCTTCTCTTCTGCGACCAAATCATTGGTGTGTTTCGCTGCTGCTAAGTGCTGCTGAGCGTACTGACTCACACTGAACTGGAAGTCACCCGAGATTTCTAACTCATTCACCTTCAACCATTGCGTACCACAGCGCAGACCGCTGTCGGTTGGGAAAATGTATGGTGTGTGCATTTGCTCAAGTGTTTGTGTGTGCTGGCCGAAGCGCGCCGCTGCCAAACGGTCTGGGTAGTTTTCAAACGGACCTAAGCCTTGCCATGTGATCGGAGCGTTTTGCTCATTCAACGGCAGTTCAAATTCCAAACCGATGCGTGGCATTGGTGGTAAATCATCAGCCAATTTCACGTCGACAGCCAATGCCATCTCACCGTTATTGCTCAGGGTGTGCGTCCAAGTCGTGATCGCTTGTACTTCACCATTAAAGTGGTAAGCGAACGTCGAAGTCACTTTCACTGCATGCGCCAGAGTTTCACTGTGGCAAGCGACGCATTGGCGTTCCCACTGGCCGATACCCGCCATGTCCCAGCGACACATCCAAGCGTTTGGATCGACGTTGTCGATTTCGCTCACGCCGATGTCGTTATCCAGTGGTGCACGGAAGAAGTTATCTTGTGGTGCTGCAAGCATTTGTACTTCACCATCGACACGCCAATCGGTCATCAAGCCAGTTTGGCTGTCCCAACGCCATTGATGTTTTTCATCCAAACTAGACACCAAAACGGTGTTGTCTTGCTGCGTTAACATTGGCGCTGGTTGCGTTTCCAATGTAGGTAGAACAAGGCCTGCTGTATTACGTAGTGACATTTGCTCAGAGGCGACGACGTGTTCTGCGTCTGCCCAAGGTGTTGTAGCAATCAGAGTAATGTCGGTATTTAAGTGGTATTGCGCTTCCGCTTTTGGTGTGAAATTAAGGGCAATCTCAATATGTGCTTGGCTGTCCGCGTCTACATTAAGCGTGAGCGAACCCGTTTGGATAACTTTGCCATCTTCCAACAGAGACCAGTTCAATTGCTCGTTATCGGTCGCTCGGAACAAGTTCTCGTTAGTCACCAATAGTGTACAAGCGTCTTTGGTTTGTTCTTGCAGTGATACGGTGATCATACGTTGGCAGTATTTTGCTTCTTCCAACGTTGGATGAACCGTACGATCTGGGAAGATCAAACCATTGATGCAGAACTGACGGTCATTGATTTCATCACCAAAGTCGCCACCGTAAGCCCAGAAATGTTGACCGTTTTCGTCCCATTGGCTCAAGCCTTGATCGACCCAATCCCAAATAAAGCCACCTTGTAGGCGAGGGTAATCGCGGAACGCATCCCAGTAATCATTAAAGCTACCCAGACTGTTGCCCATCGCGTGTGCGTATTCACACAAGATCAAAGGGCGAGTTTCGTTAGGTAACGACACCCATTTCTTGATTGCCCATTTAGGCACGGCTTCGTCTTCGATGACCGTGTTCACGCGCGCGTACATTGGCGCAATGATGTCGGTTGCCGTGGTGTTTGAACCGCCGCCTTCGTATTGTACTGGGCGAGACGGGTCGTAGTTTTTAGACCAAGCGTACATGGCATTGTGGTTGCTGCCGTGACCGGATTCGTTACCTAAAGACCAGATAATGATCGAAGGATGGTTCTTATCGCGCATCACCATTTGGGTGTAGCGGCTCATGTAAGCGTGCGCCCATTGAGGATCGCTCGATAGGCGGTTCATTGGCTGCATGCCATGAGTTTCGATGTTCGCTTCATCGCACACGTACAAGCCGTATTGATCACACAATTCGTACCAACGAGGGTGGTTCGGGTAGTGCGCTGTGCGTACCGCGTTGAAGTTGTATTGTTTCATCAAGCAGATGTCGCGGATCATGTCTTCTTCCGTCATCACATGACCAAGCTCTGGGTGATGTTCGTGACGGTTCACGCCGCGGATCAACAAAGGCTTACCGTTTAGCTTCAATTGGCCATCGGTGATTTCGACTTTACGGAAGCCCACAGGGTACGCTTCGCTTTCTAAGTGCGTGCCATTTTCATCCAACAGTGAAACAACTAAGCGGTAAAGGTTCGGTGTTTCCGCCGTCCATTTCTTTGGCTCGCGTACGTGCAATGTTTGGAATACTACGTCATCCCACGTGCCACGTTCGTCAATGCGACGGTTGTGCGGATGGTCGATGCAAGGCTCTGTCACGGCTTGTTCGCCATCAAACAGCTGCACTTGAACTTGGTAGGTGTCCGGCGCAGAAATCGAAGTCACAACCGAAAGTGAACCATCGCGGTAACACGCGTCTAAATCCGGTGTGATGAACACATCTTCAATGCAGTGTTGTGGTTTGGATAGCAAAGTCACGTCGCGGAAGATACCACTTAGCCACCACATATCTTGGTCTTCTAGGTAGCTGCCATCACTCCAACGAATCACCATGACGGCTAGGCTGTTGTCACCCGCAACAAGGTAAGGCGTTAGATCGAATTCAGAAGGCAGGCGGCTATCTTGACTGTAGCCAACCCAAGTGCCGTTACACCAAAGGTGGAAAGCCGAGTTCACGCCATCAAAGATAATGCGCTGCGTATTGGCTAAGTCTTCTGCTGAAAGTGACACGGTAGTGCGGTAGCAACCCGTTGGGTTATCACTTGGTACAAACGGCGGGTTTACTTCGAATGGGTATTTCACGTTGGCGTAGATAGGCTTGTCGTAACCTTGCATTTGCCAGTTTGAAGGGACAGTAATCTCATCCCAGTCTTTGTCATTGAATTGTGACTCGATGAACTCGCCGTCAACTTGCTCTGGCGCATCAAACAGTTTGAATTTCCATTGTCCGTTCAGCGATTGACGCTGGGCTTGAATACCGTCGCGGGCATGGTCAATATCGCGGAAACTGGAAAGAGGGCTGTGAGCCTTAAGACAGTGAATGTTCACTGATTGCGGGTTTTCCCAGTCGCGTCTTTGGAGAATTTCTGAAAATGCCTTCATGGTTTTCCTACTTAACTTTTTGTTTCTAATCTTGTTTCGCTACGGAGTTTGAGCCCGTAGCGAGAGTGTCTTTGTTCTTGTTGTGAAGCGTTATTTTGCTAATTGCTTCACGAGATAATCTTTTGCTTGGGTAAAGCCTTGCTCAGCTGCTTGGTTAGCAATCGCCGCAGCTTGTTTTACGTCGTTGTCTTTGAGCGCTGCATCGATTTGAGATTGGTACAACGTCCATTCATCTTGTGCTTCAGGCGATGCGGCAGGGGTTAACTCTGCTTTTGCGGTGTCCTTGGTTTGTGTACCCAATTCCGCCAAAAGCGTTAATACCGCGTTGTTGTCAGAGGCACTCGCCGTAACATCAATAACGCCAAAAGGTTGGAACTGCGCTGTGAGCGGAAGCTGTTTACTACCAATGACGTTTTGTGTTTCTGCGTAAACTTCTTCTGGGTGCTTGCGAGTCAATTCGGTGCCAAGCAGTGTCGAATCTGAAGCGATGACCACGTATTTCGCGCCTTTAAGTTGTGGGTTCACTGTGATCACTTGTTCAACACGCTCTAAACCGCGCATGCCCGTTGTGTGGTAGTTAAAGTCTTTTGCTGAGTAATCGGATAGAAGCTGCCATTTCGCGTCATAAATAAGAACGTTCACAGCAAATAACGCATTGTTATCAACATAAGAGCGAACAAGTAGCGAGAATGGCGCGTCAGAAGTGATTTGATAGCTCATCACTGGGAGCGGTTTGGATGAAGCTGAATCTGAAGAAAGTAAAACCGCACTGCTAACACTTGGCAGATTTGCATCCATAACCACTTGCTGGTGGAAAGGAATCGATAGGGCGGTCAG
The DNA here is from genome assembly GCF_030248355.1 of Vibrio sp. B172a. Classification (NCBI taxonomy): domain Bacteria; kingdom Pseudomonadati; phylum Pseudomonadota; class Gammaproteobacteria; order Vibrionales; family Vibrionaceae; genus Vibrio; species Vibrio sp. B172a. Next base: position 100,808 of record NZ_JAHGAC010000007.1, on the reverse strand, counting down.
AGGCAAAGCATCTAACGTTGAGCAACATTGTGGTTGGCTCAAATCAATATTAAAGGTTTGCTCTGGTAATCCACTGCACGCGCCAAGAGACAGAGCCATGAATAGAGTTGCTAGCGGTTTTAGTTTCATCTGCGTTGTCCTTTGTGGGGTGAGCGTATTACTCACCCCGTTGGGTTCATAAATAGTAGCGGGTTTGGATTACCACCATGTTTCGACGTTAAAGCCGAAGGTGATTTCGTCGACGTTTTGTCCACCAGTGCTGCGAGCATGGCCGTAGACTTCGCCGCCACGGTTCCACTCATCGGTTTTCTCTGAGTAGGTTGCGAACAAGCGCAGTGATGGACGAGCCCAAACGCCTTTGCCTGCTTGGAACATTTGCGCCACCGTTACTTTGTACATGTCGTTGGTGCCAGCGCCGTTTTGTGCTTCTACTGATTCGTAGCCAACTTCAAGTGCGGTTGCCATGTATTCTGTCCAGCTGTACTGAGGACGAGCGCCCACGCTGAACCATTTCTCACCTTCGTTGTTATCCAGGTTTTTGTCTTGGTAAGCGATGGAGTACATCACTTGGAACTCTTCATTCACGTTGAGATCGCCGGAGTTGAAAATACGCCAGCTGTAACCATCGTGTTCAACGCCTGTGTTGTATTTACGGTTTGAGCCGCCTTCAGCACTCATCAAGCCGCCCGCAAGCGCATCCGTACCGTATTGGAAAGCGAATGTGTTTGAACCATAGTTCCAAGCTTGACGGTAAAGTGCAGAAAGCATGGCGCCAGAAGTGGTGATATCACTTTCGTCATAACTAGAGTTTTGTGTGAACACGTAGTTCAAACCGACCGTAAGATCTGCACTGTCGCTCAGTTCAATGCCGCTCAAACGTGCGTCGATGTTGTGTAAGCTGCGGCCATCTGCGCTAGAGTTTGGCGCCATCCATGCGATGTGGCCTTTAGCAAAGCCAAGATCCCAGTTTTCAATACCGATACCTGTGCTCGATGTGTCCCAGTATTTAATGTCGATCATGTGCACTTCATGACGGCGGTAGAAACGTTCGCCCGCCCAAACGGTGGCATCCGCTTGGCCTTCAAACAGACCATGACCTGCTGACCACATTTGGATCAAGCTAACGTCACCCCAGCTTTCGCCACTACCGAGGTAAAGTGTGGTATCAAAGTACGCGTCGCCTTGTTGCCAAACGTCGGCTTTGAGGCCTGCTTCCCACCAGTTCAGTTCGTTACCCAAACGGTAGTTACCGTAACCTTGACCAGCACGAATCACATCGTTGCGTTCGCCTTTGCCACCATTGTGTTCATCGTTATCGGTGTAAATGTTGCCCCACTTGGCGTAGCCGAAGTAAGTGATGTTCTCCACTGCAGCCATACCAGCAAGCGGTGCTAGGGCGAGGGTTAACCCAAGCGCTCTTACAAGCGTCTTTTGTTTCATGAAGTGTCTCCATTCTATTTTTATGGATTTATTTTTTATTGGTTTGAGTCCTAACTCGCTGCGCAGTGTAAATAAACTCTGGAAACGTTTTCATGATGAGGTTGGCATTTTTGTCGTAATGAGGGGTTTATTACTGTTTTGTGTGATTTTGATCTCTTAAATTGAGATTCTAAGCACGATTTTAGATTGATTTCTGACCGTATGGGTTGGAATCGTTTACTTTGGTTGGGCTGTGTTTGGGTTTGGATAATGGGGTCGATGTTATTTAAGGTTATGATTTAAATCGGATTTTTCTAAGAAAAGGAAGTTATTAGGAAGAAGAGGAAAGAGAGCCCAATTGAAATCAACTGGGCATGTGAGACAAGGAAGCATATACAACAAGTGGTTCGCGGGCGCACTGCACACGAGCATTTGCGGTATCGTCAAACTGGGATTTTGAGTTAGGACCCAAGAGAGACACTTCATAAAGAATCTCGAAGCCTCAAGAATACGGTTGTCGGTTAACCACTTCAAGAGGTGAGGAGTTCAACTGAGCGGTCTGTAACCTTATTTATGGTTTTGTTGTTGTAAGGTAATGAATTAAATAACGAAAAATTCTTTATAAATCAGTTTGGTATTCGACTTTACGTGCAGTGCTTTAAAGAACTCAGTCACCAAAGAATCTGAGGTTTTTGGAGCTGATCGCTGCGTAATATAAGAAGGAATAAGGCGTAGCGGGCGATGGCACAAGTTTGAAAAATTAACTGTAAACGTTTCCATGATTTTGGTGTGGCTCACAGATTCTTTTGTTTTTTTCATTATGATGCAGCGTAATTTCCAGTTTCAAGGTAAGACAAGATGACGGACAAAACACTGATTGAGCTAACCGGTCAGCAAACTCAATTGATTGTAGAGTTGGGCGAATATGCAGAGATTCTGCATTGGGGACAAAAAGTGAGTGGTGACCTTAGTGGTTTCCGCATGGCTTTACATCGTCCCGTGCCATACGGTCGTTTGGACAGCGACGTATCCATGACTCTACACCCAGAGCTTGGTCGTGGCGTTTTCAGCAGCCCTGGTGTGGAAGGGCATCGCGATGGTCAAGATTGGGCTCCAGTGTTTGTCATCTCCCATATTGAACAACAGCAAGACAGTATTGTGATTGAGAGCGAAGATGCAATCGCAGGTCTTCGTTTACAAACTGAGCTTAAGCTTGATAGCAACGATGTGGTGAAAACGCGTCATACGCTCACCAACAAAAAAGCAGGCGTTTATCATGTGAACCGTCTTGCCAATACGTTGCCTTTGCCAGCTCGTGCGAATGAGTTGATGACTTACTACGGCCGTTGGGTTCATGAGTTCCAAACGGTGCGCCAGCCATTGCTGCAAGGCGGCTACCAACAAGAAAACCGTCGTGGACGTACTTCTCATGAGCATTATCCTGCGCTTGTTGCCGGTACGACTCACTTTGATGAAATGAATGGCGATGTGTGGGGCTTCCATTTCGCATGGAGTGGTAACCACAGATTGCGTGTAGACGTGAAAGCTGATGGCCGCCGTTACATGCAAGCTGAAGTCATTTACCTGCCTGGTGAAGTAGCGCTAAAAGAAGGTGAGAGCATTACAACGCCTTGGTTGTACGCGAGCCACAGTAATTGTGGTTTGAATGGTATGAGTCATCACTTCCACTCTCATGTACGCGAAACGATTTTGCCGAGTGATTTCACGGACAAACCTCGCCCAATCCACCTCAACACGTGGGAAGGCATCTACTTCGACCACGATCCAGAATACATCATGTCGATGGCAACTCAGTCGGCAGAGATGGGTGTAGAACGCTTTATCATTGATGATGGCTGGTTCAAAGGGCGTAACGGTGACAAAGCAGGGCTAGGGGATTGGTTCCTGTGTGAAGCTAAGTACCCAAATGGCTTGCACCCGATTGTGGAACACGTAAACAAATTGGGCATGGAATTTGGTTTGTGGTTTGAGCCGGAGATGATCAACAAAGATTCCGAATTGTTCCGTACGCATCCTGATTGGTTATTGGCTGTAAACGGTTACGATCAGCCAACCGGTCGCAACCAATATGTTATTAACCTACAAAACGATGAGGCTTTTAACTTCTTGTTTGAGCGATTGGATCATTTCCTCTCGACTTACAACATTGCTTACATCAAGTGGGATATGAACCGTGAAGTCGTTCAGCCTGCGCACTTAGGTCAGGCTGCGGCGCACAATCAAACCCAACGCTACTATCAGTTAGTCGATAAAGTTCGTGAAAAGCACCCGAAAGTCGAGATTGAATCTTGTGCAGCTGGTGGCGGTCGTATTGATTTTGAGGTTCTGAAACGCACGCATCGCTTCTGGGCTTCAGACAATAACGACGCACTTGAGCGTCAAACCATTCAACGCGGTATGAGCTACTTCTTCCCGCCAGAAGTGATGGGCAGCCATATTGGTGCTAGCCACTGTCATAGTACGCGCCGCCGCCATAGTATTGAGTTCCGCGGGCTTACGGCACTGTTCGGTCATATGGGGATTGAGCTTGACCCAGTGAAAGAAGAACAAGCGGAAAAAGAAGGCTTTGAGCGCTACATCAAGCTGCACAAGATGCTGCGCCCATTGCTACACAGCGGCAGAACTTGGCGAATCCCAACGGACGATAAAGCGCATCAAATTCATGCGGTTGTTTCAAACGATCAATCGGAAGCCGTGGTGATGATCGCTCAGCTCGCGATGCCAACGAACTCTTTAAGTGGGCATTTGCGCGTACCGGGCTTGGATCCACAAGCAACATATCGAGTGACGGTACTGGACAAACCGTCTAACTACGATGACATCGTGAATTACCAACCGCCTTGGACTGAATCCGGTTGTGAGCTATCTGGCGCATGGTGTGAAGAGGTTGGCTTAACCATGCCAATCCTCGATGCGGAAAGTGCCATGCTGGTGAAGTTCGAACGTATTCACTAAGCCATATCTATTTAGAACCTTGCCTATTTAGAATCATAGCTATTTAGACGATTTCATCGTTTCTCATTGGTTTTCTATCGCCGTACAAACATCAGGTTTGTACGGCTTTTTGCGTTGGTTTTAAATGAACGTTTTGAAATCGTTCTCATGCTTAATGAGCGTAAAGTGTTGATAAAATGGCGTAAATAACACGATCTCCTCGCATTAATAGGTCTAAATATTGTTCGATGTCTCATTTTGAAAACTTGCCTGTAAACGTTTCCATAAAGCGGTTTTTGATCACAGTAAGGCATTCAGTGTGTGAGTAGCATTAGCATCGAAATATAAATAAAAGACGTCGACGTTATGAATTCTAGTTAGGGGAATGAATAGCAGTACGACACTAAGGAACTATTATGTCTGATAAAATTACGCTACAAACCAAGCTGTCCTACGGTCTTGGCGCACTCGGTAAAGACTTTGCCTGTGCACCTATCTACATCTTCTTAATGTTCTACTTCACTGACGTAGCCGGCTTGTCTGCTGCTTTCGTTGGTACCATCTTCTTAGCCGCTCGTATTATTGATGCGATTACTGACCCAATGATGGGTGTGATCGTAGACAACACGCGCTCAAAATTCGGTAAATTCCGTCCTTGGATTGTGATTGGTACGTTATTAAACGCAGTAGTACTGGTTGGCCTTTTCAGTACTCACATGTTTGAAGGTACTACGCTTTACATCTACGCAGCAGCGGCATACATCCTTTGGGGTCTAACGTACACCATTATGGATATTCCTTACTGGTCAATGATTCCAGCGCTATCAAGCTCTCGCCAAGAACGTGAAAAGCTGGTGGTATGGCCACGTCTGTTCGCGAGCCTTGCATGGTTCATTACTGGTACTTACGGTCTGCACATCGTGGGCGAGCTAGGTAACGGCAACCAAGGCGACGGTTTCTTCAATGTTGCGATGCTGATTGCGGTTCTGTTTGTAATGAGCGCATTCTTGATTGCTCGTAACGTAAAAGAGAAAGCAGCACCAGCTAACGCAAAACCAGCAGAGAAATTCAGCTTCAAAGACGTTTTGACTATCATCGGTAAAAACGACCAGCTTAAAGCGCTAATCGGCACGGTTCTCTCTTTCCAAATTGCGAACCTATTGGTTGGTGGCTTTGCGATTTACTACTTCTCTTACGCACTGGGTAACGCAGAGCTATTCCCGGTTTACATGGCGGTAGCAGGTGCAGCAGAAGTGGCGGGCGTGTTCTTGTTCCCTCGTATTGCTTCTCTACTACCACGTAAGCTTCTATGGCCTATCGCTTGTGGCTTCCCAATTCTATCTTGTGTACTTCTACTATTGATGGGCTTCATCGCTCCAGCAAATGCGCTAATGATTGGTATGGCGGGTGCGGCAATTAAATTCGGTGTGGGTATCGCGAACGCGCTGCAAACCGTAATGCTGGCTGATGTTGTGGACTACGGTGAGCACAAAACAGGTCGTCGTAGCGAGAGCGTTATCTTCTCAGTACAAACCATGCTTGTGAAATTCGCAGGCGCAGCAGGTGGCTTCATCGTGGGTGTTGGTCTGTCTGTTGTGGGTTACGTACCAAACGTAGAGCAATCAGCAAGCACCATTATGGGCCTAGAATTTATGATGATTGGTCTACCTGCAATCATGATGACCATCAGTGGCGTGATTTACCAACGTTACTACCATCTACACGAAGGCTTCAACAAAGAAGAAGCTGAGCAACAAACTCAAGTTGAAAGCGTACCAGCACAAGCGTAATCGTTACGTTTTCACTTAAGTACCCCAACTCAATTTAGTCACTAAGATAAAGCGCCTCCAGATGGAGGCGTTTTTGTTTGCTTCGATAAAGTTTTTTGATTGGCTGAAATTCAATTTTTAGACAATAATTTCAGTTGGTTAAAGGATTAAGGCGCTTGGATTACTCCAAGATAAAACGATGAAAAAACGTAAACGCATTTCGTTAAGGACAGTGCTAGGGTTGATGTTTGTCTTCTGTACCCTAGTGACAGTAGGTGTGGCGATAGTTTTGCAATACCACTTTGCAAGAAAAACTGAGCTGCAACACACCCTCACTCGATATCAAGCCATCGCAACAGGGGTATCGAGTCATCTATCCAATCTACAAAATTTAGCAGAGAACGTGACACGAAGTGGCGCGCAACTGGTGTCGCTCATCGGGGTAGATACGCCCGAAGAGAGCATCATCATCCCTTTGTCTAAATTGCTGGTAAGAGAACCCAGTATTCACAGTATTTTTGTTGCCAAAGCGAACAATGACTTCTTCCAACTGATCAACCTTTCTTCAGAAGAAATACGTTCCCGTGTGGAAGCGCACCCCGGCGATAAATGGTTGTTGGTCGTTCATAGTGGCGTGAAGCGAGATCGTCGTAAGGTGAGTATTTACTACGATGAAAACTTCGTATCACGCCATGCTTCAGACGAGTTCAGTAACTTCATCCCGACTCAGCGTAGCTGGTTTGAAAATGCCGATTACGATGATACTTACAACACCTCTCCGTATCTGTTTAACACGCTAAAAGTCTCCGGGGAAACCTTCTCCATTAAGGTGCCTGAATCCGATACCGTGGTGGGGGTGGACATTCTTCTCTCCTCGCTTGAGGCTCAACTCACCAATCGTTTTATCGAAAACAAGCAAGCGTCAGAAGCGGAAGCGTTTATCTACCAAGCGAACGGTCGATTGATTGCGACCAACAAGATGATCGACATCGAAGAGCGTCTGCCCTTGGTTTCACCGGTGAACTTAACGGATGAGCAGCGAGCGCTGGTGGCCCAAACGCCAGAGTTGAAAGTGTCGAACCAAAATAACTGGGCTCCGGTTGACTACACCGTTGGCGGTCGCCCAAATGGCTTCTCAATTGATCTGTTTAAGATGATTTCGGAAATGACCGGCTTAAAGTTTAAGTTTGTGAACGGTCGAAGTTGGAATGAGCTCGTCAACGACTTTAAAAATGGCAATATTGATATTCTTCAATCGATTGCCGACCAAGATGATCTTTCGAGTATCGGTGTAGTAGGTGAGCCTCTTTATCACGCAAAGTTTGCGTTACTCACCACAGAAGAGAACAAGCACATCAATACCTTAGAGCAAGTGAAGAACGAAAGAATTGGCTTGCTAAAAGGATGGAGCATTCAAGATGACTTGTTAGAAGCTTACCCGCAAATGACCATCGTCAATTACGCTTCTTTGCACGATGCGATCGATGGGGTATTGAACGGTGACATCGTCGCTGTGCTCGATATTCGTCAAATATTGGTCAACAAAATACGCGAAACATTCCGTCAGAACTTAGCCATCACTTTAGTTAAGGGTTCCAACCTCTCCAACGCGTTTTACTACTTGGCGAATGAGGAACAAAGACCTCTAGTTGAGATCATTAACCGCGCCATTGATGCGATTACGCCAGAGCAAAGAAAAGAGCTGCGCGAAAAATGGTTTGAGGGTAAGGCAGCACTGTCGACTTATACCTTTACGCCATACGAAGAGTTGGTGAAATTTGCTAAAGATCCTGAGTTCATCAACTCGGTTCAACTGGTGGAGATCAATGGGAAAGACAAATATGTTTTCGTCTCCAAACTCACTCATAAGGAAGAGCGTTACTTTGCTGTCGTGATTCCACAAGCTTACGTCATGTCCGGTGTAAATGAAGTGACGCTATATGCTGTGGGCGCATCCTTGTTTGTTCTTGCGTTGTTGATTCCCGTTGCATGGGAGATGGCGAAACCAATCTCTCAGCCAATCAATATGTTGAGAAAGCAAGTCAGATTTGTACGCGATCGCGAATACGACAAAGTGCAGCGTGTTCACTCTCGCATTGAAGAGATTCACCAACTTGGTCTTTCAGTGATGCGAGGCAGCAACTCGCTTAAACAGTTTGAACAAAGACAAAATGAGTTCTTTGAATCTGTCATTCAGCTTATCGCACGCGCGATCGATGAAAAGTCTCCGTACACGGCAGGGCACTGTAACCGTGTGCCGGAGATTGCTTTGATGCTGGCGGAAGAGGCCGAGAAGTCAGATCGAGGGCCGTTTGAGTCGTTCGCTTTTGAAAGCGATGAAGAGCGTCGTGAGTTCCGTATCGCTGCTTGGCTTCATGATTGTGGCAAGATCGCGACGCCTGAGTATGTGGTTGATAAAGGCAGTAAGCTAGAAACTAACTACAACCGCATTCACGAAGTTCGCATGCGATTCGAAGTGCTGTGGCGAGATGCGCAGATTCAATATCTACTCAAAAAGCTACAAGCTATGGGTGTGGATGAGCAACCTGAGAAAGCATTGGAACAAGAATTTGCGGCGCTGAAAGAAGAGTTCGAATTTGTCGCCAATGCGAACGTGGGGGCGGAGTTTATGTCGGAGCAAGACATCGAACGTCTACACAAGTTGGCTGAGAAAGAGTGGACGCGTTACTTCGATTGTGGACTTGGTTTATCGCCATTAGAAGAAACGCGCTACCAACCACAACCAACGCCAGCAACAGAGAAGCTGCTTTCTGATCGTCCTGAGCATGTGATTGAGCGTGAACAGCCGTTTGATCTCGACCCTGAGTTTGGCATCAATATGACGGTGCCAGAGAAGCTCTACAACCATGGCGAGCTGTATAACTTAGCCGTACAGCGCGGCACGTTGTCAGCAGAAGAGCGCTTTAAGATTAATGAGCACATGATCAGCGGAATCAAGATGCTCGAAAGCATACCGTTCCCACCCGAACTTGAGCGCGTTCCTCGCTACGCTACTACGCACCACGAGGCGATGGAAGGTTTTGGTTATCCGAGAGGTTTGATGGGAGAGGAACTATCGATCCCTGAACGCATTTTGGCGGTAGCGGATATTTTCGAAGCGTTAACCGCTGCTGATCGACCATACAAGAAAGCCAAATCCTTGAGTGAGGCAATCAGTATTATGTCGAAAATGGCACTCGGTGGGCACATTGATAAAGACGTATTTAAGCTGCTGCTAACCAGTGGCACTTATCTAAGTTATGCCAAACGCTATCTGCCAGATGAGCTTATTGATGATGTCGATATTGAGGGCTATTTAGAGAAGTTATCTTAGCCTTCATCAAGTTTAAAAAATGTGCGTAAGTGCTTCGGTTCTCACGCACTTTTTTATGCGCCAAACTTAAACATCAAAGTCTTGTTCAAATTTGGTTTTGACGAAATCGATGAAGGTACGAAGGCGTTTAGGTTGGTAGCGATCACGATGGAAAATGGCGGATAGCGGCACCGATGGGATCTCCCATTCCGGCATCACTTTAACCAGTTGGCCTTGTTCGACTTCCTCGTCACAGTAACTCAATGGCACGCGAATAATTCCGTTACCGTGTAGTGCGCCCATCACAAGTGCGCGGCCGTTCTTGCAACGCAGATTACCTTTCACAATTACATCGCTGTGTTCTTTCGGGTTAGCAACGTTACGATAACTCCAACGAGTGACTGAGCCCGTTAGTGTGCGATGTTTCGCCAACTCTTTTGGGGTGATAGGTTCGCCATAGGTCTTCAAGTATTTCGGGCTTGCAAGCGTCACCATATCAATCATCATCAGCTTACGTGCGACAAAGCCAGCGTCTTCCAACTCGCCCATGCGAATCGCAACGTCGAACTGATCTTCAATCAAATCAATGCGTGGCGAAGAGAAGTCGAGATCGACCGTAATGTTCGGGTATTCCAACATGAACTCATTGACGTATTTAGCAATGATGTCTTCACCGATATAACCACCCACGCAGTTTACGCGAATCAAACCGCGCACTTCTTGAGTGTCATCGACCGCGGCGATCAACGCTTGGTCGATATCGTGCAGTGCTTTTTCACATTCTTGATAGAAACGCTCTCCGGCATGAGTCAGGCGCAGCGTCCTTGTCGTGCGGGTCAGCAAGGTCACCCCCATTTGCGCTTCAAGCCCACTGATTTGGCGAGACACATGAGAACGCGACACCGAAAGGGCTTCTGCCGCTTTAGTGAAGTTACCCAGTTGAGCGATCAAAACGAACGAGCGAATATCAGCAAGATTAACTTTATTGAGCATGTTGAATTATTTACGGAAACGGTAGTCATAAGACTATCATAATTAGTTACCAATGAGGGCGACGCAAAAAATCATACCACTTGAGGTTTATGCTAACTTGCGTATGATTTCCGGCGTTTCCACATTTATCGAAGTTAGAATGCATTCATCCACCTCACAATCTGCTGCGTCACGACAACAGGGCAAATGGCTCCTAGCGTTAATTGGCTGGGTGATCGTGGTGTGTCTGATGAAAAATTCTGGCTTGATGTTCAGTTGTGCTATGCAATATGACGCGAGCTCTACTTCTGCGGTCGTCGGTGATGAAGTCAAAATCGTAAAAGCAGAGAGCGGACACAAATCTGGTAAGTGTGAGTTGTCTGAAAAGCTGATTCAATTTGCTCAGCAACAACTGGAAACCTTGGTCGTTGTTTTGTTTGTTGGCATTCTCGCGCTTGTCGTGTGGCGCTGTTGTGCGTTCGCCAGCAAAAGGCAATGGACCGAACCGATAGCCCGAAAGTATCGAGTCCATCTCACCCTGTGTGTATTCCGTGAATGACAAGTGATTTCTGACGAGTTTCGTCAGCGATTTTCTACACTTGTTTTAACTAGGAATAACTATGAACCACATGAAAAAAACGACTCAAGCCGCGTTGATGCTCATCATGACGTTGGCACTGAGCTTATTCTCACTGTTCGCCCAAGCACAAACGACGGACACAGGTTGGCTGACCAATCCTCAGCACCCACCTGTGCAGACACGCTTTGTCTTAACCGGACAGCAAGACCCGAATACCAACACCATCACAGGTTACCTTGATGTCAAACTGACTGGTGATTGGAAAACCTATTGGCGTTCGCCAGGTGAGGGCGGTGTTGCACCTTCCATTGATTGGGAAAAATCACAAAACCTGACCAAAGTGGATTGGCAATGGCCGTACCCACAGAAGTACGAATTGCTTGGCATCGAGACGCTCGGTTACAAAGGTGACACTGTCTTTCCAATGACGTTGCACGTCGAAGACATGAACAAGCCAGTGACGATTGATGCGACGCTGACGCTGTCTTCATGTACAACGATTTGTGTCCTGACGGATTACCACATTCAACTGTCTTTCCTACCTTCCGATCTACAAGTCGATGAAGATGTGATGTTCACTTACGCGCAAGCGGTAAGCAGTGTGCCTCAAGCTTCACCATTTGTTGAAGTGACAGAAGCGAACTGGGATGCAAACCAATCTAAGCTACAAATCAAACTGACTAACTCACAAGGTTGGCAAAAACCAGAAGTGTTGGTTGATGGCGTTGACGAAGCAACCAGCGATTACAGCTTCAAATTAGAAGGGCTGCATCAAGAGGGCAACACGCTTACTGCCAACTACCTAGTGAATACTTGGTTGGGTGACGTAGAGCTGGATAACCAATCGGTTTATGTCTCAATCAAAGACAACAACTTATTGGCGCAAGAAACCGCGCAAGCCAAAGCAGGTGTGATTACTGAAGCCTTACCAAGTACATCACTGGTGAACATTTTCTTGTTCGCGTTACTCGGTGGTTTGATTCTCAACATCATGCCTTGTGTATTGCCAGTTCTCGGCATGAAGTTAAGCAGCATCGTAGCGGCGCAAGGGGTTGAGCGTCGTCAAATTCGCACTCAGTTCGTGGCTTCTTCGCTAGGTATTCTTACTTCGTTCTGGTTACTGGCTGGCTTTATTTTAATGTTGAAGCTCACTGGTAATGCCATCGGCTGGGGCGTTCAATTCCAAAGCCCTTGGTTCTTAGGTCTAATGCTGTTGGTGACCGGATTGTTTGGTGCCAACATGCTTGGCTTGTTTGAAATTCGTTTGTCTTCGGGTACGAACACTTGGCTAGCTTCAAAAGGGGATAACTCACTACTTGGGCATTATGTTCAAGGTATGTTCGCGACTCTGTTGGCAACGCCTTGTTCTGCTCCTTTCTTAGGCACTGCGGTGGCGTTTGCACTGGGTGCAGACGTAGTGACTCTGTTTGCTATCTTCACTGCGTTAGCGCTGGGTATGGCTCTGCCTTGGATCTTAGTGGCTATCTTCCCGGGGATTGCACTCAAGCTACCAAAGCCAGGCCAATGGATGAATGTCGTGAAAATCGTATTCGGCATCATGATGTTGGCAACCAGTGCGTGGTTGTTGTCATTGATGGCGAATCACTTGCCGGTATTTTGGGTCATTCTGATTGGCCTAGTTGCGTTCATCGTCATTATGGCGCGTGTTAAGCGTATTTATGGCAATAAAGCGTTGGCGATTTCTGGCACGGTTTCGTTGATTCTGATTGCTGGTGGTTTGGTACTAGGCAGTGTGACTGCAAATCATTGGGCGACGCCATTGCCAGAAGATTTGGCTTGGGAAAAACTATCAAACGAAGCGATTGCAGACCACGTGAAGAATGGCCGTGTGGTGTTCGTCGATGTGACTGCTGATTGGTGTGTGACTTGTAAAGCCAACAAGATCGGCGTGATCTGGCAAGATCCGGTTTACTCACTGTTGCAAAGTCCGAACGTGGCGACGCTGAAAGGCGATTGGACACATCCGAACGGCTCAGTGACCGACTTCTTGCGTGCGCATGGTCGCTTTGGTGTGCCATTTAACATCGTATATGGCCCAGCAGCACCAGAGGGGATTCCTCTGCCAGTAATTCTGACTGACGATGTGGTGGTGAAAGCAATCGAACAAGCAAGTGGAGGCGCGATTAAGTGAACACAGTAAAAAAGCGCAAGTCGCTCAAATACTGGCTCAGTCAAGCGCTACAACTCGTCCTTATGGTGACTGTGATTTCGGTCGCCATGGATTGGTATCGCACTAAAGACATCCCTAAAGAGCAAGCGCCGCCTCTGAGTGCGATCATGGCCGATGGCGAATTTGTCGATGTGATTGCCAAAAGCCATGAAGAACCCGTTGTGGTGTACTTTTGGGCAACTTGGTGTCCAGCGTGTAAGTTTGTTAGCCCAAGCGTGAGTTGGTTGAGTGATTATTATGAGGTGGTTGCGGTATCTGGCGCGTCTGGCCCGCAAGAACGGGTGCAAAAGTTCATGCAGTCTAAAGACTACCAGTTCGATAACATCAACGATCCGAAAAGTGCCATCATGCAAGAATGGAGCATCAGCGTGACTCCGACCATCTATGTGTTAAAAGATGGAGAGGTGAGCTCAATCACCACGGGCGTTACAACGCCAATGGGCATTCTGGCAAGGATCTGGATGGCCTAAATCAATGCGTAGCACGTCGACTTTTTTCACGCTTTTACAATGACATAAGTGTGCAGGTGAGTATGGCGTGCTACATTGGCAAACGTTCAAAGATCAAGGAGGAGTCATGGACGTTGCTAAAATGTATGATGAAGTATCTGAGCGCTATCAGAAACTAATCGAAGACAGTCAATACGTTGGTCCGCGCTGGATAGATGGGAAGTTAAAAACGCTCAATCTCCAACAAGCTTCTGCTCTTGATTTGGCTTGTGCCACAGGCAGTATTGGGGAAGTCATTAAATCTCACTATCCAGACGTTACTCTACACGGCTTGGATATCTCATCCAAAATGGTTGATAAAGCACGCGAGACAAACCTCTATAAAAGCGTCAACGTTCATAATCTCGACCAACCTTTCTCTCCGGTTTTCAATCAAACCTTCGACATCATCACCGCTCTCGGATTTACTGAATTCCTTACCAATCCCCAATCGCTACTTCAATGCGTTGCCAACAAGCTCAATGCTGACGGACACTGTTTTATCAGTTTCCAATGTCACGACCCAGATGGAAAAGACCTGCCAAGAAACACCTACAGCGGCACCGTTGTACATACCGCTTACACCGAGAGTGAAGTCCGCGAATTCAGCCAAAATGCAGGGCTAGAAGTGGTGTCTTTGGAAAACCTCGTCGGCTACACATCAGGTGCAGGTTATGTATGCCGTTACCTTCTCTTAGAGCTAAGAAAGCCAAGTTAATCAACTTTCATGGAGCGCTTCTAGAAGCACAAGCGTTGTTTTTCTATGCCCCAAATAGTAGATATGGAGTAATGAAAACAGTAGACATTGCCCTCCAATTAATTCATTAACTTATTGAAAATAAAGAACTGTCATGCCATTGTCGCCATGGTGTCACATGACAAAAAGGCGACTGTCGTCTGTGCGTCGTTTTTATAGCGTCGATATTGCGGCACGATGTGAACATCATTGAATGAATAGGGATATGTGATGCAAACAGGGAAAACAATTTTAACCAGTTACTTTGAATGGAAAGGACATGACATTACTGTTCAAATCTCAATGTTAAGTGGTAAAGAGTGGGTTTACGTCGATGGCGAACTCGTATCCCAAAAGTCCAATTGGTACTTTAAATCCAGTCATATGATTGAGATTGAAGGAGAGAAATTGGAAGTCCAAATTTGCTTAAACGGTAAGTGGATGATAACGGTCTTCCTGAAAAAGGGTTATCGAAGTATTGATGAGTATGAATTTGGGTTAACTCATCTCCAAATTCTCAAAGGCATTGGTGTTGCTTTTGCATGTGGTTTGATTGTTGGTTTTGTAACTACTGCTGTGTTTTTTGGTGGGAAAGGGTGAATGGATGCAATTAGATACCTCAAAAATCCGCCACCTAAGGCAGCACAAAGCATGGACTCAACAGCAACTCGCTGATATCTGTGGCTTAAGTTTACGCACCATACAACGTGTTGAGCTTCACGGAAGCGCTTCTTTGGAGACGGGGCGTTCTCTGGCGGCTGCATTTGATACTGAATACACAGCACTTTTGGTAAATGCCAAACCTGATAGCCGCGGGAGTAATGACCCCTCATCTTTTAGCAATTCTTCTAACCTTATATTTATTGGTGTAGGGATGTTTACGTTTGGTGTATTGGTCGGTGCGCTTGCAATGATTTTATTGAGATAAACTGGGTTACGCTGCATGCCCAAAGCAGTGTGCTCTGGGCATGACAGATTGATGTGTATATTAGGCGACCTGCTCGTCTGGATGACCCCACATCAATGGTTCTGCGTAAGGACCTTTGATGGATGAGGTTGATTCGCCGATACCATCTAGTGCGCCAGGTGTAAGCTCACGTGCAAACCAACACTCCAAAGGAGCTTGAGTTCTTACTGGTGGCAACACATTGTGCGACGTGTTGTAGCGGTTTCCGTAGTGGAACGGCTCGCCCATCACAAAGATAACGTCAGCATCTAACTGTTTTTCTGCTTCTTCCATCAATCTTGTCGCGTAGCCTTTGCCTTGGTATTCAGGTAGTACGGCTAGTGGCGCAAGTACAAAGCATTTTAGGTGTGGTGCTGCGTCAATCACGATAGGGGTATAGCACGCGTGTGCCACGCCTTCGTAGACGATTGAAAAGCTCCCATCTGCAATAAGATTGTCGGCAAATTCTGCATAGAGTTTGGCGTGTCTCTCATCATATAGTCCACCTGCTTTTGCGAACGCTTCGTATTGAATTTGATAAGGTGTATTCATTGGTTTCTCCTTCGTTTTTAAATTGAATGAACATACTGACTGACCGTGCAGTCAGTGTGTTTGACCAAAAAAATCATGCATCGATATGTGCATGATTTTTGGTATTTCTAACAGTACTTTTTGATGAACTCTTGTCTGATTTCTTCGATAGGGAAGTCCTCATTCAGTAAGTAGTTCATGGCAATGCCGTCGATCTCTGCGATGAACATTTTTGTCACCACTGCTGGGTTCGCGTGCCCTAGCGAGCGGAAGACTTCTTCAGTGGATGCCTGCAAACCTTGGTAGCGTTCGTCTATCAGGTCGACAACAATCGCTCTGGTTGTCGGGTGAACCATCACACTAAAGTTGAACTGGTAAATCTTGCGATGTTCAGGAACCGTCATGCCATCGAAGATCGAGTTGATCATGGCTTCTAGGCGATCGTCACTCTCGGTTACGTGTTCATCATTCTTATCGGCTTCTTCGATAATCTGAGTGATATGAACAAAAACTTCTCTCAACAGTTCGTTTTTATTTTTGAAGTGGTGAAACACCAAACCCTTTGAAATCTCAGCCTTCTCGCAAATGGTGGAGACGGGCGTTTTCTCAAAACCGTGTTCTGCAAATAACTGCGTTGCAACTTCAATGATCTGTTGTCTTTTGTCCATTGTGTTCACTCTACATACAGACTGACCAACTGGTCAGTTTTACGAATGATAGTGCGTTTATTGATCTTCCGTCAAGTCTTAATAGGATCAAAATCGCTTGATTGATGTTTTAAGAGGGAAGCGAAAATCAAGCATGATTGAAAACGAACACCGTAAACCTCTGTCTAATCACACAATTACCATTACTTTTTTCTACAAGCATCAAACCTCGTTATTGTCTTATCCACTAAAGCGGTTCAACGTCATTAGGAGACACCATGATCGTTACCACTCTCGTTGATAATTCTCGCGTTGAGGATCGAGCCGATCTCTGTGTTGAGCGCGGTTTATCGCTGCATATCGATACAGAAGGAACCAAACTGTTGTTCGATATGGGCAGTGGGCGAACGTTTTTCGACAACGCACCTTTACTAAACATCGATATCCAAGAAGTTGATCTCGCGGTTATTTCTCATCGGCATCATGACCATTGCAACGGTACTTCTCACTTTCTAGAGAAAAACGATGTAGCCAAAGTCTATTTAAAATCGTGTGGAGATCAGGACTATTACTTTCGAGCTTTTGGTTTCAAGAGTGATGTTGGTATCGACAAAGCTTTGTTAGACACAACCAATGACCGCATAGTGCAGGTAAGCGAAACGACGCAAGTTGCTCCAAATGTTCATGTGATTACCAAGATCAGCGACAAGTACCCACAACCCAAAGGAAATCAGTACCTCTATACCCAATCGAAAGATGGCGGTTATGAGCAAGACGCTTTTGAACACGAGTTACTTTTGGTGGTCAAGGAAGAAGATGGCTTGGTTGTGTTCACAGGATGTGCGCACAGCGGAGTATTGAATATGATTGAAACCGCCATTGAATTATTTCCAAACTGCAGAATCAAAGCGGTAGTGGGTGGCTTTCATCTTGTGGGCTTACCTGTATTTAATGGCATCGGCGGTACTAAAGACGACATCAAAGCATTAGGTAAAGCCCTGTCTGAATACCCTATTGAGAAGTTTTACACGGGCCACTGCACAGGCATGAAAGCGTATCATTTGCTGAAAGAAGCACTTGATGATCGTTTAGAGCATTTACCAACTGGTCGTCGTGTCGAAATCTAATCAATCGCTCATTTTTATTTTGGAGAATAGATGTACAGTCCAAAAGTCTTACACGCACAAATCAAAGATGTGACTTGTGGTGAAAACGTCACCATTATCGAGCCAGCAAACGTCTATGGCTGCGAGCTAAAAGAAGGCGTATTCGTTGGCCCCTTTGTCGAAATCCAGAAGAACACAGTCATTGGGGAGCGAACTAAAATCCAATCTCATACCTTTATTTGCGAATACGTGACCATCGGCAGTGATTGTTTTGTTGGTCATGGGGTAATGTTTGCCAACGACCTGTTCAAAGACGGAAAACCAGACGCGAATCCAGACAGCTGGGGGCGCACCGTTATTGCCAACAACGTAACCATAGGCTCGAATGCCACGATACTTGCCGTGAACATTTGTGAAGGTGTGGTTATTGGCGCAGGTAGCGTGGTGACGAAAGACATCACAGAGAAAGGCATCTATGCAGGGAATCCAGCGAAGAAGTTGAGAGATTTACCCTGACGAAGAACACGAGCATCCACGGAAGAACCACGAAAAAAAATGAAGTTTAGAGAAGTCACAGCGTCTGATTTAGCGCTGCAAAAAGAGCTATTGTTGGTGGCGCTTTGGACGCCGGATGATGAACCTGACCACGATCCGAAAGTGCTCGAACTGGCGCATATCAAAGCCTATTTTGAAGAATGGGGCAAAGCGGGCGACCTCGGATTATTTGCATTAAACCAATTCGATGAGCCAATCGGCATCGTCCAGATTCGTTACAAATCGAGTCAAACCGTTCAATATGCTGAGTATCCTGAATTGGCAATGGCGGTTCATGCCAGCCATCGCGGCAAAGGCGTCGCTTCTGCACTTATGAAAGCACTATTACAGCGAGTTGAAGGCACTTGTGATGGTATTCGCCTCGGCGTTCATCCTAAAAACGAAGCCGCACAAAAGCTGTATGAGAAATTTGGATTCGTCACCTACGAAATCGCGCAAAGCGGTTTTCCTCAAATGGTACGAACGAAGTAAGACACTCTCGCTTAACACAACACGAAAAGCAAAAACACAAGGAAGAATCGATGCCACTGACATACCGCAGCGCGACATTTGAAGATTTAACCAGCTTAGTTGCATTGCTGGCTAATGACCCGTTAGGAAGCAAGAGGGAAGACGCAAGCTCGCCACTGAATCAGGCTTACCTTTCTGCGTTTGAAGCGATCGACAAAGACCCGAACAACCAATTGCTGGTGGTAGAACTTGAAGGTGCTTTGGTTGGCATGTTACAGCTGACTTTTATCCCTTATCTGACCCACATTGGCAGTTGGCGTTGCTTGATTGAAGGCGTCCGAATTCATCAAGATTATCGCGGACGTGGCTTTGGTGAGCAGATGTTCGAATACGCGATAAAGCTGGCGAAAGACAAAGGTTGTCAACTCGTTCAATTGACCAGTGATAAGCAACGCCCTGATGCGCTTCGCTTCTACGAAAAACTGGGTTTTAAAGCAACGCACGAAGGCTTCAAACTGGCGTTGTAAATACTTACTAACCAGAGAGTTAAGCCTCGACGGTAGTGCAACCAAGCGCAATCAACGGCGATAAAGAACAAAGCGATGAGATTCAGAACTTACACCCCACAAGACAAGCAAGCGGTTATCGACATTCTGCTGTCCAACTGTCCGAAATATTTCATCGAAAGTGATGAGGCGGATTTGGTCGATTTTTTAGATAACTACGCCGATGAAAACTACCTCGTGGCTGAAGAAAACGGACAAGTGATCGGTTGTGGTGGACACTACACCAAAGGTCAAACTCATGGTATTGCGTGGGTAATGTTTCGTCACGGTTCGATAGGGCATCGTCAACTGCTTTCAACAGCAGACCGTTTTTATCGAGAGATGGAATCGCGCATCAGAGCAGAAGGCCATCTCTATGATATTCACATCAGCACCACACAATTGATGGAAAAACTCTTCAATCGATACGGATTCACGAAGGTGAGCATTGTTGAAAATGGCTTTGGCGAAGGGCTGCATCAGTACGATATGGTCAAGTCCTTCACACGTTAATCCAAGCGCCAAATGTGGAGCATGAGTATACAAAACCCCAAAAACTGAAATCCTGTAGTTTTGTATACAACTTCTGTAGTTTTGTGTACTGACCTGGTGCTTAACTCGCTTTACTATGCTCATATCTTCTTTTGATACGGGTATAGAGATGAAACCAATCGTACTTATGGCACTGCTTTTCGGGCTGGTTGTTTCTGTGGTGGGGTGTGCGTCAAAGCCGCCAGTCGCGCTGAATCAATCAGAGCAGTACTACAACTACATTCAACCGACATTTGACGACTACTTGTCGGTGACCAAGGATTGGTTAGTCGAACATCGTGGTTACATCAGTGATGATCATGACAAAGAAATCGCGATGAACATGCCTTTTGAGTTGAAGCCAGAGCACAAGTCCAACAAAGCGATCTTACTCGTGCACGGACTGGGTGATTCGCCTTATAGCTTCTCAGACATTGGTAAAACACTCCAAGCGCAGGGTTTCTATGTGCAAAGCGTTTTGCTACCGGGTCATGGCAGTAAGCCATCGGATCTTATGCTGCCAACCTACAACGATTGGCAAACTATGGTCGATCACTATGCGGCTTTACTAAAGCAAGATTACGATGAAGTTTGGTTGGGCGGCTTTTCTACTGGTGGAAACTTGGTGACCATCAACGCTATTGAACAAGGCAACGTCGACGGTTTGTTGCTGTTCTCTCCGGGCTTTCAATCTAAAGCGCCGATACTAGAGAAGTTTGCGCCGTTCGCTTCACTGTTTGTCGATGGCTACACAACCAAAGAAGATAACTTAGCGCGCTACAGTTCTGCGCCGCTGAATGGGGCTATCGCGTATTCAGAAAGCGCGACCAAATTAAGAAGCTTGCTCAAAGAAAACACCGTTAAGGTACCAACATTAATCGTGTTGAGCGAAGCCGACAGCGTGGTTGATCCAAAAGCCGTCAAAACCCTTTACGAAGAGCGTTTTGTTAACCCGGCCAATCAACTGCTTTGGTATGGTGAATCGGACATTGCGCTGCCTTCTGCAACGTCGCTGACCATGAAACTCGACTCGATGCGAATCAGCACAGGGTCACACATGAGCCCGTTGTTCGCACCTGAAAACACATACTATGGCCAACATGGCGAGCACAGAATGTGTATGAATAGCATGGACGAGAAGGCAACCGCTTACTGCGAAAACGGCGGAGAAGTTTGGTGGTCTGCTTGGGGACATGAAGAAGAGGGCAAGGTCTACGCGAGATTGACTTGGAACCCGTATTACCAACAACTCACGCAAAGCTTGGCAGAAGTCACCGGAAACCAAACTCAATCGACGGCGGCAATTCATTAAGCCCATTCATTAAGTCTTTATTCCCAAAGCTTAAAACTAGACCTCAAGTTCATTTAGGCGTGAGCTTGAGGTTTTCTTTATTCTGTCTTTTTATTTCTAGGTTCTAGATTAGCGTCATCTCTGCGAGTTCTTATCGTAAGCTAGGGAAGCGAGTTCCCTCTTGCTCAAATAAGTACAAAATCTAAGCGTTTAACGCCGATTTCAGCTATTCATCCTGCTTATTGTCAAAGCGCCCTGACAAAACCTTACTAAATATGACAATCTTAGCGGCTTCAAACCACGATATCCTTAGAACTTAATGTTCATGAGATGGTCACAAGACTACAAAACAATAATTGGAATCAATGATGGCAAAAACTTGGCTTGTCGCTGCTGTGAGCGTTGCATTGCTTGGCGGCGGTGCGTATTTCTATCTGCAATCTTCGGCTCAACCAGAGGCATTTCCGACTCTGGCAGTGGAAAAGGGAACCATTGAGAAACAAGCGGTCGCAGTCGGCAATATTGTCCCTGCACACTCAGTTTCGATTAAGTCGCAAATTGACGGTATCGTCGGCGAGATTTACGTCCAAGTTGGCGAGAAAGTGAAACAAGGCCAGCCATTGATAAAGGTTCGTCCGAACCCGACGCCACAGGCACTTACGGATGCGTCCACGGATTTGATGCGCAGCGAAGCAGACCTCGAATCCGCTAAGCAAAAGCTCGCCAACTTAGAGAGCTTGGTGAAGCAAGACATCATTCCAAGCAACTACGATGAATACGTTAGCGCGCGCTCGACAGTGAAATCGGCTCAAGCGAACGTGCTTCAAAAACGCCAGAACCTAGAATTGATCCGCAGCGGTGAAGCGTCGATTGGCAATGCGCGTCTGACCTCGACCATCTACGCACCGATTGACGGCACAGTATTGAACCGCAAAGTGGAAGTGGGTGAGCCAATCATCTCAACCGAATCCAGCCAAGCCGCGACAGAAATGATGTCTCTGGCCGACATGAACAGCCTGATCTTCAAAGGCAGCGTAAGCGAGCATGATGCCGCGCAGCTTTCTCCGGGTATGCCGGTATTGCTGACCGTTGCGCCGTATCCTGATGTGGAAATCTCCGGCGTCCTGACTAAAGTTGCAATTCAATCAGAGAACCTAAACTCGCCAGAAGGTAATGCGTCGGCAAAAAGCTTCGATAACGGTTTTGAAGTTGAAGTAGGTGAGCTGAAGATCCCACAAGAAGTGTTGCTTCGCTCGGGCTTCTCATCCAATGCGCAAATCACGCTGAAGAAATCAGAGAACGTCTTAACGCTGCCTGAGCGTGCGCTGCAATTTGATGGCGATACACCAAACGTATTGATTCCAGATAGTTCAGAACAAGGCTTCCACAAACAGAAGGTGAAGCTTGGTTTGTCAGATGGCATCAATGTAGAAGTATTGGATGGCGTTGAGCTAAACGAAGAGATCATCGATAACAGCATGATGATGGGAGCCGCGCATGGCTAAGCTGCATTTGTCTAAAATTGGTTGCGCGATATTAGCCGCAACACTCAGCTTACCAAGTTATGCGATTTCAATTGAACAAGCATGGCAACAAGCGAAACAGAGTGACCCAAATTACGAGAAAGCCAAGATTGGCGTGCAACTCGGTGAAGTGGGTGTGGATGCGAGCCGCAGTTCATTACTGCCAGGTTTGAGTGCGACGGCATCGGCGGATTGGAGCGAATCTGCCGATAACACCAACAGCTACGGTGCATCGCTTTCTCAAACCATTTGGGACAGCAGCTTGTGGTCCGATCTAGACCAAGCCAATGCCAACTACATCAAGGCTCAATTAGAACTGGCTCAATCGCACAATGAATTAGCACAAAGACTGCTTTCATCGTATTTGGATGTCGCGAGCGCACAAGGAGATTTGCAATTGGCGCAATCCAAATTGGAAGAAGGCAACAAACTGCTGAAGATCATCGAGAAGCGTTACCGCGCTGGTAAGGTGAAATCCGTTGATGTCGAAGAGATCCGTGCGACTCAAGTCGCTGATAGAGCGGGGATCTTGAGCGCAAGATCTGATTTGGAAGTCAAACGTGCCGAGCTTGCCGCGTTGATCAATCAGATCCCACAAAGCGTTGACCAAATTCGCACCGATTCTCTTATTCAACCGCCAATGATGGTGGATTCTCAAGAGCAATGGCTAAAGCTTGCCAAAGACAGCAGTCCAGAACTGTTAGTGGCTGCGCAAAATGTGAAAGCCAGTGAGTTTGCCAAAGACTCAGCTCAAGGTGGTTACTACCCAACGGTAAAAGGGAACGTCGGCTACAACGATGATGACCGACGCAAAGATGGCGAATTCAACGCGGGCATTACACTAAGCGTGCCGATCGATCTGAATGGTGCAACGCGCGCAAGAGTCGACGAAGCATCCTTGAACATCCTCAGTGCCAAACAAGACTTACGCAGAGTCGAAATCGACATTCAAAAGCGCGTTATCCAGCAGTTTACCCAAGTCGACATCAACTGGAACCAAGTCTTGATGGCAAACGAACTCGTTATCTCTCGTGAGAAAGTACTGCGCAGCAAAGAGAAACTTTACGATGCGGGGATGTTAGAAGTATCGGAAGTCATTAGCGCGCACAACAACTTGTTCGAGGCCAAAAATAGCCTACAAAGCAACTTGTACAACTACTGGCGTCAGCGCATCGGTCTGCTGCAAACCGCAGGCAAGCTAGACGACGACACCATGGCACTGATCTCCCGAGCTTTTAATTCATGACCAGTTTATTGCAACAAACATGGCAAACGTTGATGGCGCATCGCATGAAAAGCATGCTCGCCATCATTGCCATTGCTTGGGGCGTGATATCCGTGGTGGTGCTGATTGCATTGGGTGAGGGCTTTTATCGCCATCAAACCCAGCAGCTGTCGTTTATGGTCAACAACGTTCAAATCGCGTTTCCGTCGAGCACCAGCAAGCCATGGCACGGCTTACCTTCAAGGCGTCAAATTCATATCCCGCAAGACAAAGTCGATATGATCAAGCAGTCCGGCTTTGTCGAAGCTGCATCGAGCGTTTATGCCAAATGGGATGCGAGCGTCACCAATGACAAAGGCCAGAACCTGACCAGTAACGTTAGTGGTATTGATCCGTCTTACTTCTCCCTCATTCAACGTAAGTTGGAGTCTGGCTCACGCAACCTGTCACCAACTGATATCGCTAACCATACGCGTGTTGCTGTGCTTGGTGATCAAATTGCTAAGATGGGTGAAATCGGCATCGGGCAAATGGTTAAAGTGAACGGTATTCCCTTCTTGGTGATTGGTATCATCAAAGATGAAGACGCCGGCATTTCATTCGGCGACAGCCGCAAAGTGTTTATTCCGCAAACCACGTATCTCGATTTGTGGGATGCCAAACCGTGGATGCTACTGCTTAAGCCAACAGAGGGTATGAATGGTCCCGCTTTCCGACAAGCCATCGTCAACTTCTACGCCAAACAATTGCACTTTGACCCAACCGATAAAGAAGCGATCAACCTACCGGACTTTAGTGAAGGTGCTGCGCTAATCACGGGTATTTTCCGAGGCATTCAAATCTTCCTTGGGGCAAGTGGCGCAATGACCATGGCCGTTGGGGCGCTCGGTGTCGCGAACATTATGTTCCTATCTGTAACCGAGCGAACGCGAGAAATCGGCGTGCGCTTGGCAATAGGCGCGACACAAAAATCCATCCTCAGTCAGTTCATTCTTGAAGGCTTGTTCTTGGTGGCTGTTGGCACGGCACTTGGCTTATTAGTCGCGTATATGGTGGTCGCGTTGTTAGGCTCCATCACTTTGCCGGAGTGGCTAGGTTTCCCTGTTATCACACCGGATTCCATTGCTTGGTCACTGTTGGTGACGTTAGTGCTGGCGTTGTTGGCGTCTTACTTCCCGGCGAGACGAGCATCGCGACTCACTCCGGTAATCGCTTTGAGCGCGAGGGCATAATCATGTTGCTACCAATGAGACAAATCTTTCAGGAAATGGCGGCAGAAAAGCTTCGCTTGGGCTTAACCATTCTTGCTGTGGCATGGGCAACCTTGTGTATCGCCGCAATGCTGGCCGTGGGCGAGGGCATTCGTCAGGGCGTATTAAGAACTGC
This sequence comes from Vibrio sp. B172a, assembly GCF_030248355.1. Lineage (NCBI taxonomy): Bacteria > Pseudomonadati > Pseudomonadota > Gammaproteobacteria > Vibrionales > Vibrionaceae > Vibrio > Vibrio sp. B172a. Next base: position 75,649 of record NZ_JAHGAC010000007.1, on the reverse strand, counting down.
GCAAAATGGTAACGGGAACCTGATTTACCTAACGGGTGGGATGGCGACGGTCGATTATGGCGCTTTTCACCAAGGCAAGTTCTTAACCTTAAAAGTCGACGATACCGATGTGGTTAAAGCCCTTCCAGAAGTGAAGAGCGTTGCACCGACCGCAATTTGGAATGAGCGCATTACCGTGGGCGACCGAGGTTCATGGCAAGAACCATTAGCCGTCACTACAGACTTTGCATCAATGACCAACCTAACGCCAATGGATGGTGGACGTTGGCTAAACCCACTCGATCAAAAGCAGATGCGTAAAGTGGTCGTATTGGGTTATTCGCTCGCGGCTGACTTGTTCAATCCTGTCGATGACTTCAGCTGGTTTGCGCCAGTGACACTGCAAACCGATCCCGTTGGGGAAAAGGTCAAGATTGGCAGCGAAGAATTCACTGTGATTGGTGTATTGAAGAAAAGCAGTGCCGAGATCGAGCAGGGCGACCAAATCAACTATTCCAGCTTTGTGCCGTTAGCAACGTGGCAACGCTTTCATACCAATGGCGATATTGGTGGCATCAACGTGGAGCCACAAACCAACACCGACCGCAAAAAGCTCGCAGAGACCATTCGCCAAGTCATTGCTCGCAAACATGGCGCTAGCGTCAGTGATGAGCAAGTGGTGCAAGTGGAAGACATGTTCCTCAAACAGAAAAGCATGCAGCAGTTCTTGATTGGCCTGCAAAGCTTCCTTGGCATCATCGGTTTTGTCACCCTTGCCGTAGCGGGTGTGGGGATTGCCAACGTTATGTACGCGACCGTGAAGCGTTCAACCCGAGACATCGGCGTACGAATGGCGGTCGGTGCTACACCAACGGCGATTCGCTTGCACTACTTGGTGCAATCACTGATGACCATGATGTTAGGTGGCGTTTTGGGGTTAGGCGTGACTTACGCGTTGGTATCGGCAATCAGCGCCATCAACCTAGAAGGTAACGTGTTTTATGAGCACCTTGGCAAACCTGTCCCAGAGCTGTCATGGATTGTCGTCGCGATTGTGATTACCACCTTAGTGATCATCGGCGTCGCATCCGCTTGGTTACCTGCAAACCGAGCTGCCAAAGTGAGCCCGTTGGAGGCACTGCAAAGTGAATAATAATAAGAGTTCTGGAGAGAAGATGTCGAACAAACCACTTGTTGAGTTAACCAACATCTGCAAATACTACTCAAGCGGAGAGGCGGAAGTTCGTGCACTAGACGGCGTTGACTTAACCATCAATCAAGGTGAGTTTCTTTCGATTCTTGGCCCGTCTGGTTCGGGTAAATCCACATTGATGAACATGCTCGGCTGCTTAGATAAACCGACCGATGGCGAGTACCAACTGGGCGGTCAAAACGTGGCAAGTTTAAGCGCGAACGAGCTAGCGGGTATTCGCAACCAAAAGATTGGGTTTGTTTTCCAAAGCTTCAACTTGTTGGAATACGCAACGGCGCTGGATAACGTGGCGCTGCCGTTGGTTTACTCTAGCATCAAAGCCAAAGAGCGTCGCCAACGTGCCGCGAAGTTGTTAGAACAAGTGGGGCTAGGGGATCGCCTCGACCACAAACCAAACCAGCTGTCTGGCGGTCAAAAACAGAGGGTCGCGATTGCAAGAGCCTTGGTCAACGATCCGCAAATCATCTTAGCGGATGAACCTACAGGGGCATTGGATTCGAAATCTGGCGCGGAGATTGAAGCCTTGTTCAATCAACTCCACGCCGAAGGCAGAACATTGATCATCGTGACGCACGATAACGCCCTAGCAGAGCGCACCAAACGCATCATCACCATTAAAGATGGCAAGGTGATTTCGGATAGAGTGCCGCAATAACGCTCCAGCGTTGGAGATAATCTCTCGAACGATGAAGCGTGAATACCCGAGTGGATTAAGCGCGGCTTTTAGCCAGTAGCTGATCCACTTTACCTTTTGCTGTCTTACTTACCGTCTGCATAAACTTGAAGCTTGGTGCTGCAATGCCCGATTGCTCAAGCTCTTCCACCATCAACAACCATAGCTTTGCCGTTACCTGTGCATCGGCTAACGCGCGGTGGAATACACCGTCGTTTTCGATGTTCTTGTAACGAACCAACTCACCCAACTTGTGTGACGGCGCATCTTGAATAAGGCGTCTTGCTACCAATAAAGAACACGCGAACTCGCCAGAATAACCGCAGTTAATTCGCTCCAGTTCCGCATCCAGAAAGCGCTTATCGAACGACGCGTTGTGCGCGATAAGATTCTCACCCGCAATAAACTCACTGAACGAAGCCATCACTTCATCGCAGCTCGGCGCGGTGCGCAGCATGTTATTGGTAATGCCTGTGTAGCCCTCAATAAATGAGCTCACACGAAATCCAGGATTCATAAGTTGCTGAAAACTATCGACCACCTCACCATCAACGATCTTAACCGCACCGATTTCAATCGCGCGATCCCCCATATTCGGAGACAGACCTGTGGTTTCAAAGTCGAGTACGACAACGGAGTTAGCTTGAGGCATGAAGTTTTCCAACTGAACAATAGGGCGCAAGAGTATCGTTGAAAGTGGTGGAAAAGGGAAGTCGGGGAGAGCGTTAGTTACGTGAGAAATCTGAGAAAGTCGAGATAAACAATAGGTATCTATAGGTGCTCTAATGGGGGGGGGGGACAGAAATGCTCGAAAGGGTTCTATACATTTTATTCATATACAGTCATTTTATCAGATATGACTCCAAATTAGTCACAATCAATGTTAATTTTTCTTGCTAAAAAGGTAGAAAAATATGTAGTATTATTGAAGTTGAGTTGAGGATCGATATGCCATTACAGAGAAAACAAGCCAAAGTATCACTAAACATTAAAATTTCTTCAGACTTAGATTTTCGTCTTAAACGAGCCAGAAAAGCAGCACGTGAACAGGGGTTGATGTTCAACGTATCTCAAGAAGTTGAAAAATTCCTTGAGAAGGAGGTAAAGAAAGTTGAACACCATCTATCAATAGATGAAGAGATTAAAAGTAATCTAGAGGAACTTGGTGGACTGAATATAGATAAGCTCATGAAATCAATGGATTAATTTGTTTTTCATAGGCTTCTATTAATTTAACTGAGAATTGTAGATATAGATTGGGGAAAACGATGGGAACAGTAATTGGATTATTGATTTTAGCTGGTGTCGATGTGTACCTAAAGCGAAACACGGGGCTTCATGTGCATCAGTGGATAGCAAAAAAATACAGTGATTATCAAAAGAATAAAGGCGAATGAACTTTTCATATATAAATAGTTGGTTCGTTGCTTGAAAGAGTTTGCCAAGCTTGAATCCGATTTCGACTCATTTAAAGATATAAATTTTAGCAAGCGTTAGTCGTTTGGAGTAAAGCTAATTAGGCACTAAATGAGGAGACAAACGCAGGTCAAATTTAGTGTAAAAGTTTAAATCTGGTGTCTACGGAGTTAATGGCTAGGTTTAGCTTTGGTGTCTTGTTCTCATTAGCTTGACGTTACATGAATAGAGGTGCCATGAAAATACAACATTTTGAAGTTAATAGTAGGAAGCTAATACTCAATGGAGATGAATACAACCTCCAGAGTATTATAGAAATTGAAGCAAGACATTTGACAGCTAAAAACCATAGCACCCGGGCGCTTTCACTAGCATTCTTGTTTTCTTTAGTCGGATGGGCATTCTCGCCAGCAATATCTGCTGCATCATTTGTTATTGGTGTTTTCTTTGCGTTGGTTACTGCTAAGAAATACGAATTAAGAGCGTTATTTAAAAGTTCAGACGATGCTGGGAATCAATGGGGTACATTAAGTCATAGTAGTAAAGCAGATGATTTTGCGAAGTTTTCTATAATAGCGACAGAAGTCATCAACTATAAAAATACATTTAATTCCAAGTATTGAACATGCCCGATCTCCCTATGTAGGTAAATTGAGAGAATATCCTGAGAGTTGACGACACTTTGGGGGGCGACAAACAATGATAATCCTAACTTGCCATACTAAAAGCAATCCGAAATCCACTAGACTAGTAAAGTCCATAGAACGCTTCTGTCCAACTTTGAGTCAGCACACTCAAAGCCAACCACTTCTCCGCCTACAATTTGAGACGCAGAAATCATTGCGTCTCATCTCCTCAACCTCAAACAAACAACTGTACCGCGCAGTAAAGTAACGTAGCCGCTAAGGTCATATTGATCGCTTTGCCATATTTCTGGAATTGCGATTGAAGCAGCTTGCCTGCTATTGCCCAGATTAAGTTGCTCACCAATGCGATAAACGCGAGTACTAGGCTGGTGGCCAAGATCCAGTAGATGTTTTGTGTGTAAGGCAGCACGAATGTCGAGATGGATGTTACGCCGTAAAGAATGATTTTCACGTTCACGAACTGCAAACCAAAACCTGTTAAGAAAGTGATGCCCTCAGAATTTTCTGATGTAGTTTTGATATCACTTGTCGCGATTCCCCAAGCTAACCAAATGATGTAAGCCGCCCCCACCCATGTGAGCCAAGGTGTAATTACAGGAAGCAGGCTGACCATGTGGTAAGTGAAAACGCCACACAACAGCATCAAAACAATATAGCCGCAGAACATCCCAGAAATGACTTTGGTCGAACGCTTTAGCCCGTGCTGTGTTGCAACACTGAGCGACAAAATGTTGTTGGGACCCGGCGTGATCGAAGTAATGATGACGTAGGTGAAAAATGCGGTGTAGATGGCACTCATCTCTATCTCTCCTGTTTTTTGTGCACTATACTCGGCGTTAATCAATTAAAAAATTGAATATATTTAAACTAAGAGTTTTAATTTTTCGAACTATTAAGTTAGGAGTTTGGTCATGAATCTAAAGCGTTTCCTTACGTTTAAAACCATTGTTGAAGAAGGCTCGTTTCTTAAAGCGTCGCAAAAGCTTTATTGCACTCAGTCGACAGTGACCTTTCAGATCAAACAGTTAGAACAAGATCTCTCATTGCAGTTGTTTGAAAAGATCGGCCGAAAAATGGTGCTGACTCAGGCGGGAGAAAAGATCCTTCCGTACGTTTATGAGCTCGCACGAGTGATGGAAAACATTGAGGGCACGGCACAACAAGAGAGTTCTGAGCCGACAGGGGAGTTGAAGGTTTTAATCGCAGAAACTCAGCTTGCTTACAAAATGGCTAATGTTTTGAAGGAATTCAGAATACGAGCGCCGAAAGTAAGACTCTCTCTGCAATCACAAAACTGCTATAAGATTCGTGATGAATTGATTGCTGATAAAGCCGATTTGGGTGTGTTTTATCGTGTCGGTAATGATGAATCACTCAAGGTGCATGAGTTTGAACAAGAGCCGTTAGTCCTTGTTGCTTCGCCGCTTTTAACAGGATTGGATTTGCAGAAAAGAGATCAACACATTGATTTGGGATTCATCAGCAATGGCCCTAAGTGCCTTTTCCGTCAGACCTTTGAGAGCATCATCCAAGAGCGCAACATCAGCATCGATAACATGATTGAGCTGAGCAGCATTAACACCATCAAAAACTGTGTAGAGAGTAATATCGGTATCTCTTATCTGCCTCGCTTCACTGTTGAAAAAGAACTGCAAGAGGGCAGTCTGCAAGAGCTCGCGTTTACCGATGCACCGCAAATGATCAAACCGCTGTGTGGCTACCATGCCGGAAAGTGTGTTACGCCTGCAATGGAAGTCTTTATCGACTGTATGCGTAACGCGCATTAGACAGGCTTTTTCCTCAAATCATGAAATTCCTTCATGTTCAACGTGAAGTATTACCAATGTTATTCAAGTAACGAAGCAAGTATAAAAAACAGACTGCTCTGGTGTTAGGCACTGTGACAGCTGTTTTTGAACTGAATTTTCGAAGTAAACGCTGCACACACTGACGATTGGGAAAATCAAAAAACACAACTATCCCCAAGAACAGAGTTAGGAATCAGTCAGCGTTTATCTAAGGAAATAGGATACCAACTCACCATGAATAACGATTTCAACTTTGCTATTAAGAGCATCCGTTTTGATGAGAACTACCAACCATCAGACAGCACGCGAATCACGACCAACTTTGCCAACCTAGCTCGTGGTGACAGCCGCCAGAATAACCTTCGCAATGCACTGCGTATGATCGATAATCGTTTTAATGCCTTGGCACATTGGGATAACCCAAATGGCGATCGTTACAGTGTCGAGTTGGAAATCATCTCTGTGGATATGGATATTCAAGGCAGTGGTGAAGCGTTCCCTTCCATTGAAGTGCTTAAAACCAACATTATTGACCGCAAAACCAATGAACGTATCGAAGGCATTGTCGGTAACAACTTCTCTTCTTACGTGCGCGATTACGACTTTAGTGTTCTGCTGTTAGACCACAACAAAGACCAGTCTCAATTTAGCATTCCTGCTGATTTTGGTGAGTTGCATGGCAAGCTTTTTAAAGCGTTCGTGAAGTCGGAATCGTACCAACAACATTTCCAAAAGCCGCCTGTTATCTGTTTGAGTGTGTCGGACAACAAGGTTTACCGCCGTACTGACAACCAGCATCCAGTGTTAGGTTTTGAATATCAGCCAAACGAATCGTCATTGACCGAGCAGTACTTCAAAAAGATGGGCTTACAGGTACGCTACTTTATGCCGCCAAACAGTGTCGCTCCGTTAGCGTTCTACTTCTTCGGTGACTTGTTGAATGACTACTCGAATCTAGAGCTTATCAGCACCATCAGTACCATGGAGACGTTCCAAAAGATTTATCGCCCAGAGATTTACAACGCGAACGCGGTAGCCGGCCAGTGTTACCAACCGAACTTGAAGAATCTTGATCACTCGTTAACCCAAATCGTTTATGACCGCGAAGAGCGCAGCCAGCTTGCGAAAGAGCAAGGGAAGTTTGCTGAGGAGCACTTCATCAAGCCTTATCAAGCGATCCTTGAGCAATGGTCTGCAAACTACGCGTAATCGAAAACGAGAATCTAGAAGGGAATGACGATGAAAACATTATTACCGACTTCAACGGCGGGCAGCTTACCTAAGCCTTCTTGGCTGGCTCAACCAGAGACGCTTTGGTCACCGTGGAAACTGCAAGGCGACGAACTGATTGATGGCAAACGCGATGCGCTGCGTGTTTCTTTGCAAGAGCAAGAATTGGCTGGGGTCGATATTGTCAGTGACGGTGAACAAACTCGCCAACACTTTGTGACGACCTTTATTGAACACCTTAGCGGCGTAGACTTCGAGAACCGCAAAACCGTGACCATTCGTAACCGCTATGACGCGAGTGTACCGACGGTCGTTGGCCCAGTAAGCCGAACCAAACCTGTGTTTGTGGAAGATGCGAAGTTCTTACGTCAGCAAACCAAACAACCGATCAAGTGGGCGCTTCCGGGGCCAATGACGATGATCGACACATTGTATGATGATCACTATGGCAGCCGTGAAAAACTGGCTTGGGAATTCGCAAAGATCCTTAACCAAGAAGCCAAAGAGCTTGAAGCGGCAGGCGTCGACATTATCCAATTTGACGAGCCCGCATTTAATGTGTTCTTTGATGATGTGAACGAGTGGGGCATTGCCTGTTTAGAGCGCGCCATTGAAGGACTCAAGTGCGAAACCGCAGTGCACATCTGCTATGGCTACGGCATCAAAGCCAACACGGATTGGAAGAAAACATTGGGCACTGAGTGGCGACAATACGAAGAGGTATTCCCAAAGCTACAAAAGTCCAATATCGATATTATCTCACTTGAGTGTCACAACTCGCGCGTACCTATCGAACTATTAGAACTTATCCGCGGCAAAAAAGTGATGGTTGGCGCAATTGATGTGGCAACCAACGAGATTGAAACACCAGAAGAGGTTGCAGAAACTCTGCGCGAAGCACTTAAGTACGTCGATGCCGACAAACTTTACCCATGCACCAACTGCGGCATGGCGCCTCTATCTCGTGAAGTTTCAACGGCAAAGCTTAATGCACTCAGCGCAGGCGCAGAGATCATTCGAAAAGAGTTGGTGGGTTGAGTCTTTAGCAATACTCAATATTCAGTTATCAACCCCTAGATAAACAAAACCAAGAGTCAGACTCTTGGTTTTTCTGTTTGCGAACGATGATTAATGACAAGCTTCTCTAAATCATTCTTTGTATAAACTCCAACATATTGGCTCTTGCCGGTGTCGGATTTTGCTTAAGTAGCCTGTCCGTGAAGTCATACAAGCTTTCGCTAGTTTGCGAGCTTAGAGCTTCAACGCTTGCTCCATGATCAATGAGGTATAGAAACGACTCATAATCGTCAGATAAAACGGCACTGTGTAAAGGTGGAAGAGAAAGTCCGTCTAGGGTGTTGATGCTGTTGATATCTGCCCCTTGTTGTAACAGCACATTGGCGACTTTGAACTTATTCTCATGATCTGAGTTCAATATCGTCATAATGCCAAGCTCAGAGTTGATTGAATCAATATAGCTTTCACTCAGATTGAAGGTCTCGATATAGGTTAAGCAGGCGCTGTCATTGAAGAGGGCAATATTGCTACCTAAAGCACAGAGCACAAGTCTTTCATCATCAACTGAGCTCGCGAAGACGGTAACCGTGGCAGCGACGACAACCAAAATTGCAGTTAACTTTTTTAGCATAGCTACGCCCAGAGTTTGAGTTTTGTGGTGAATGGATGGATTTTTAGACGGATTGAGGCGACAAGTAAATAAGAAAGAAGGACGCTTCTGCCATAGTGCGAAGAGCTTGTAAGAATGTTGAAACTAATAGAGTTATCGTTTCACAGGGGACGTAATCTCATCGCACATCGTAAGGCGCAAAAGCACGCATTGAAAAGTACAGTAGTTTGCAGACCTTAACAGCACTTTGCGGGTAGATCCTGAATCACCTCGTCCCTCGTTGTTCAGGATGACGGACGTTGTTAGATACGTTGCTCACGATGTTCTTATATGTGGAGTGTATCCAAAGTTGGGTCATTCCAGCGAGTCTAGACGAGACTAGGAATCTGCTAACCACTCGCTGGGAAATGGCGATAACCTCAGGACTTAACAGCATTCGGTGGGTAGATCCTGAATCATGCTCGTTCCTCGCTGTTCAGGATGACGGACGTTAGTAGATACGTTGCTCGCGATATTCTTATATTTGGTATGTATCTAAAGTTGGGTCATTCCAGCGAGTCTAGACGAGACTAGGAATCTGCTAACAACTCGCTGGGAAGTGGCGATAGCCTCTGAACTTCACAGCTCCCGGAGCGTAGATCCTGAATCACCTTGTCCCTAACTGTTCATTAGGACTTTTCTAAATAAAAATGCCGATCACAGTAAAGTGAGCGGCATGCTTCGTTTCCCGTTTCCCGTTTCCCGTTTCCCGTTTCCCGTTAATTCAATTCCACATTCTTCATCTCAGGATGCTTCAATAACATCACGCGAATCCAGTGGTGTACCACCCACATCACCATCGCGGTCAGCAGCACTGCCACGAATATCGAACTGAATCGGTACAAGATGGAGAAGAACGCGTCTTTCTGCTCAGGCACTAATGACGTGGTCAGTGGAACAGACAGGGCAGACATCGCCGAGAACGCAATGGCGGCTTTGACTTGGCCTTTCGTTAGCCACAAACAGAATGGCCCCATAGCGATAGTAAACGCTAGCCAGAACAGTAACCCATGACCAAACCAACTGCCCAAGATTAACTGCACCGCCATACCTGCGATACAACCCAGTGCAGTGCCGATGATGCGGATCTTTGCCATGGCCATTGAGCCTGCCAGTGTCATTGGCGTTAGGATAATGAGGATCGAAGCTTGTGCTGAAAGTGAGTCATACAAGTCACCTATTTGGAACACCAAAAACGCCGCCATCGCTACCACCCACCCCATAGCAACTTGGCTGATGTAGTCTATGTCGCTTTTTACTGGCGTGGTCATTTCTGTTTGTAAGATCTTCGATTCTGGCTCTGGGAATAACCAATAGGCGAGGGCACAGACGAAGATATTACTGAACGAAATCACCCAAAGGTTGACGTTGAACTCTTCAATATCCATGAAATCGTAGCTCGCAAAGTTGAGCACGATCGAGCCAACCAACAATCCCATGTAACCAAACAAGTAGGTTTTCGGGTTCATCATTGCGATGCATTTAAATAGCATCATAATGCCCACTGCCGCGAACATCAGAGTGGGATGGAACTGTAAGTATTCGAGAATAAAGGTGGCTTGAACCGTCGTCCAAACCGCAGAGAACAGCACCATCAATACCAATGGTAGGCTGAAGTGGTCCATACGGCCGAGCACGAACAGTGGCAGCATGACGGCAAAGAAACCGTAAGACCAACCAAAGATCATGCTCAACGCTAAACCCATTGAGCAGCCGAACCAAATGCGTAAGGTTTTCATCGTAGCCGCCTAGTAGATAAAGTGGAACCAGCTAGCAAGGTAGATTTGAACTTGTGCCATCATTGCCCAGAGCGGGCTGTTATCTGGGTAAAGAACGATGGTGGCACGAGAACCGACGAACAGAGAGGAAGGCAATGCTTCTTCGCTAGTAAGATTCACGCGAGTGCGCTGCGCATCACGCACCCAACGGTTGTTCACTTCGACTTTGGTCAGTGCACCGTTTGGAGTTTGTTGTGCGGCCGCAACACCGTAATCTCGGCTCGATAATTCGAAGTCGTAGACAGAACCTGGATTAGCATCGAATGCTACCATTGCGTGGTAGTCTTTGCTTACTCCCGCCACAGACTTCTCGCGGAAATCCGCTGCCACCCACATTGAGCCTGTTGGGACAAACGTGAGCAATGGCATGTTGGTGTTTGCCATGGTGCCGACTTCCAATTGCAGGTTCGTTACCACGCCATCACTCGGAGCTAGGACTGCGGTGTTGGTTAGGTCTAGCTGTGCTTTCTCAATGCCGTTTTTCGCAATTCGAACTGCTGTGCTTTGGCCTTTTTTATCGCCAAGTTGCGCTTCAATCACTTTCAAGTTTTGCTGCTCTGCTTTGAGCGCAGCTCGTGACACTTGGTTTTGTGCGAAAGCATTGTCCAACGTGGATTGAGAAATCACTTTCTGTTTCGACAGCTTTTGCAAACGAGAGTATTCACGGTGTGCGTTATTGTAGGTCGCTTCTGCTCGTGCAATGTTCGCCAATGCTGCTTCACGTTGTGAGTAAAGGGTGGCTTCTTTTTCGTAAGCCGATTGCAGTGACAACTCCGCTTGCTCTAGGGCAATTTTGTATTTGCGGTCATCGATTTTGAATAATACATCGCCTTTGTGTACCGATTGGTTGTTGTCGATAAGCACGTCGGTCACTTTGCCAGAGACTTCTGGCGCAACTTGAACCACGTAACCTTGAACTCGCCCTTCGGTGGTGATTGGCGCGTGACGGTCAGCAATGATGATGTAGAAAAAGAGTACAATGAACAGGACAATAAGTGTTCGCATCCAGTGTTTGAATTTATGATCCGCTGTCATAAGAGATACCTGAATTTATGGCGCTAACAAGCAAATAAGACAGGCGATTATAGAGAAGTTGGTCACAGTTCAGTAGAATGACATTAAGTGCATGAATGACCTAAAAGTAGGACAATGAACGTAAGTTTTGATGATCTTCACCTGTTTAGCCAAACCGTTGTACACGGAGGCATCAGTGCTGCCGCAGACGCTAACCAGTTACAGCGTTCCAAAGTGAGCCGCAGACTACAGGAATTGGAAAAAGCATTAGGCTGCCAATTGCTGATTAGAACCACGCGAACCATTGAGTTGACCGAGCACGGCAAGCGTCTGTTTGAGCTGGTGGGACAACCGATTGAGCATATTCAGCAAGGCTTGAATGTAATGCACGAATATCAACAAGAACTGACGGGCAAAGTGCGCGTCGCGATTCCGTCTGCATTGATGAGCTCAGCCGCGTTTAACTGGATCATTAACGAATACACCACGCGCTACCCTGAGATGTCGGTGGAGATTGAGAACCACCAAGAAAGTGTCGATCTTAAGCGTCAGGCATTTGATCTTCAGCTTCTTCCTAGCGTGGCGAAAGTCTCGGACGACAGTTATGTTCAGTTCAGCTTGTTGCCTTACCGCAGCCATTTTGTGGCGTCTAAAGCCTACCTAGAGGCGCATTCACCATTAAAAACCATGGAAGATTTAAAGCACCATCGTTTGCTCACCAACCGTTACAACGCGGACTTACTCGACTCTGAACTGCATGTGGCATTGAAATCAGACGATTTGAATTTGCTTCGCTCTATGGCGATCGCAGGCAACGGCATTGCGTTTATTCCTCAAGTGCATTCCAAGCCGGCATTGGAAGACGGCATGCTGGTAGAGGTGCTGCCAGAGTTTACGCATCCTAAGCAGCACCTGACTCTGATTTATCCATCCAATCTGTTTTTGCCGAACAAGGTAAAAGTGCTGATTGAACTGTTTCGAGAACGATTCAAATAGCGTGAGCGGACAATAACTTTGCGAATTTGCCCATCTGATTATCCTGCGCTTCTGGTACATTCGTTTTATTCAAAGGCTTGAGCAGAGTGATGTTCAAGCCACTCATAGGAGATGAGAATGTTATCGAAAAACACCACCGGACTGATTGTTGTCGATGTGCAAGGTAAGTTGGCAACGCTCATGCACGAAAGCGAAGCACTGATTGAAAGCACCACCAAGTTAGTCAAAGGCGTAAAAGCGCTTAACTTGCCGATAGTGTGGTTGGAGCAAAACCCAGATCGTTTAGGACCAACGGTTGAGCCGATTCGTGAAGTGCTCGCGAAAGATCACTTACCCATCGCTAAGTACACCTTTGATGGTTGCAAAGAACCGACATTCAAACTCGCGGTAGAAAATGCCAAAGTCGACACTTGGCTAGTTTGTGGTATCGAAGCGCACATTTGTGTGTATCAAACCGCGGTGTCGCTGCGTCAAATGGGTTACCGAGTGGAATTGGTGACCGATTGTGTCTCTTCCCGAACGCCAGCGAACAAAGCGTTAGCGCTTGCAAAACTGACCGCGAATGGCGTTGGTCTAACGGGCGTCGAAATGTGTTTGTATGAAATGGTAGAAGATTGCCGAGCACCAGAGTTTAAAGAGATCTTAGGGCTCATTAAATAGCACAATCGCAGCCGTAGACAATTGTTACGGTGAAACATGGCAGAGACAAAGATGGAACTGAGAGCATTTGAAAAGGAAGATTACGAGGTACTCATCCGCTGGATTGATTCAGACCAATTGAACTACCAGTGGGGAGGCCCAAACTTTCATTTCCCTTTGGATGATGAACAAATCTCTGCTCATTGCTCCAAACCTGAGGTCTTCCCATTTATCCTTATTTGCGACGAAAAGAAGGCGGGGTATGTTGAGCTATTCAAAGTCTCAGATTCACACTTTCGTATTTGTCGCGTGTTCATTGCCAACGCGTTTCGAGGGCAAGGCATTTCAAAGGTCATGCTCACGCAGCTCATCGAACTGTCTCAAACTCAGCACCGTGCTCAAATCTTGTCGTTGGCGGTGTTTGAGCGTAATACTGTCGCGAAAAACTGCTACGAGTCGCTTGGTTTCAAAGTGACTTCTTATGAATCAGGAACCCGTTGTTTTGATAACGAGGTTTGGGATCTTTTACTTATGGAAAAGCGACTGTAGAAAAGGTTTAAAGCCGGAGAAAGAGCATTGGAGTTTAGCTCCTGGCTCACTTTGGAAATGTGTTAGGTATTAAGGATGACGAATGGAAATTAGAGAAGTTAAAGACACGGATTCAGCTCAAGTTGTTGAAATATATAATTACTATGTGGAGTCCACGTCGATTTCTTTTGAAGAAGAACCGATTTCCGTCGAGGTGATGCAGCAGCGAATAGAAGAAGTGCTGAGTTTAGGTTTACCTTGGTTGGTAGCCGAGGTCGACGGCCAAGTATTGGGATACGCTTATGCCAATCGATGGAAGCCGCGTTCTGCTTATCGCTTTACCGTTGAACCTTCTATCTACGTGAAGCAGGGCATCACCAGCAAAGGCATTGGCAGCACTTTGTATTCACACTTGCTCGACAACCTGAAAGAGAAACAGATTAAGAACGTGATTGGTGTGATTACGTTGCCTAACGAATCGAGTATCCGATTGCATGAGAAACTGGGTTTCAAGAAGGTAGGGGAGTTTCCTAATATCGGGCTCAAGTTCGGCGAGAAGAAATCTGTCGGGTATTGGCAGTTGGAATTGAATGCTTAACCTCGAACTTTAAAACCTCCTCCCTTGATAACCTGATTTTCTTAAACAGCTTACCAAGGGACATCGGCCTCTTGTGCTTACTTAGGCATCCCTGTTCTTATTCGATGATCGCTTGCTAGAGGACAGCGCCGCTTGTGTTTCTTCCAGCTCTTCCGCTTCATATTGATAGCCCGAGCTCATGCTCATGTCTTTGTACTTCACCAGCATCTTTTCAATGATCAGAGATTGAATGCGAAGAGCATCTTTCCCAAGTTTTTCGGCAATAAATTCACTGAGCGCTTTCACCGTCACTTTGTGCTTTTGCGCGTTTGATTCGGTTCCGGTTTTGACTTCAATCACCATGTTCTGCTCTTTCTGAGCAATTTGAGTCAGATGCGCTGTGAACCGCTCGTTGTAAACCTGAGATGTTGGGCTTAATCGGAGCTTGTTGATTCTCGGGTATTGACTCGCCAATTCATCCTTAAGTTTTTGGTGCAGTTTTAAGTCTTTTAGAGCAATCGACTTTTGCTGATTGATGCTGTTGAAGAATTTCATGTCGTTAGACACATCAATGTCTTCGGAAGAAGAGATAAACGCAGGGTCAAACAATACATTGCGGTTGAGCATGGTGAACTGCTCGATTGGTCGGCCTTTTACCGCGCCCTCGTTAAGCAATCCTTTCGGCGCTTTTGAGCCTTTTTCGTAGGTGTCTCCACTTGTCACACCAAGTGAGATGTACAAGGTGGTGTCATCTTTTACTTCCGATGTGGCTTCTTCCGCCGCGGAGATAAGATCCATTTCAGACATCAACACATTGCAGTCCATCATGGTGACTTTTTTGAGTTGTTTGAGTTTGCAAAAATCGACGACGGCTTTTCTTGTTGCACCAAAACCAACAGTGCCATATTCGAACGCCCACCCAACCAAACCTACGCCAGCTGCTTGAAGAAGTGTCCCCATTTGCTCGTGATATAAGTTCAGTTCGCTTTGGTGCACAAACAAGTACACGGGTCTGTCGTTGCCTTCTGTATACCAATATAACTCTTCCAGTTTTTCTTTGATCTTAAACTCTTTCGGCATACCGACGGAGGGAACGATTAAAGCAGTGCCCGTGGTGGATTGAGGCTCTAGTCTTACTTCAAAATGAGAGGCGCTTGGTGACGTTGATTGTTGGCTTTGTTGTCGAGTTTGCACCGGACTTGGGTCGTGAATTTGTCGGCGGTAGTAAACACGCTCTAGCTCGCGATAGTTATTCAAAACCTGATCGACAGTGACAGGTTCATACTTGAGCGCACCTGTGTTGTCGTTAACCACGTAGCGGTAGTTAAAGCGTATTAGCGCTTCAGCGGCTTGGTCTGCGATAGTGAGGTTGTTCTCTTCAACGTGGTTTTGCCAATCTCGTTGAAACGCTTCCCACTTGTCGGCGTTTTCTTTTGTCTGATCCTCGCGCGAGCGCTTAGTTGCTGAACCTCCTTGTGAGGAGTTGGAGGCATCATTCTTTCTTTTTTTCGCTTGGCTTGAGGTAGCCGCCGAAGTGTTCGTTTCACCGTACATGCGTGTGTTCACTTATTTTGAATATGAGTGATGAGGGAGGTTCTCCCTCAAGTGGCATCTTGATTTGCCTTGTCGATCAGCAAGTCTTGCAAACTAGACTGAAGACAGGCTGGTTATGTGCGTCAACTGTATGTCGTCTTCGACGAAAGAAACGGCCACTCGTAATACGCGGCTTTCAATTTTTTGCACATTCAATACCGGCGTGTTTTGCGACAATCCCGAGTGATTAAATATATTGATCACTGAAGAGGGCTGCGTTAAGTCCGAGTATTCACCCCATACATCGCGTTTTGCGTAGTTTCCCCAAACGTCTCCGAGCGGGTAGGCTTGGCCAACTGCAAAAGTCTCTTGAGGACAGGTTTGCTCAGCATTGGTCGCTTTTTGTGGTTGTTGAGCCGCACTGACATTCAATACATCACCAACTTTGAGTGCGATAGGATCGCTTTCATAGCTTGGATTAAGCTTGAGCAATGCTTTTGCAGACAACCCATATTGAGGCGCAATATCCGTCCAGAGTTCCGGCGTCCCATCGTCGTTGGTACTGACTTTATGAGTCTTCGCTTTGCTTGTTTCGTTGTTCGATTGTGTCGCTGTATTTTCTCTTGGTAGCAAAGACTGTTTCACAATCGCTTTAAGCGCAGCGATATCAATGAGCGTAGCATTTTGCTCCAACCAAGTTGGGTTAATCTCGGCAAGCTCATCGTTGGTGAGCTTCTCTTGGCGGTAGAAAATATGCTGGGGTGCGGCTTTCTTACCCTCGATTGCGACCGGCACCAGTATGGTGTTGAATGTTTTGGAGCTAGCCAGTATTTCTGTAATGCCATGGGCGTTGGAAGTGGTCATTTGCCAAGAAAACTTGTCGTTACCAAGAATGGCCATTTCATGCATTAACTTTCCATCATGGAAATAATAGTAAAAGCCTTGCGCAGCCCAACCCAGTAGACCTTTGGTCTCGACGGCAGGAATAAAAGGAATGAATTCAGCATTGGTATATTCACTGCCGAGCGGTTTTGGCGTGACAGTGTATTTTTGTTGTAAGCCGACGTCTTGAAAAAGTTCGTGAAAAAGGGTTTTGTCTTCGGCTTCGAAACATGCTGCTGATAATACAGTACAGGGCGACGGTTGGGTTTTCTCTAATTTTCCCCAGCGTTTAATAAGCGGTTCTTTTGCCGTTTTTGCCAGAGAAAAAACACCCGGTCGAAGTGTATTTAAATCGTCTTTTGGCGCATGGATTTTAATTCGGCATTCGAATTCCGCCTCTGCCTGAGATTGATAGTCGTGGACTAACGAGCTGTAGCTTGCTGGCGCATTATTCTGTGAACGCGATTGGTTACTTGTGTTCGAATGACGGCTAGCGGTTGAGAGTTTGTCTGACGTAGTTGACGTGGATTCGATAAGTGGCGAGTAGCCAGCTCCCCTCACACGTGTTGATGTTGGACGCTTCATTAATATCGCCTCTTGGATTTAATTGGTGATAGCTTAGCGGCAAATAAAAGAACGCACTATAGACAAAACAACCAATTCTTTTTGCTTAGTTACTAAATCTATAGTCAGAACGAAAGTCACGCAGGGTAAGGGATTTAGTGATAATAATGTTTATTAAAACGAGAGGATGGTGCAATAAATAATATTAATGCGAAGGGTGGGTAGATATATTGATGGTTTATTTTAGGAAAGCATGAAGCGCTAATTATTGGTTATTAATGACGAAAGCTTAATAACTAGCAGTTAAGAACTGACAGTTTAATAACCGATAGCGAATCATAACCATTAACTAGCGCTGTGGCCTATTGGAAAAACCGATAAGCTTACTCAAACTCTCTTTGGTATCTTGGCAACATGGATTCATTGCCAAGCAATCCACCTTGATGGATGTAAATCAACGTCTTATCTTCATTTTCTGCCAACCATGGTTGTAAGCATTGCCACATGTAAGGGTCATACAGTAGATCGAATTCTAGGTTGGTTTGATCGTAGAGTGCATTCCACGTCTCGTAATCGCTTTGATATAAACGACCGAAATGGTGCTTATCGCGTACCGACAAAATGGTTGGGTGATTGTCTGTTTCTAGCGTGTTGAATTGTTCAGTGAGGTATTGAGCATCACCGACACAAGCACAGGTAACAACCTCGATTCCGTGTGGCTTCAAATGTTTACTTAAGTACAGCGCAGTGGTGCCAGTACCTGATGGTAGTGCCACAACAAACTGTTTTTTGCCTTCAAGGCGAGTCCAATCAAGCAGCTCGCGCGCTAATTGCTTTACTCCAGCTTCAGCAATCTTCGCTTTACCGCCTTCTGGAACCACCAAGGTCGTGTCGTCCAAGCCACGAACCTGTTCAATATATTCGGTTGGATGCAAATCGGATTCGATGTCCTGCATCGCTGTGATACTCATACCCAAATCAAGCGCACCACGATAGTTGCCGATAGGGGAGTCTTTAAGCCAAGACGGAATATGTTGAACGTAGAACTCGAAGTTCCAGCCTTTGATTTGCGCCAGAGCGGCAAGTGAGTACATCGCGTTGGATTGAGCAGAACCGTAACTGATGAGGGTCTTGATGTCGCTGTTCTGCGTTTCCATCAACGCCATAAACTTACGTGCTTTGTTCCCAGAAAAGTGAGAATGCAGCATGTCATCACGCTTAAGAAAAAACGTATGACCGTTGAAGTTGTGTTGAGTTATCGGGCTTTCAGAGAGTTTCATGCTACTGCTGACGTGTCCAACCACGCGACCTTGCCGTTAAAAAGGGCGCGTAGTGTAACGCCATTAAACCCAGATAAAAAGTCTGGGTTTCAGTACATCCATTTCGGTTATTCCTGATGTTTTGATGCGCTTTTACTGGGGCTGTAATGCAATGGCTCGCCTTTCTGCTTCAAGCCACGTACACTACGCCGCTTATTTCAACTCGATCAGAAGGCTTGGTTTTGCAAACTCTAGAACAATTAAAAACAGGACAATTAGTAGGAACGAAACAACTGAAGTTGGCAGAAGGGCTAACTGAGTTTCCTATGGAAATTTTAGAGCTTGCAGAAACGCTTGAAGTGTTAGATTTGTCTGGTAACGCACTGTCAGATTTGCCACAAGAACTGGAACAGCTGACCAAGCTAAAAATCATCTTTGCTTCCAACAACCAGTTCACCCATCTGCCAGAGGTCTTGGGTAAATTGCCAAACCTTGAGATGGTTGGGTTTAAAACCAACAAGATTAAAGTGGTGAGTGAAGCCTCACTACCAACTCAGTTACTTTGGTTGATTCTGACGGATAACGAGATTGAAGTTCTCCCAAACAGTCTGGGTGAAAGACCACGCCTAAGAAAGCTTGCATTGGCGGGCAATCGCATCAAACAACTGCCAAACAGCATGGAAAACTTGGTCAATTTAGAATTGATTCGTTTATCTGCGAACCAGTTAGAGCACTTCCCGGATGTGTTGATGAAGCTGCCTAAGTTGGCATGGTTTGCTTTCGCAGGTAACCCATTCTGCAAACACCCATCTTCGTTAGACAGCGTGCCTAAAGTGACGACAAACAGTTACTCACTTAACCATGTTCTTGGCCAAGGTGCGAGTGGTGTGATTTCTCATGCTAATTGGACTGACGCTCAATACGACTTCCCGAACGAAGTGGCGGTGAAAGTGTTCAAGGGTGAAGTGACCAGTGACGGCTACCCGCATGATGAACTTGAAGCATGTTTGCAAGCCGGGCATCACAACAACTTGGTGAAATCCATCGCGCAAGTGGATGACGGTAATGAGCTTGCTTTGGTGATGGAGCTGATCCCAAACAGCTACTACAACTTGGGTTTACCGCCAACACTGGAAACTTGCACCCGAGATACATTCCCTCAAGGGTTTACGCTGACGGTCGAGCAAGTTAATTCCATTGTGGAGCAAATGGTGGACGTGTTTAATCACCTGCACGACAACAAGGTATGCCATGGTGATTTGTATGCGCACAACACTTTGGTGAATGAGCAAGGTGAGATGATCTTCGGCGACTTTGGTGCGGCGAGCATTTACGGTTACTTATCTGACGAGCAGCAAGCGGCAATCAGAACCATTGAATCGAGAGCGTTGAAGTGCTTTATCGAAGATATGTTTTCTGTGTGTGAAGCGTCAGAATCGGCATCGCAAGCATTCAATCGATTAGCAGCGCTTGCAGCATAAGGTTTCATTAAATCGAAATTAGAAAGAGGTATCGAATTGCTCGATTTAATACTGAGCAAAGTAGATACCTCTCAATTGAACTAGTCGCTGGGGGAGTTACTCTGAGCAAGCCTCTTGATGCTCTGACGCAAGATCAATTACTGCCTCACAACCACCTTCTGGATGTGTACCAATCTTAAATTGCCAGCCATAGCGTTGGCACAAATCGTCCACAATCATCAAACCTAATCCGTGCCCATCTGAGTGCGGAATGGTCGAAAAGCCTTCACCTTCATCGCGCACCGAGATGGTGTTTACATCCATATTGATATGAATTGCTCCCGAAGGTGTCGCAGCGATGCCGTTGCGAATCAGGTTGCCAAGAATAATAGTCAACACGGCATTGGTTGCGCGCGTTCTTGGGTTGCCGTCGATCTGTACGTTAAAGCTGAGTGCTTTCTCGTCCGCCTGAGCTTGGCTTTGGAAGATGATTTGGTTGAGTTCTTCTTCGGTGATGCTTCGTACTGGTGAGTCATCTGCATTACGCTCGTAACGCACTAAGCCGAGTAGGGCATCCACCATAGTCGACATCTGCTGCGTGGCATCCTGAATTCGGTTCACTTGGCGGGTCTGGAAATCCGTGTTCGCACTTCTCGCCAGTAAGCTGCTTGAGCCTTTCATCACGGTTAACGGTGTACGCAGTTCATGACTCGCGTATCGTGCAAAGGCTTGCTCGCGCTTGATGACTTGGTTGATTTTGTGGCGGTACTCATTCAACTCATCCGCAAGAGTTTGGAACTCTTTGGCTGAGCCTTCAGGCACACTAAAAGTTTGCGTGGCATCGCCTTGGTGATGATCGAGTTGAGTTTTGAGCGCATTGACGGGTTCAATTAAGCGCTGTGACAAACGCAGCAGCAGGCTACCAAACAGAAACACCAGCACGGCGACAATCGATAACACCATAGCGACGACGAGAATGAATTCTTCTGAGGTGATCTCGATTTCATCAATTAAGGAAACCAGAATCACAGGATGTTCAACGCCTTTATAGGTGTAAGTGCTCATGTAAACCATGCGCGAGTATTCACCGTCTTCTACTTCATCAAGAAAGTGCTTTTGACCAATCAGGTATTTTTGGTAGCGCTCGGCAACCAATGAGATGTCGTTGTATGCGGTGGTGAGCAGGTCAAGCTGAATACTGCCTTGCTCTGGGTGGGATTGGAAATGTTCAATCGCTTCTTTTTTGTCGACCATAATACGACGCTCGCCCACGCGGTCTTCAGACCAGAGCAGGGAGCCGGTAATCAACAAAAAGCAGAAGATGCCAATCACGACCGACACAAAAGAGAAAAACAGAGCGAGTCGCCCTGTCATACTTTGTGTGCTTTGCGTGCTAGCAAGTAAGCGATTGATCATGCACCAGTCTCCAAGCGGAAGCCAACTTTCGGTACGGTGATAAGCACATGCTGTTCAAATGGCTTATCAAGTTGGTTGCGAAGTTGGTAAATGTGGCTGCGCAGAACGTCGTTGTTCGGCTCGTTCTCTTGCCAAAGTTGGAAGGCGATTTCTTCGCGTGTCACCACGTCTGGCGCGCTTTTCACAAGCATTTCCAGAATGGTGTAAGTGGTTGGGTTTAGTGCCAACAGTTTATCTTGGCGGTAAGCTTTACGCGTTTTTTGGTCGATAGAGACTTCGCCATATTCCAACTTGCTCGACGCGACAGTGCCGCGGTAACGTCGGATCAGCGCCATCATACGCGCTTCTAGAATATCCAGATCGAAAGGTTTGGTCAGATAGTCATCGGCGCCGTGTTGGAAGCCTTTGAGCATATCGTCACGGCTATCGAGTGCAGTCAGCATAAGTACCGGTGTGTTGTTGCCCGCGTCGCGAAGTTTATTACACATGGTCAGGCCATCCATGCGTGGCAGCATGAGATCGAGCAAGATGATGTCGAAGGTGTTTTCCATCGCCAGTTTCAGGCCGAGCTCGCCGTTGTCTGCATAATCGAGTTCCATACCTGCACACTCAAAATAATCGAACAGCATGCCTGCGATTTCTCGATTATCTTCGACTAAAAGTACGCGTTTCATGTATTTCTCTCCAAGTGGGCGGGTTTTCGAAAATAAGACTTCGTCTTAACCGAACATTATTCACTAAGAACGTGAAAAAGATGTCAACAACATCTCTTTCACATTGATGTTTGTAGACTGGATTCATTCATCGGATTTAGTGGAAGAGTAGCATGTCAACCTTCAACATTCACGCTGCAACCTTTTCAAAGGTGAGCCAACACACTGAGCCTAAAACAGTTTTGTCTGTTGTGGTGCCATTCTTTAACGAGCAAGAAGTCTTGCCTGAATTTCATCGTCGTTTAGCCGCCGTTTTGGATGAAATGCCAGAACGCTGCGAAATCGTCTATGTCGACGACGGCAGCAAAGACGACAGCCTAATGATCGCGCAAAACTTTTCTCAATCTTCTAGCGACGTTCGTTGTATTGCACTAAGCCGTAACTTCGGCAAAGAGTCCGCCATGAGTGCGGGGCTGGAACACTGCCAAGGTGAAGCGGTGATCGTGATTGATGCCGACTTGCAAGACCCGCCTGAGTTGATCCCGAAAATGGTATCAAAATGGCGTGAAGGGTATGACGTGGTGAACATGCAGCGCAGTGAACGCCACGGTGAAACTTGGTTCAAACGCTTCTCGGCCGCATGCTTTTACAAAGTGCTTAACAGCATGGCGAAATTGGATGTGCCGGAGAACGTGGGCGATTTCCGTCTACTGAGCGCAAAAGTGGTTAAACACATCAATGCGCTACCAGAGCGTAACCGATACATGAAAGGCATTTTTTCTTGGCCGGGTTTCAAGCAAGTGACGGTTCAGTTTGAGCGTGACGCTCGTTTCTGTGGTGAGACCAAATGGAACTACCTCAAGCTGATTGGCCTTGCAATGGACGGCATTACCTCGTTTTCCATTCGTCCTTTGCGCTTAGCGACACTTGCCGGTGCGTTAGTGGCGTTCAGTGCCTTTATCTATGGCGCATTCATTGTGATGAAAACCGTAGTGTTTGGTGAGCCTGTCACTGGCTACCCATCCATGATGGTCGTCCAACTTGCATTAGGCGGTGTGCAACTGCTGTCGATTGGCCTTTTGGGGGAATACATTGGCCGCATTTTTGTCGAGACCAAGCAACGTCCTCTTTATCTTGTTCAGTCTGTTTACGAGCAGCCTGCAAAACATCAATCCATCCAAACCATGAAGTTTAAACTGGGAGAAACCGCGTAATCATGAGTATTAATAAAACCCATTTGTGGTTGTTGTTGGCGTTTGCTCTTTTACTCCGTCTTATTTCACTTGCCGCTTACCCTTTGATGGACACCACAGAAGCCCGCTATGGCGAAATGGCGCGCTTAATGGTGGAAACCGGCAATTGGCTTACCCCACAGTTTGATTACGGCGTGCCTTTCTGGGGGAAGCCACCCTTGTTCACTTGGATGAGTGCTTACGGCATTGAGCTGTTTGGATTGAATGAATTTGCAGTGCGCGCGCCTCATTGGTTAGCGGGTGTTGCGACGATCGTTTTTGTTGCTTTCATGGCGCATCGCGCTGGCTTTAATGCAGTCATCGCAGCGTTGGTACTGGCGACCTGTGGCATCTTTTCAATTGCGGCGGGTGCGGTGATGACAGACATGGCACTGACGTTGGCAATGACGATGGCGATGGTCGGCTTTTACTACTGCTGGCTTGGCAAAGACAAACACAGCCGATTGTGGGGTTATCTCGGTTTCTTTGGCTTGGCTTGCGGGCTGTTAGCAAAAGGTCCGGTGGCGATCGTGATCATGGGTATCGCAGTGTTTCCTTGGCTTGTGATTCAACATGGTTTCTTCGGGGCCTTCAAAGCCCTGTGGCAGCGTTTTCCAATTGTATCGGGGTTGGCGCTCATGCTGGCGATTGCTCTACCGTGGTACATCATGGCTGAAATGGCGACGCCTGGATTTATTGATTACTTCATTGTTGGCGAGCACTTTAAGCGTTTTGTTGTCAGCGGTTGGGAAGGGGACCTGTATGGCTCTGCTCATGATCAACCACGTGGGATGATCTGGGTATTCTGGCTGCAGTCGGCTGCGCCTTGGTCAATTGTATTGCCTATCTTGGCGTGGAAACGTCGTAAGGTGCTCAAAGCCATTGAAACCGATCATCAAGGTCTATTTAGCTTCCTGATGTGTTGGCTGATTTCACCAATGATCTTGTTCACCATGGCTGGGAATATTTTGCCTGCTTACGTACTACCGGGTGTGCCTGCATTGGGTATCTTGATTGCAATGCTGGTGGATAAACACGATTTCAAATGGCTGACCGGAACGGCAGCAGTGTTGCCTGCCCTGCTTATGATTGCGATGTTGGTTTTGAATATGGGCAAAGCAGATAGCCGCAGCGACCGCATCATCTTCGCGCAAATTAATGACAACGCTCCGGTCTTTTATATTGGTAAGCGCCCGTTCTCAGGCCAGTTCTATAGTCATGGTCAGGCGAAAAAGCTTGAAGACAAGAATGACTTAAACAATCTGAAGAAATTCCACCTGATTGGTAAATCGCAGCAAGTGGATAGCATGATTCATGAAAATGCGTTGAGTTGTACCAATGAGTTCACAGCAAAATCGAAACGCTCACTCTACACTTGTGTGATTGGATAACGGAATGCGCAAATTACCAAAATTTGCTTCGCTGGAAAGGTTTGCTTCGTTAACAAGGTTTGCTCTGGTAGGTGGTTTCGGCTTTATGGTCGACACCCTTATCTTTTCTGTGTTGTTCCATTGGTTTGGTCTGGAGCTGATGCTGGCTCGTGGGATAGCATTTTTGTTTGCAGCAACCACGACTTGGCTTGGCAATCGCTGGCTGACTTTCTCTCAAGCAGAAAAAACCAACCCTTTCGCACAATGGCAAAAGTTTATGGCGAGTGCCTGTATCAGTGCTTTGCCGAATTTTATTGTTTTCAAAGGCTTAACACTCGCGCTAGGAACGCAAGGGGTGATGGTCTATTTGGCTTTGATCTTAGGCATATTGACAGGCATGGTGAGCAACTATTTGCTCAGTGCAAAATGGGTGTTTCGCCAAGGGTAAGTTGGGTGGGGTTGTCGAGAATGACGATAATTCCATTTAAAACAGGGAGATGGATGAAATTTAAGTGTGATCTATATCACGTATTGAGTAATCTATCTCTTTCTATCCATGCGCTCTGATATCTCTCTATTTTCATATAAAAACCATTTTGTTATTAAGGGTTAAGTTCTATAAATACAAGAGCTTAGCCTTTCTTCTGATGCACTTTATTTATTGTGCGGCTCATGCTTCGAAAATATAAAACCGCCCTTCGCCGTAACTCTGTTAATAATGCAGATCTTTCTGTTCTCTTTCTGTTCATATTTTGGCGTCTTCTATTCACTTCTGTTGTTTAAAATCCACGAAATTTCAAAAGCTAACGCCAATTTATTATCAGTCATAGAGGCTAATATGTTTAACAGTATACGTACGCGAATTGCAGTGAGTGCGGGTGGAGCAATGGCTTTCACTTTGTTGATTGCAATGGGCATGACCACCAACGCTTTCACGGATGTGAACAAGCAAATTAACGAAAAAGTGAAAGCGCAATTGACCGATGCGACCAACACGGATCTGCAAAATACCGCGATTCAGCAAGGTTTGAATATCGCTAACCAGCTTGATCCTGTTTTGGCAAACCTAAAGCAAGCGCGCTCTATTATTGAGTTAAGCGCAGAACGTAACGCAAGCGCAGACCTTATTGTTAAACAGTTTACTGCCGCGCTAGAGGCTCAGAATAAAGCCGTATTTGCTGGTTACATGGTTTGGCAAGATAAAACATGGCCACAGCAAGTGACGTTCAACGCAGAAGATGGGTTTAACAGCCAAGGTTATCTTGCGCCGTTTTTCTCGCCGAACGAGCACGACAGCTTTGATGCGGTCGCCATGGAAAGCTTCAGCAATACAGAACTCAACAGCAATGGTGAGCGCAAAGATGATTGGCACCTTATGCCTTACGAAACGGGCAAGACGTTTGTCATGGAGCCTTACTTCTATCCAGTAAGAGGCAAACAAGAGCTGATCACGACCATCAGCCAACCCATTAAGCAGGATGGCAACATCATCGGTTCTTTAGGCTTCGATTTGTCGCTGCATGAGCTGCAAAGCCAGAGTGAACGTTTTGCGCACAACCTGTTTGATGGCGAAGGCAAAATCCTTATCACGTCTTGGAAAGGCATTACGCTCGCGAACAGCCGTGCTGCCGATATGGTCGGTAAGAAAGTATCGTCTGAGCTTGCTGCAGAATGGTCAAACATCCAGTCTATTGCGAAACGTGATGGCGCAGGTTTGGTGACCTTTGGTGGTGATGAATACGCGATCACGGCTATCGATACGAGTGATGCACCGTGGGTAGTCATGGTGTCAGTTCCCAGCAACCACCTTACAAAAAGCGTCGACGACTACCAACAATGGAGTGATGACCAGAATTCAGAAGCGCTTGAAAAAGGTATCTGGGCGGGGATCATCGCTGCTCTTCTAGGCATTGCTGCAATGGCATTTATTGCAAGCTCGCTTGGTAAAGTTCTGAACAACTTGGTTGAACGTTTCAAAGACGCTGCACAAGGTGAGGGTGATCTGACTTACCGTATTGAAGTGAAAGGCAAAGATGAAACCGCGCAATTGGCGCATTGGTTCAACACTTTCCTATCACGTATGCAAGAGATGCTGCTGACTGTGATGGCAACGGCAGATCAAGTCGATAAGAACGCCACAGAGGGCCAGACGCGTGCCGCAGCTTCTCGTGACCAATTGAATGCTCAAGTAAATGAGGTGAACTCGCTAGCAACCGCGATCAATGAAATGAGTGCGACTGCGCAAGAGGTCGCGAACTCAGCGGTTCAAGCGGCAGCGGCGGCAAGCCAAGTACAAAGCAACAGCTTGAACGGCATGACACGCATGGATAATGCTGCAAACGCAGTAGATAGCTTGGCAATGCAAGTGAATGATGCGCAGCAACAAACACAGAACTTGGTCGACTCCAGCACGGCAATTCAAGGCATTCTGAGCGAGATCGGTGGCATTGCAGAACAAACCAACCTATTGGCTCTAAACGCTGCAATTGAAGCGGCTCGCGCAGGTGAGGCAGGCCGAGGCTTTGCAGTCGTTGCCGATGAAGTTCGTAATCTGGCTAATCGTACTCAAGGTTCGACAGAAGAAATCCGCGCTATGCTCGCTCGACTAGAGCAAGAGACGCAATCTATCGTAGTGCTGATGGAGCAAAGCCAAAAACAAGCCATTGATACTAAGGGCGAGACTCAAGCAGCGCATTTGGCTCTGTCTGAAATCAACCAAGCGATTGAAGTCATCAATGACATGAACAACCAAATCGCTTCGGCAGCAGAAGAGCAAAGCTCAGTATCGGAAGAGATTAACCGTAACGTTGTGATCATCAACGACACGGCAGTAGAGGTGATGGATACGATGACCTCTTCAGTAGAAATCAGTAACGAGTTGACGGTAAAAGCCAGCGATCTTCACGGCGAACTGAGTAAGTTCAAGCTGTCTTAATCGTTTCATTTATTGAGTCTCCCTTACAAGCCGAGTGCATTATGCGCTCGGCTTTTTTGTTCGTGCCAATAACACTAACCCAAACTATTCGGTTCAACTTTTTCTTCTTTCGTTGCGTCTTTTTGAAAATGACTTCGTCTTATAGGCATGGAACGGAATTAAGTGATGTGTGCATGGTGATGTTTTATTCATCTAATGCCTTTTTGAGAGTGCTGTAATTGACGCCGATTTTATAAATCAAGTTGCGCTTCAAATTGATTATTACCGTACGCGGTTTTTACTGAGTTTTGGAACTTGTTCTAGATCATTAAAGTGTTCAAAAACGCAATCTTTGATTTTAAATATTTAAACTTTGATGTGGTTTAAGAAATTAAACCTGACTCATATGTTTTTGGTGATCTTGTTCAACTATTGTGCGTGATTTCGATCAATTCTTGGTAATTTGTTGGTGTTTTAAGCGTATTTTTTAGGTTTACAGAAGTTTACTCTGTATTGCTGAACTCACCCGAAAGGAGTAGTTTGCAGTCATTGAGTTCAAAAATGTAAACCGAAATGATGAGTGTAAAGCAAGTTCGATTCACCGACGAAGACAGAGAGTGTTTAAGCAACTACTTTCGTTTAGCAGACACGATTGCCGATTTGATCGGACCGTACTGTGAAGTGGTTATTCATTCATTTGAAAGCCTAGAAAATTCAGTCGTGAAGATCGTGAATGGTCATCATACCGGGCGTGAAATTGGTTCGCCAATCACCGATTTGGGCTTACGTATGTGGAGCACATTCGAGAAAACGGGCGAAGTCTCTCCGAAGAGCTATTTCACCAATGCTGCCGATGGCTCGCTACTGAAATCGACCACGTGCATTTTGGCTGGCCCGGAGCAAAAGCCAATTGGCATGCTGTGCATCAACATGAACTTATCTTTCCCATTCCCAGAAATCGTCAAGACGCTGATGCCACAGTGTCACGTATCGCAAACCTTGGTGAGTGAAACCTTCAGCAATAACGCGAACGACGTGATTAAGCAGGCACTGAGCGCTGCCATGCAAGAGGTGGATCAAGACGAGACGGTTTCCGCAAAAGGTCGTAATAAAGCCATCATTCGTTGTTTGTTTGATAACGGTGTATTTGAGCTAAAAGAGACGACCACACAAGTATCAGAGCAACTTGGGATCAGCCGTCAGGCGGTCTACAAGTTTATCCGCGAATTTAAATCAGAATAAAACTAATAACTTAGGAGTTATATCGTGAAACAGATCATTGCCACTGAACAAGCACCTGCCGCTATTGGTCCTTACTCTCAAGGGACGTCTTACGGCGACATGGTTTACACATCAGGCCAACTACCACTGGTTCCAGAAACCATGCAGTTTGTTGAAGGCGGCATCAAAGAGCAAGCTCGTCAGTCTCTAGAAAACTTAAAAGCGGTTCTAGAAGCAAGCGGTGCTGGCCTAGACACAGTATTGAAGACGACATGCTTCCTATCAGATATGGAAAACTTCGCCGCATTTAACGAAGTGTACACAGAGGTATTTGGTACAGAAAACGCACCAGCTCGCTCTTGTGTTGAAGCAGCAAGACTACCAAAAGACGCATTGGTTGAAGTTGAAGCCATTGCATACAAAAAGTAACCGATTTTCGGACATAAATGGGTATCAATAGGAGATTCTCATGAGCGTTTCATTTATTGGATTGAGCATCCTGTTCTTTGGGTTCTACGCATTGCTTGCGAACTTCAAAAAACAAAAGAAAAGCTTTAACTTCCGCGTACTGAGTGCGCTTGCTGCTGGCCTGTTATTCGGCGGTGCGATTCAGCTCGTATTCGGTGTAGGCAACGTTGCGACGGCAGGTTTTGCTGAACTGATTTCTGTGTTCGGTAAAGGCTACATCAAGCTTCTACAAATGATCGTAATCCCGCTAGTATTTGTGGCGATGATCTCTTCGATCATGAACGTAGAAGGCGGTGGCGCACTATCGCGCATCGCACCAAAAATCATCGGTATTCTACTTTTCACTTGTGCTATCTCTGCGGCAGTGGGCATCGCAAGTATTTACCTATTCGGTATCGATGCTAACGCGCTAGTCAGCACTATCGGCACTAACAGCGCTATCGAAGCACGTGGTGACTCTCTGATTGCAACACAAGATGCGATGGCGAGCAGCGGTCTATCAGGTATGGCGCTGTCTATCATCCCAACCAACATCTTTGACATGCTAACGGGCTCTCAACGTACTTCGACGCTATCAACGGTATTGTTCGGTATGTTCCTTGGCTACTGTATCCTGCAAGTGAAAAACCGTAAGCCAGAGAAAGTGCAAAACTTCGTTGATTTCATCAACTCTGCAAAAGAAGTGGTACTTTCAATGGTACGTGAGATTCTGAAGCTGACGCCTTACGGTGTATTCGCTCTGATGACCACGTTTATGATGACAAACGATTTGTTCGCACTAGCAGAAATGGGTCGCTTCCTACTAGCAAGCTACGTGGCAATCGGTGTAATGTTCGCTATCCACTTCGTGATGGTGTCTATGTTCGGTCTGTCTCCTGCGAAATTCATGAAGAAAATCTGGCCAGTGCTAGTATTTGGCTTCGGTTCTCGCTCAAGCATGGCGGCAATCCCACTAAACGTTGAAACTCAAACTCAACGTCTAGGTGTGGATGAAGAAACAGCAAACATGTCAGCAACATTCGGTACCAGTATCGGTCAGAACGGTTGTGCGGGTATCTACCCAGCAATGCTAGCTATCATGGCGGCTCAAGTAATGGGTATGCCAGTTGACCTAGGCTTTATCCTACAACTGATTGCTGTCATCGCGATTGCTTCATTCGGTATCGCAGGTGTTGGTGGCGGTGCAACGTTCGCAGCAGTAGCGGTACTAACCATCATGGGTCTAGATATTACAGTTGTGGCGATTCTGGTTTCTATCGAAGCGCTTATCGACATGGCTCGTACCGCGCTTAACATCTCTGGCTCAATGTTGTCAGGTGTACTAACCGCGAAGAAGAATGGCTCACTAAACACTGAGCAATACAATGCTGACGTTACTGCAACAGTAACAAAAGAAGCAGCAGTGTAATTTCCAAACTTAATAAAGAGCACCCAACGCGGGTGCTCTCCGTTTTTCCTGAGTTCAGGTTATTTAGGTAATAAATATGAAAGTTGTTGTCGTAGGCGGTAGCGCTGCAGGTATGAGTTTCGCAGCGAAATACAAACGTAATCAGCCATCAGATGAAGTGATTGTGTTGGATAAGCGCGATTACATCTCGTTCGGTGCGTGTGGTTTACCTTACTTTGCTGGTGGCATGTTTGATGACACTGAGCGCATGATTTCTCGTACGCCAGAGCAAGCGATTAAATCTGGTTTAGACGTGCGCATTGAAACTGAAATGGTGGCACTAGACCGCACTGAAAAACAGATTAAAGTTCGTCACCAAGGTGAAGAAAGCACCATCGATTACGATATGTTGGTGATTGCCACTGGCGCACGCCCAATCGTGCCATCGTTCGGTGAGTTCAACCCAGAGCACGTATACACGCTAACCAGCATGGAAGATGGTTTGGCAGTAAAAGAAGCGCTTAAGGACAGCAACAAACAACGCATTTGTGTTATCGGCGGTGGTTTTATCGGTCTTGAAGTATTCGATGCAGCGCACCTACTAGGCAAACACGTCACCATTATTGAGCGTGAACAACACGTGATGAGTCGTCAGTTCAGCCCTGAAATGATTGAAGTGGTAGAAGGCGCGATTCGTGAATCTGGCGCTGAGCTTAAAACCGGTTGCAGCGTATCAGCCATTCGCGACGCAGAGCAGGGCGGTTACATCGTAGAAACCGACAACGGCAATGTTGAAGCAGACGTTGTGATCATGTCACTTGGTTTCAAACCAAACACAGAAGCATTCGAGTTACCAAAAGCAGCGAACGGCGCACTACTAGTCGATGAGTTTGGCGCAACAGAAGATGCGCACATTTACGCTGTTGGCGACTGTGCCGTGGTTCACCACATGGCGCTAGGCAAATCAGTGTATGTTCCACTGGCAACCACTGCCAACAAGCAAGCGCGCATGATGGCTGACAAACTTGCAGGCAAAGACACTTACATGAGTGGTTTCTTGGGCTCGTCTTGCTTGAAAGTGCTGGACTACGAACTTGCATGCACGGGCGTATCGGAACTTCTAGCTAAAGAACACGGTTTGGAAGTGAAGGTTTCAACCATTTCAGATAAGAACCAAACCGACTACTACCCAGGCCAAGAAGACATTAAAGTGAAGCTGGTTTACCACCCAGAAACCAATGTGCTGCTTGGCGGTGAAATCGTTGGTAAGAAGGGCGCAGTGGGCCGAATCAACGCACTCGCTGTTGCCATCACTGCGAAGATGACCACACAGCAACTAGGCTATATGGACTTCTGCTACGCACCACCATTTGCACGTACTTGGGATGCACTAAACGTTGCAGGTAACGTAGCGAAATAATTTAGCTATCCAAGTTTATTCAGGCAAAACAGAAGGGCTCCAGAGTAATCTCAGGAGCCCTTTTTTAATGCTTGTTGTGAACTATGAAACGGAAGTAGCCTGCTGTTCACCAGCCGCTTTTAAGCGTTCGATTTCTGATTCAGTTTGCCACTTACCGTTGTATAGGTACTCTCGCTCTGGGAGCGGGGCATTTGACGCCCTTAAATCAAATACCTCATCGGTTTGATATTCTTTATAACAAACTGGCGTACCAAACAGTCTAGCCTCTGGCTTGGCTTCAAATATCTTTTTGTGGTCTGCGACTTCTGTACAGTCAAGCTTATATTCCGTCGCTAGCTGATTGACCATAGACTCTAAGTCAAACACAGTTTTGAAAAATACGTAGCAATCAGATCTACTATGTGAACGGACAATAGTGTTGTGTTCCATATCGATATATTCACACTTATCCTGCTTAAAGTAGAACTGGATCACTTTGCGCTTTTTGTTGTAGTCGGCAAACAACCAATCTTCACGCTCTCCAATTCTCACTTCTGTTGGCTCATCAGGCTTGCGTTTTAACATACCAAATGAAAGCAAAATGAAGGCACCTGCTCCCGCTAATGCCATCGGACCAACCAGTGCTACCATAATCACACAAACCACTGCACCTATCCAGCCAACAGTTTGCGTAGCGGTATTTACCCATTTAGGCATATTGCGACGCTTTTTCATCACAAAGCCTTTGTCAGAAAAAATATAGTCATAGCGATAGTCGAGGCCAATCGTAAGATAAAAGATCCCGGCCATCATTACTGACAAGATAAGGCCAAAAAAGGTCACGACAAGCGTATCACTTGAGTGTGTCAAAAATACAATTACAAATAAGAAGCTCATAAATGGCAAAGCCGTTAACTTGTAATGGTAGCGAAATGGCTCTTCTACATCATACTTATGCCATGTTGTTAAATTGTCCCCTGTGAGAATCTCTTGCTCTTGCGCCTCTTGATAAACCGCCAATTCTTCTGGGGTGATATAAAATGGTGAATATGCCAAGGGTTACTCCTTGGCTGTTGTTAGTTCAGATTTAGACTTTTCAATCTCAGATTCGGTTTGCCACTTGCCGTTGTAAAGGTATTCTTGCTCTGGGAGCGGGGTTTTCGAAGCCCTAAAATCAAATACCTCATCGGTTTGATATTCTTTACTACAAACCGGAATACTAAAGAGCCTTGATTCTGGCTTTGCTTCAAACAACTTTTTATGGTCATCAACCTCGGTACAATTCAGTTTGTAGACCTTTGACAGTTGCGCGACCATGGTTTCTAAATCCGCTGCAGTTTTAAAGAAAACATAACAATCTGATCTATCTTGTGAGCGAAAGATAGTCTTATGAGCAGTATCTCGATATCTGCATATGTCATACTTAAAATAGAATTGGATCACTTTCCTTTTCTTGTTGTAGTCCGCAAAAAGCCAATCTTCTCGTTCGCCCACTCTCACTTCTGTTCGTTCATCAGGCTGGCGTTTTAACATACCGAATGAGAATAAAATAAGAGCACCAGCTCCCGCTAACGCCATCGGGCCTACCACCGCTACCATTACCACACATACCACTGCACCTATCCAGCCAACAGCTTGTGCGGCGGTATTTATCCATTTAGGCATATTGCGACGCTTTTTCATCACAAAGCCTTTATCTGAAAAAATGTAGTCATAGCGATAGTCTCGTCCATACATGTAGTAGCTTAACGAGTACACAAAAAATGTGACAAGTACCGATATGGCATCATTAACCCACCCTCTAGACCAAAAGCCAAGGAAGTAGAAAAATACAATTATCGGCAACATTGCCACAATCGAAATGAACAAATAAAGGTATCGATTTGGTTCTTCAATATCGTACTTACGCCACGTTGTTAAATTGTCCCCTGTGAGAATTTCTTGCTCTTGCGCCTCTTGATAAACCGCCAATTCTTCTGGGGTGATATAAAATGGTGAATATGCCAAGGGTTACTCCTGAAAAACTAATGTGCCAACAACGGGGGTGAGTGTTTTTTTAATGATGTCTTGTTTGGTATTGTCTGAAATCGCGCCATAAGTTGCACTCTGTTTTATGCCGTTTTGGAACCAATACTCACGCTTAGCTGGGGCGTCATCTTCCACATCATAAGCTACTTGCATAGCAAGGTATTGATCGGCCTCTTTAATTGGCAATGTTACCTTATACACCAATAACTCTTTGCTAGCTTGGCTCTGAGTTTGTAGCGTGACCAAATCTGCGTTCTGATGCCACGAGCCTGACGTTAAATCATCTTCTGTTGTCTTGGTGTTAGTACGCACTGTAACACCATTCGTTGCAGCTCGTCGTGGAAGCTGAACATGCACTTCCAAACCAACTAACTCACGATGTGTATAGCCAGGATAAGCCTGTATTTTTTCAATAGGCTGATGGTATACCGTTGGCTGTTGAATAATGGATTGCAGGTCAAACAGGGCTTGCTGCACTAATGCTGAATTATGCTTTTCTCTTTCAGGCAAGCTTGCAGATTGGCTCCACTGAGTGCGAGCAGGGTGATAACCCCAAGGTAGTTTATCTAACCACTTTTGGTAATCATCTTGTTTTACTTTACTCAGAACGTGATTGGCAACTAAAGTAATAATCGTTACTACAACTAAAGCAGCCATAACTGGAGCACCAAATGTTATGTTAGGTGAGAGCCACCCTGTTAATGCGCCTCCAAATTGCAACGTGGCGATAGCGCTTGTTACGCTTAAACTAGCTGTACTCAACCTTTGAAACACTAACTCTCGACCATACAACTCATCCTCTCGTTGCCAAGAACGGTAAGCCTCTATACCTGAAGCTAGCGCACCTAAAGCCCCTGTAATCGCGAGCCATTTATTAAATACTTTTAAGTCATCAAGAATCAGGTTTTCAAAGCCTTTCGTATTTCGTTCTACTAACTTTTTAAGAGTTTTTAGCGAGTGCTCTCTGAGTTCGTCATTTCCCTTAACTTTATCCCATAACTTCCCTGTTCGAATGCCCGTCCAAGCACCGGCCGTGTAAAACAGCTTTTGTTGAATATCTAAGAAATCATCTTGTGACATTAACCCTGTTTCTTGAATACTGTTCATTGCATCAGCAAGTGCGAGGCAGTTGAAAATCAGAGCTAAGAAGCCTAGACCGCCTACATTTTCAAACCGTTTATTAAGGTTGTTTAATCTGTTATCCCATATGTCTTTACGCATTTGAATTGTTGCCTCAAGTACGTCATCTGGAAGCTCTACGTACTGTGGGTATTCAAACGTCGCAACGGCTAAGCTTTTTTGAAGGTGCCGCTGTTGCTGGAGAGCCTTCTTATACTGCGTGTTTGATATAGTTTTATCACCCTTGTTGAAGGCTGCTAAAACTTCCTTGTTTTGGTTGGATGCGATAAGTTTTTTATCATGATTGGATTTCCAAGAACCAAAATTTTGTGCGTAGCCTTTGTTGACATTGAGCGGAGTATCTATCGATAAACGTTCTACAACGGCAGCTCTTATGTAAAAACTTGTTCGGGTTAGCGGTTTTGACAATAGAGATATCATTAAGATAGACGCTTGGGCTGTAAGGCTAACACCAACCTCTATTGCCCCCTTCAGTAAAGCACTGTTAGTCGCTTTGAATATAGTATCTAGCCCATCGAATCCTTTTGCTATATCTCTTAAAAACTCGGTTTCTGCAGTATTTGGGTTAGAAATAAAGTCCATTACTTTTGCATACATACCCACACGGTTACTTGCTGCCGAAACGTAGTCCATAAATTGTTTGTCTGAGCTTTCAGTGTCTGGAGCAATTTTGGCGACGTCTACTTCACCTACCTGATTTGAAACTTGTTCAGGAATTAACTTCTCCACTTGTTTAAAGAGGCTACGACTAAACCCGGAAGTGTAGAGAGCAAGTAAACTGGTTGGTTTCTCCCATTGGCTTTCAGCCCATTGGCGGTCTTCTTCTTGCATCACCAGAGTAAATGACTCGACCGCTTGTTTATGAAGTTGATACAAGCTGTACTGCGTATCTTCGCTGTATAGGTCGAAGGTTCTCTCGAGATGATGCGGTGTCAAAGATTCCATTACAGCAATAAAGTCCCTTTTTACCGAGACAACTTGGGCTAGCATGGTTTCTTTTTGTTCTGACAGCTCTTGCATCTCGCTCAGCATTTGTTTCCAGTTGAGTTGCTTACGCCAGCGTTCAGTCGCTATCCATTGTTCGTATTTACCAAATCGGTTTGCAGAAATTCGATATTTGTCCTGTATTGCTTTGGCAATGTCGCTTTGGGTATGTTGGTGTGATTCAATCGCTCCGGCAGAAAACTTGGCAGGATAGCCGGACTGAACTGAGCTTTTGTTTTGTTCTGCCAAATCGAGTTGACTAGATGAGTCATAATATTCTGCCATGTCGGTATAAAACGACAGCTCTTCGCCGTTACGCTTAACGCTAGCTGGCATGTCTATCTCGTCACTTGCCCCGAACATGCACAGCTGCATGGCGGTCTGCATCAAGTTCCACTGGTTTGAAAACTGGTCAATGAAAAGGCGGTAGGGGCTTGCGGCACCAACAAAATGCAGCGACATATCTTGAATGTCTGCGGCGTAATCTTTTATCGCGACGAAGTAGCCTGACTCTTCTTCTGGAATCGCAGAGGTTAAATCACCCTCGGCTGCGACAGGTTTAAAGATAGAACCGTCTTCATCAGCTTTGGTGGCGATGCCAGAATCTGCAAAACGCCCATCATCAACGGCAGAAGGTTCAATATCAGCCACTTGAGTTAACTTATCGATTGGTGCAATGTTGGGCTGATTATCGTTTGCAGACAGAACAACAGTCTGCATTCGATCGATATGATTACTTGGATTGTTAAGGACGCGCATGAACATGTTCCATGTCCAGCGGTGTTCAGAGTAACAAATCGACAGCACGCTCCCGTCTTCGTAAGTAAGGAAAGGTTTTGCGCCTTCTGGTGTCCCACGCTGTTCGGACTCTGGGCTTTCCGACTCTCCTAGCTTGTAGAGCGTGAATTGCGTTCCTTTGATTTCGTATTCGTCTAGGCTTTTGTTGATTGCATCATAGACATACAACCAACCATCACGAAGCTGACGCAGGGTGTAGCCAATGGTATTGAGTTTGGCTGGGCCTTGGCCTTTCCATTCATCAGGCAAACCAAAAGGTTGTGTTTCTTCTGTTTCTAGCTGATCGATAGCGTAGCGAACAGGGATGAAGTGTGCCGGTAAAGCCTCCGTTGGTTCTTTCTCGGTTTTTAAATTGAGAGGTTCTGGTTCAGACGGCGGTGGCGGATCGATTTTTTTTGTTTCTCCCTCCCAAAACATGCTGCGCTCTGGAGGTGAGCCAGCCATATCATCGGATGCGGTGGTTGGAACGGTATTCAGAGATTTCAACGTGCCATCGCTTTCAAATGCCTGAACAGCTTCTTCGTGGGTATAGCTGTTGTCGTGCCAAAACATCGAAGTTTTTGGAGGAAGTGGATTACTCATCGTCAGCCTATGTTTAAAAGTTTTACTCCATTAGGCAAATATCGCACCAAAATAAAAAGACTAAAAATCAGTGGGTTATTTCTTGCGTGATTCTGCTTTAACCAAAAAGTTGTTTGTTTTTCCAATAAGTTGGTTGGCGTATACCATTTTTTGTATCGATAGGGCTTAAGGGTGACTTAGAGCCTAATTGTAAGTTGTGATAGGGACTATTGAGAGCTGTATACAAAAAAAGGCCCCGGAGTTACCTCTGGAGCCTCTCTAGTATCTGTATCTAGTACGATTTTTGGGGAAGCTGATGGCTTTAAAAGGGAATATGAAGTTTAGAACATCAGTTTAATTACCATCGATTGCTGTAGGGGAGCTTTAGCCCCAAATCGCTTAGTAGTTTCTGGTCATCAAACCAAGGATAGAAGCGCTATTCTCACCAAAATGCAAAGTGACCGACTTCGTTTCTCCTTGAGCGAATTTATCATCCTGCTCAATCGAAGAAGGGGATAAGTACACTTGGCCACCAAAGTACGCTTTGATTTGAGATGTTTTGAGCTTAATACCACCACCTGAGTTGTTGGTGATAACGGCTTGAATCATACGCTTGCCAGAAGGGCTGCTGAATATGTCGTAGCTCTCTATCGTGAAGTAACTGTAAGAAGGCATATCTTTACTGTGTTTCGGTTCCGGCACAAAGGTTGACCCAGAAACCGATCTCACGAATTGCATGGTGTCTTGCGATTGAGAGAGGCTATCTTGGATATCGCCTATTTTGTTTTTAATGTTATCAATGTCATCTTTGCTTTCCGCATTCGCACTTGAGGCAAAGGCACACAACAGCATTAAGGTGGTTACGTAGTTCTTGTTTGACATACTTAGACTTCCTGTTTTAATTATGCGACACACAGTAAAATTGATTTAGATCAATTATGTCAATGTTGCGTCAATTCAGTAATTTGTATTCCTGCGCTCATATACATGACCAGATATCACGTGCTCGCTTACCTTAATCCGATTATAGAAAGGGATAATCGGATGCTCTAGAAAGGCGGCTTTCGGAGGGGGGGGGTTCTAGTGTGCAGTTCTTAATGGCATCGCAGTGATAATTGCAAACTAAAGACAAAACAAAAGGGCTTCAGAGTAACCTCTGAAGCCCTTTTTTCTATTCAAGTTTACTGTTCAAGCTCTATTGAATTAACGGCGCTTAGGTTTGCGTTGACCCGCTGGTTTGCCTTGTCCTTGAGGGCGACCTTGACCTTGTGAGCCCGTACCGCTTGAACGGTTTTGGTTGTTGCTACCAGGACGTGATCCCGTATTAGGACGCTGACCGTTTTGGTTGCCACGACCTTGGCCGTTTTGTCCGCCTTGCTTACCTGAACCGTTGCGGTTACCAGATGGCTTGCCATCACGCGAGCCACCTTCAGAGCGTTTATTCAAGTGACCACCGAAGCCCGGTTGGTTCTTGGTGTGTTTGGTCGCAAAACGGTTTGCACCGTGACGACCAGACTTACGACGTTGTGCTGGTGTTTGCGCATCAATGTCTTCTGCTGGAACCAGACAGTTTGGTTTATCACCAATCAGGTGTTTTTTGCCCATGTTGATCAGCGCTTCGCGGATCATTGGCCAGTTCGCTGGATCGTGGTAGCGAAGTAGGGCTTTGTGTAGGCGACGCTGACGTTCACCTTTCGCGACTGGCACATCTTCACGTTGTTTGTATTTTACGCGCTTCAGAGGGTTAGTCTCTGAGTAGTACATCGACGTTGCGTTACACATTGGCGATGGGTAGAAGTTCTGTACTTGGTCACACTCGAAGTTGTTCTTCTTCAGCCATAGAGCCAAGTTCAGCATGTCTTCGTCTTCTGTACCTGGGTGCGCCGAGATGAAGTAAGGGATCAGGTATTGTTTTTTACCTGCCTCCGCGCTGTACTTCTCAAACATCTCTTTAAAGCGGTCGTAAGTGCCCATGCCCGGCTTCATCATCAGATCCAGTGGACCTTTCTCGGTATGCTCAGGTGCAATCTTCAGGTAACCGCCGACGTGGTGAGTTACAAGCTCTTTCACGTATTCTGGTGATTCAATTGCAAGGTCGTAACGGACGCCAGATGCGATCATGACCTTCTTAACACCTTTTACTTTGCGAGCTGCGCGGTAAAGATCGATGGTGTGTTTGTGGTCGGTATTCAGTTTGTTACAGATACCTGGGAACACACAAGAAGGGCGACGACAGTTTGCTTCCGCTTTTGGATCGCTACAGCCAAGACGGTACATGTTTGCTGTAGGGCCACCCAAGTCAGAAATCGTACCGGTAAAGCCTGGAACCTTGTCGCGGATCTCTTCTAACTCATTGATGATGGAATCTTGAGAACGGTTTTGAATGATGCGGCCTTCGTGCTCGGTAATCGAACAGAAAGAACAACCACCAAAACAGCCACGCATGATGTTAACCGAGGTTTTGATCATGTCGTAAGCAGGAATTTTTGCTTTGCCATACATAGGGTGAGGAACACGCGCATAAGGCAAGCCAAATACAAAGTCCATCTCTTCTGTCGTCAACGGGATTGGCGCTTGGTTTACCCAAAGCTCGCGGTCACCATGACGTTGCAATAGGGCACGACCAGAGTACGGGTTGGTCTCTAGGTGCATAACACGACTTGCGTGCGCATACAGAATACGGTCGTTGTTTAGTTTTTCAAAGGCAGGTAAGCGCACCGCGGTGTTCGCAGCATCATGACGTGATGGGCGAATCGTAATTGGCTTCGCTTCTGGTTCTTCTTTTTTGGTGTCGCACTGAGTTTCTACTTCGTATGGGTTCTTAGGCACGAACGCTTCTTTACGAGGTTTCTCAATACGAGAGGAATCGATAACCGTGTAACCTTCTGGTTCTGCTGGTAAGTTAACCGCGGTACCACGGATATTGGTCATATTGGTGATGTCTTCGCCATCGGCTAAACGGTGCGCTACTTCAACAAGAGCACGCTCGGCGTTACCAAATAATAGGATGTCTGCTTTTGCATCAAACAGAACAGAGCGGCGAACTTTGTCTGACCAGTAGTCATAGTGAGCCACACGACGCAAACTCGCTTCAATACCACCAAGAACAATAGGTGTGCCTTTGTAAGCTTCACGACAACGTTGTGAGTACACCAACGTTGCACGATCTGGACGTTTACCACCTTCATTATTAGGTGTGTAAGCATCATCGTGACGAAGCTTTTTGTCAGCAGTGTAGCGGTTGATCATGGAGTCCATGTTGCCCGCAGTGATCCCGAAGAACAGATTTGGCTTACCAAGTTGCATGAAAGCATTTTTGTTTTGCCATTCTGGTTGAGCAATGATACCGACACGGAAACCTTGAGATTCCAATAGACGGCCAATGATCGCCATACCAAAGCTCGGGTGGTCTACATACGCGTCACCCGTGACAATGATAATGTCACAACTATCCCATCCTAGGGCGTCCATTTCTTTGCGACTGGTAGGCAAGAAGGGTGCCGTACCAAAACACTCAGCCCAGTATTTTTTGTACTCATGAATAGGAGTAATGTCGTTGGTCATATTTTGCTCTCTGTTCCAGGGAGCGCGAATTATAGCGATTTGATAATCAGGTATCTATACCCAAGTTCCCTTATCAAGCTTAGTTCAGTAAGTTTTATTCGTAGATGAAAACTACTCGCAATTGCATTGGTGTTTTTTACTGCGTTATGTCCTTCAAAGCCTTGTGGTTATTGGCTTTGCTAATGGTGAAAATTTATTGATAAGCAATGGTGTGCTTATTGAAAACTCTTCCTATAATTTATTTAAGTGCATGCTAATGCATACGTCATTTTGACTCTGAATACTGACCGAACGCCGTGACGTTCCAAATTGTGTATGACCACTTTGCAATCATAAAACTACAGCAAAATCAGGCGACACCATGGGTAATCAGTAAAAAGAGGCAATGGCTGATAAAAATAGGGGGCTAGGTAATGAGTGAACTATTGTCTATTGCACAAGGAGAAGTGCAGCCAGCGTCCGGTCATTCTCAGGTTATCGATTGGTCTTACGATATTGAGACCCGAGAATTTGAATGTGACCAGAAGGGCATGATGGCCGCTTTCGGCTTAAAGAAACCCATTAGCGGATTAGACGACTTGCTTGAACATATGTTGTTAGGCCAACAAGATGTCGCACGGGAAAAAATAGCGCAAATTGAACGTGATGGCGGGCATGGCAATTTGTCGTGTTGTTTGATGCCGAACGAGGCCATGTTGGTTCATGTCGATATGAGCTTTGAACGCCTGAATGATCACATAGTTCAAGGCAATGTTATTCCACAATTGAGTATCACCGGTTGTGAGGAATTGGCAAAAATCCTCGAAACCATCTTCGATTTACCTAACGTAGGTATCTTAGTTGCTGATCAAGAGACGCGAATCCTTGGTTGTAACCGTGCTTTTGAGCAACAAATGGGATATGAAAATCGCGATATTGTCGGTTTGAAAACTAACATTTTTAGCTCTGACCATCACAGTAAAGCCTTCTACGATGATATCTGGGACCAGATTGGCCAAGAGGGTTACTGGAGTGGCAATCTATTAAGTCGTGCTTCAAACGGAAGTAATCAAGCCCACCATTTGTGTATCTATCGTCTTAATTTTACCTCTGGTCGAACACTGTTCCTTGGCTTTTCGACGGATATCTCTGCCTCCCTGCTTTGGATGAAAAAAGCGGGAGAACAAGCTCAACAATGGTCGGCCTTTCTTCCTCCTCGTGACGAATTTGAATCTCAGCTTGCCAATCTAGCACGAGAAAATGGCAACAAAGATTTGAACATCGTCATGACGTTACGTCCTAATTTCTCGCGTAAAAACTTGCTTGAGCAACAGCTCGGTTTAGCGGATTTCATGATGCGTAGTCGACACGCGAGCATAGCAGGTCAGTTATCCAAAGATGTATTTGTCGTTTGTTTGCAGACGCCGCGCTGTCAATGGCTTAGCCCTTTGAGGCTGATTCAGATTGCGTTGAGAGGCTTTTTTGTTGAACTAAGAAGTGAGCTGGGTTCGAGCATGCATGATGTGATTGTAGAAGGTCAAACAGGGGTATCAGTACTGGGTTACGATACCAATAATCCAAGACAAGCTTTGGTGCATGCCGCGCAAGCGATGGTCTCTGCACCGACAGGCGACCAAAGTTACTTTAGTTTTTACAACAGTGACTTGCATGATGAGCTGGTCAAGCGTCATCATCTGGAAGCGTTTTTAAGAACGCAAATTGAGAGCCAATTGGTCGATGTGTACTTTCAACCGATTATTGAAACGCGCACTGGCAAAATCGTGAAGTTTGAGGCGTTAGCTCGTTTCTATCACCAGAACAAAACCTACGACACCCAAGAGATGATTTCAGTGGTGGAAGATCTTGAGTTGATCGCTGCGCTGGACGACGTGGTGTGCAGAACTGCACTGAAGCAATTGCCTCATATTCAAAAAGTCTATGGTGAGGAGATTGGCTTAACGCTTAACCGCTCGTTAAATACCAAATTCGATTCCCTTCAAGTTCTGCAAAGCTCATTAGATTTAATTGCAGAGAGTGGTGTAGACCCAAGCCGTATTACTATTGAGCTGACTGAAACAGCATATTTCGAACAAGACCAAGAGCACACAGTCGCGTTGGAAGAATTGCGCGGGCAGGGCATTAAGATTGCGATTGATGATTTTGGTACGGGATATTCTTCGTTTTCCTATCTCGAAAAAGGCCAGTTTGATCTACTCAAGATCGACCGCAAGTTCGTGAAGAACATCGAAGAGGGCAGCACAAAATACAGCATTGTTAAGATGATCACTGAGCTCGCCCATAAGCTGAATGTCAAAGTGGTTGCCGAAGGGGTTGAGTCAGAAGAGGAGCTAAAAGTGCTTGCCAGTGTTGGCGTCGATTACATGCAGGGGTTCTTGTTTTCTCAAGCTATTCCTGTGGTTTTATTGGACAAGCCGCAATGTCACAAGAAGCGATTTAACGGGGTAGCGATCAAGCCAACACGTGATGAATCTTTACTTTCACTGAGTCATCGTGATGTGAGACGTTTAGACCCCGGAGAGCCATTGTCATTGGCGGTCGAGTACATGAATCTTAGCCCAGACGCACCATTAGTTGTGATCAATGAAAAGTGCTGTGTTGGTCTGATTACTAAGGAACAGGTCAATTTGCATTTAACACCAGCGATGGGGACGGATCTGGAATCAGAAAGAGAGAACCGCATTTGGAAGCGACCAGTGAACCAAGTGATGAATACAGAGCTTGAGAGAGTGGATGCAAACCTACCGGTTTCTGAAGTGAAAGCTTTAGTCAAAGCAGGCACTAAGTTCCCTTGGATTTTATGTGACTCGCAAAAGGAATATCGCGGTTTGCTGACGCAAGAGGATGTGTTGAGTTATTTGGCCTCACTGTAATGGATGCTCACCCATAAGTAATAACGAAAAGCCATGTTGTGTTTAGGTGGTTTGGCGGTAGGCGATTTGCTATTATCGCCACCCCAAAATGACTTTTGAGTTTGCATTCAACATGATTCAACAACTGCTGTTAACTTTTCCTCCAATGCTGTTTGGCGCGCAAGCGCTGTTGACTTTGCTTTTGATTAAAGGCGATATCTGTCCGGGTCAACGTGGTCGTCTGCATAAGATGTTGCCATCAATTGGTATTCTTTGGTTGGCAGTGGCTTCGCTACGTATTGAAGCGTTTATGGTCGTGTTCGCGATCTTCTATTTCTACTCTCAAGTTCAGACTAAAAAGACTCGTGAAAAAGGTCCGCTATGGGCGCTGCACCTCGCTAACGGTTTGGCATTTGCTTATGTGAGCATTCAAGTGTTCGAGCAACCGCATTGGGCAGCCTCGGCTTCGATGGCGCTGATGATCTTCTTCTTGGGTGCGGCATTTGCTCAACTGCTTCTGGTTATTGCACGCAGCCGTCTGCAAGCTTTCCACCGTATTTTGCCTGTGACTG
Organism: Vibrio sp. B172a; assembly: GCF_030248355.1. Taxonomy (NCBI): domain Bacteria; kingdom Pseudomonadati; phylum Pseudomonadota; class Gammaproteobacteria; order Vibrionales; family Vibrionaceae; genus Vibrio; species Vibrio sp. B172a. The sequence continues at coordinate 31,231 of NZ_JAHGAC010000007.1, read as the reverse complement.
GCGTGGTTTCTGGTATGTTGCTGGTCGTGATGACCTTATTCTCGGCGTATCAATTGGATGAAGCGACGCTAAACTCGGTGACGCAACACATCTTAGCGTCATTGGCGATGCTGATTATGGCCATTGTCGTTTGGTGCTGGCATATCTTTACTCACAAGGCGCCGAATAAAGTTCAGTTGGCGGCGGCGCTATTACTGGCTCTTGCTTCAATGACCAGCCTTCAAGGTCTATTTTTACTTAGCGCATAAGCCTCAGTGACCTTACATCCTCTCAGAATTCTGCTTAATGAGCTCGGGATTTAGACCGAGCTCACTTTCAAATCATCCGATTAAGTCTACGCTTTAGATATAGCCTCTATTCGTTTAGAGTGCGCCAAGACGCATGTGCTCAACAGAATTGAGGTCGAATACCTTGTCTTAGAGGAGTGTCGCTATGGACTTAAGCAATGTTAGTAACTGGGACAGCATTATTTTGCTGGGTATCGTTAATGAAAAGCTGCGCTTAGAGTGCGACAGCTTTGAAGAGCTCGTTTCCATGTACGAAATGGATGTGGAATCGCTGGTGGGCAAGCTTGATATGCTTGGCTATCAATACGACCCACTCACTAATCAATTCAAATCTTACGAACGTTAAATTCGTCTCGCTTTCCGAATTTTTAAGCCATCTTGATACCGTCAAGGTGGCTTTTGCATTGTTGGCGCGCGGTTGCAAAGAAGGCTTGTAAATAACGCTTATCTTTTTCTGAGTTTCGTGTTGCAGCAAATAAGCGACGCCATAATCCATCACCAAACGGCTTACTGGTAATGAGTCCTTGACGTGAAAACTCCGAAATAGCCCAGTTAGGCAATGCCGCGACGCCCAAGCCTGCTGACACCATTTGTACGAGCATTAACGTGTTATCTGCTTGTTTCCATTTTGCTGGCTCTATGCCTGCTGGCTGTAAGAAGTGCTTCACCACATCCAATCTTTGTTTCTGAACTGGATACGAAAGCATGGTTTGATCGGCAAGATCTTCAGGTTCAATGATCTCTTTATTGGCAAGGGGATGGCTGGTGGACGTGATCAAGCGCATTTCGAAATCAAACAGTGGTTCATAGTGCACTTCAGAGCGAGGTTGAATGTCGGAAGTGATCACCAAATCAAGTTCTCCGGCGAGTAATGCAGGTAGAGGCTCAAAGCCAAAACCAGACGAGAAGTCGAGCGTGACGCTTGGCCAAGTGATCTGATACTCCTTAAGCGCAGGCATTAACCACTGAAAGCAAGAGTGACATTCGATTGCCATGTGCAAGCGGCCATTCACATCTTCTTTAAGACTCGCGAGCTCGTTCTCGGCTCTGGCAAGCTTTGGCAAAACGTCATCGGCCAGTCGAAGCAAGATTTCACCTTCAGACGTAAATTTCACTGGGCGAGTTTTACGCAAGAATAGCTGACCGCCAATACGAGATTCGAGATCTTTGATTTGGTGAGAAAGGGCTGATTGCGTTAGATGCAAAGCTGTCGCTGTCGCTGTGAGTGACCCGGTATCTCGTAACGAGGTGAGGGTACGTAAGTGTTTCAACTCTATCATGAATCCCATTCATCCTTATGTGTCTGCCATGAGCTTTATTAACTTACCGATAAAAAATGGATATGTAAACGTCTAGACGTCCATTTGTTTTGGTTGAGTGCGAGTGAGATCCCTCACTATGAAATTATTTAATAAACAAGTTGAATAATTGGATGTTGTTCAATTCGCCTGTCAGAGAGATAGTTTTAGCCATCCAGACATCTTGGTGAGTTTCATCCTCGATGCTCTGACTCAAACATCAGACACTGAATAAGGAATACGGACATGGCGACGACAACGCATATTCTTGGCTACCCACGCATTGGTGAAAAACGCGAACTCAAATTTGCTCAGGAGAAATACTGGCGAGGAGAAATAGATCAAAACGAACTCAAACAAGTTGGTGCTGCATTACGTGAGAAGAACTGGAACATGCAAACGGAAGCGGGTTTAACCTTCGCTACCGCTGGTGACTTTGCTTGGTACGATCATGTGCTTACGACCACTTTGTTGCTTGGGCATGTACCAAAGCGTCACGCCAATGGATTTCCAGATCTAGACACGCTATTCAAAGTTGGCCGTGGGCAGTCTCAAGCTGGCTGTGATTGCAAAGGAGCTGCTGCCTCTGATATGACGAAGTGGTTCAACACTAATTATCATTACATTGTTCCTGAATTCAGTAAGGATGATTCATTTGAAGTCAGTTGGCCGCAATTTTTTGAGGAAGTGAACGATGCGATTAAAGCAGGGCATAAAGTGAAGCCGGTTCTGCTTGGTCCATTGAGTTATCTGTATTTAGGCAAAGAAGTGGAAGAGGGCTTTGACCGCCTAACGCTATTACCGAGAATTTTGACTGCGTATCAAGTCATTCTCTCTAAGCTGGCAGGTTTAGGTGTCGAGTGGGTGCAGATTGATGAACCTATTCTTTCACTTGAACTTGAAGACAAATGGGCTGACGCATTCAAGCTCGGATATCAGGTGATTCGTAGCGATGTGAAAGTTCTACTGACGACCTATTTTGATTCTGTTAGTGATACGCTGAATAAGATTATTGAGCTGCCAGTGGATGGCTTGCATATTGATTTGTCTGCATCACCAGAGCAACTGGATGAAGTTGTCGCTAAGTTGCCAGAGGGTTGGATATTGTCTGCGGGCGTGGTGAATGGACGTAATGTGTGGCGTACTGACTTAAGCAAACAGTTGGAACGTTTACAGCCCGTTAGAGATAAAATTGGTGACCGATTATGGGTTGCGAGCTCTTGCTCACTGTTACATAGCCCTGTCGACCTCGATCTTGAGCCTTCTTTGAGTGATGAAGTGAAAAGTTGGTTTGCGTTTGCGAAGCAAAAAGTGACGGAAGTGGCACTACTTGGGTGTGCGCTAGATGGTGACCCAAACGCCATTCTCGCTTGTGATACTTACAGCCAGCCAATTAAGGATCGTAAGACAGCCACTCATGTGAACAAACCTCAGGTACAGGCACGTTTGAATAGCATTACCGCGTCACTCGGTGAGCGAAGTGCACCGTATGTTGAGCGTGCTGCCCACCAAGCTGAGGTACTTGATTTGCCGCTACTTCCGACGACGACCATTGGCTCTTTCCCTCAAACAGGGGAAATCCGTGTTCAGCGTAGCGCATATCGCACTGGCAAGCTTTCAGAAGCTGAGTATCACCAAGCGCTTAAAGGGCACATTGCTGATGCGGTAAAACGCCAAGAAGCGCTCGACCTTGATGTTTTGGTGCATGGCGAAGCAGAGCGTAACGACATGGTGGAATACTTTGCTGAAAACTTGGCAGGCTTCCAAACCACAAAGTTTGGTTGGGTACAAAGCTACGGCTCTCGTTGTGTGAAACCAGCCATTGTTGTGGCAGATATTGAACGCGAAAAGCCGATTACGGTTGAGTGGTCTACCTACGCGCAGTCATTAACCAGCAAGCAGATGAAAGGCATGCTCACAGGTCCGGTGACGATACTATGTTGGACATTCCCGCGAGAAGATATTACCCGTAAGGAAATTGCAGACCAACTAGCGCTTGCTTTACGTGATGAAGTATCCGACCTACAAGATGCAGGCATCAATATTATCCAGATTGATGAACCTGCAATACGTGAAGGTCTACCTTTGAAGAAGCGTGACCACAAAGCGTATCTGCAATGGGCTGTTGATGCGTTTAAGATCTCTGCGGCAAGCGCGAAACCGGAAACGCAAATCCACACCCACATGTGTTACAGCGAGTTCAATGAGATTATTGATTCGGTAGCAGCGTTGGATGCGGACGTCATTACCATTGAGACATCTCGCTCGAACATGGAATTACTCAAAGCGTTTGAAGAGTTTAATTATCCAAACGAAATCGGCCCTGGCGTTTACGACATTCACTCACCGAACATTCCAACACAAGAGTGGATTGAAGGTCTGTTGAAGAAGGCAGCAGAGAAGGTGCCAGTACAGCGCTTATGGGTGAATCCAGACTGTGGTTTGAAGACGAGAAACTGGGCAGAGACAGAAGCGGCGTTAGCAAATCTGGTCTCAGCCGCGAAAAAGTTACGCACTGAGCTCGCTTAATGATTACTAGCGAATGAAAATAAAAAAGCGAGGACATTGAGCCTCGCTTTTTTCTATCTGATCTCTTACTCATTCTAGTGAACGAATAAGCGCATTACTGTGGCTGTTGAGTCGCAGTACAAGTTTGCTCTGATACTAGCTCATCTGCCATTAATTGGCCGCGAGAGTTACGGATCTTAATGCGGTACATCAAGCCCATATCGATTTGCTCACGAACGGAAGGCGTGTTGCAGTAGGTGTAAATGCTGGTATTCAAAACTTGGTTTAACGGTTTAGCACCCAGTGCATCGTCGTTGTAGATCATCATCATCTCAACCACATTCTTATTAGATGAGATGCGTAAAATCTTGAGAGGACCGTATTCAAGCGGTAAGCCCGCAGAAAGAACACCCGCACGGTTTGAGGCCATCAATTCGAGCTGGCGCTGTTTATCATCGTTCGATGAACAGCCAGCTAAGGCACCAAATGCGAGGAATAGACACAGTAATTTTTTCATAACTTAAAACACTTTCTTGAACGGTTTTACGATGACATTTTCGTAAACACCCGCCGCGATATAAGGATCGGCATCAGCCCATGCTTGAGCATCTTCCAAAGAAGCAAACTCTGCTATAACGGTTGAGCCTGTAAAGCCCGCTTCACCTGGATTATCAGAATCGATCGCTGGCATTGGACCCGCTGTGAGTAGTCGGCCTTCGTCTTGAAGCTGTTGTAAGCGCTCAAGGTGTTGCGGTCTAACACTCATACGTTTTTCCAATGAATTCTCGACGTCCTGAGAAAAGATGACGTACCACATAGCATATTTCCTTAATTGGTAGGGTAAAGTCTTAATTTAACGCCTTTTTTGTGTCACTCACAAGCGAACATGAAAAATTGTGAGGTTCTTCCTAGCATTTATTGGTTATGGCGTACTTGATTACTTCTGAATTGGGCGTGGTTTGCCTTCAGTATCGATCGCAACATAGTTGAAGGTGGCGTCACAAACCATGAAACGGTCTTCAATGCCGTGTTCTTTGATTGGCTTAACCCAAACTTCTAAATCGATGCTCATTGAAGTGCGACCGATTTTAGTACACTCGCCGTAACAACAGACAACGTCGCCGACTCGAACGGGTTTTTTAAAAGTGATACTTGATACTGAGACCGTTACGATTCGACCAGAGGAGATTTCTTTAGCAAGAATACCGCCCGCTAAATCGAGCTGAGACATGATCCAGCCACCGAAAATATCGCCATTGGCGTTAGTGTCGGCAGGCATAGCGAGGGTACGAAGCAGCAATTGGCCGCGAGGGGATTGAATTTCCTGACTCATTTTGACATCCATTAACTCTAGCAAAGCTAGTCTGGGTGGATTGCAATAAGGCAACACCAAAAGTCCAGACAGCAAGAACAAAACAGCGACCCAAAGGTCGCTGTGAATAATCAATATGAGCGAATTATAGCAAAACTGAGTTTTTAATCATCAACCGATACATCGGATGAGTTCTCTTTTTGCTCTTTCTGTTCTTTTGGCATGTGTTTATAGATGTAAAAGCCCGTTGCGATCATGTAAGCGAATGTCGCAATCAACAAACCAAACACTTTGAAGTTCACCCAAACATCTAATGGGAGTTCGAACGCAACGTATACGTTCAAGCCTGCGCAGAACGAAAAGAAGCCGACCCATGCCCAGTTAATCTTGGTCCAAACCGCATCCGGCAACGTTATCTCTTTACCTAACATGCCTTTGATTGCTGATTTGCCCATCGCATGGCTGACAGCCAAGCCCACAGCAAATATCACGTAAACAATGGTCACTTTCCATTTGATGAAGTTCTCATCATGGAGGAAGATCGTCATACCGCCAAAGATGGCCACCATAGCGAAAGTGATCAGCTGCATCTTCTCTACTTTTTTGTACAGTACAAACGTCAACACAATCTGGATGGCAGTCGCGGCAATAAGAGCACCAGTCGCAACGTAAATGTCGTACATCTTATAAAGTGCAAAGAAGACGATGAGTGGAATAAAATCAAGGATTTGCTTCATGCTGCAAAAATACCGAGTTGTTGAGTTGAGGACAGTCTAGCGAAATCTGAGGCAATGTGAACATTTATAGCTTAGTGGAAACAAAAATTGCCGTAATCAATACGGCAATTTTTTGAGAGGAGTAGTGGCTACGCGACGTTTTGATAGCGCGTGATTAATGTCTTAACGTCTTCTAGGTAACCCTCTCTCAGAAGGTTATCGACGGTCGCCTCTAACTCATCATGAGACATGGTAAAACACGTTGATTTTCCGGTCATTAGGCTTAGGTACTGGTGGTATTCTTCTTCGGTGTAATGACCGACGCGATCAAGCAACAGTGTTTTGATACCGTGGTGAATCAAGCCGTAATATGTGTGTCGATGAAGCATCATGTTCACTCCTTATCAAGCTGCCCCTCCATCCTGTAGAGGACTTGAATCTGTGGATAATTCGATTTGTACTTCAGCAATGCATATCAGATGCCAACTATTCGTTCTCTTTTTCAAAAGAGTTAGGCGCGGCATCTTTATTCAACCAGTTGTTCAAAACATGACGCAAAGCGTTCAATGTCGTTGGCTTTTCTAGTCTCCCGTCCATCAGCTTTTTGATCATGTCTAATTCGCGCTCGCCAGACTCGCCCGACAAAGCAATGATAGGCGTTTGAGAAGAAAGCGCCTTGATTCTTTGGCTTGCATCAAACCCGTTCATAACAGGCATTTGCACGTCCATTAGAACCAAATCTACGTGGTTGTTTTTAAATACTTCTACTGCATTTTCACCGTTGTTCGCTTGTAAGCTGTTGACGCCCAATTGGTTCAAATACATTTGTACAAGTGCACGTTGCACCTCTTTATCGTCGACAATGAGCACTGTTGGTGCGTGGCTCTCTATTTGTACGTTGGCCGTGACTTTATGTTCAGTGCTTCGTTTACTGTGTTTCCAGTCATTGAAGTAAGGCGTGCGTAAGGTTTCGGCTTTTGGTGCATTTGGTACAACAGGGAAGTACAAATGAAACTCGGTAAATTCGCCAAGCTTAGATTCACACTCAATTCTGCCGCCAAATGAACGCATTACACGCTGACAGTAACCTAAACCTAAGCCACTACCACCGCTCTTTTGGTAAGAGAAAAAGTCATCAAAGATCTTGTGAGAGATAGTCTCGTCAATGCCTGGACCGGTGTCGCGGAAGACGAGAATGTTTTCGTAAGGGCCCGTTTTGGTGCTTATCTCAATTTGACTGTCTGGATAAGAGTCAAAATAGTAAATTGCATTACGAATCAGATTGAAAATGACAAAGTTAAATAAGGTCTCGTTGAGTTTTGCAACAAAGTCAGTGTGTTGCGGTAAGCGAATTCTTTCAATTATCTTCTCATTTTCAAAACCGTAGTGACTGACGGCTTGGTCGACGGCTTTGTGAATCGAGGTCATCGCGGTAGGCTCATGCTCCGGAGAGCTGTCGCTCACTTCTCGCAAAATGATATCGATAAGTTGGCGGCCACGTTGAATCGCCGCTTGGCCATTCTCAATATCCAGTTTGATCTGCTCGACAGAGGCTTGATCTTCGATATGCTGCTTAAGGGCTTCAAATTGTAATTGAACTTGAGCAAGAGGGTTGCGCATCTCATGGGCAATTGAGTTTGCTAAAGCACGACTTTGACGAATGCGGCGGTCGGCCTCAATGGTACTTTGGACTCGCGTGAGCAAGGTCTGCAGCGCAGAGATCTCCTCATTAGAGAACATTTGATTGTTGCTCTTATGTGGAGAAACCAATAAATGCGTCACCGATTTGCCTTGACCAAATAAAGGCATCACTAAAGCTGTGTCGTTAGAGCTCATCTTGTCGTAGAGGGCTTTGAGCGAGCCTTTTGCGGAAACCTTGTAATCCAACTCTTCAGAAAGCTCATCAAGAACCAACACTGACTTATTAGAAGAGAGGTAATCTTCGTAGAAGGTCTCGTTGTAGTTACTGGTCACGAGGCGCAACTTGTCATTTGGAATCTGCAGTAGATTCCCAAGGTGACGCATAGCCTCATCGATCGACAGTTTAAAATCTTCTTCTAGCGCTAGGATTTGTTGCACAGGCGTCTTTTTGTTGCCGTAAATTAGGAAAGAAGCGTAACGACTCACTCGTTTGTAGAGTAAATGCCATGTGATACCGATGAGCGCACAGATAGGTGTGGCGATAAGCCATTGGTTGCTGTCCGTTAGCGGAATAAATATTGCCCCCAGCGGAAGAACAAATATAGCACAAACGAGCAGTGCACTCAGGCACATGTAGGCCAGATATTTCACGCTGTAGAAACGAGAGGTCAACAAGGCATAACCGACAAACAACATCTCACTAATGGACAAGGCTGGTGGTAACCAAGTGAGTGAGAAATCCCCCATGAAATAGGTCATGCCAAGGTGAATGGTTGCGGTAGACAGCATGAACACCAAGATACCGGCGATCATGTAATTCGTCTTCGCTAAGGTTAGCTTGCTGCTGTTGGTTCTCATTGCAACAAGGTTTACTAGCGTGAGGACAACAAAGCTGACAAGACCAATAAAGAAGTACGAGGTATGAGGCCCAAACTCAATGACGAATTGGCTTGGCCCTACGATGTCCACATGTTCAACCGTCAAATCGGGACGCAAATTGATAAACAGTGAGTACACCGTAAGGGTAACGAAAATCGCTTGCTGCCATAGATGGACTTTGCCTTTTCGCTGTTCTGCCGCGAGTTGGCAAGAGAAGTAGTACGCAAACGCAAAGGCAAAAAACGAGGCGAGGTTGGCAAACTTTGCCATGAATATACCTGCCGTTGCTCCAAGCTGAGGCAATAAGTCAGTATGGAAGTAAGCGTTGCTGCTGATCCACGCAATGATACACACCGAATACGCGATGTAGGGCGCGTGGTGTGTACCGAAGATCACTTCATTTTTTTGTTTCAGGCGATAGCAATAATAGAAGAGCCACATCATAACCACGGCTACAGTCGCGAGGAGCGTCACGGCCTTGGCGTAGATTATTGCCTCTAAGCTAAAATCAAACATGCTCATCTCTTTCTAGGGAACCACGTTTTCTGATCTCTCGAACGGCACGTTTATAGCCTCGAAAGTCGGTATCACTGAATGCTTTGACCATCATTTCAAAATTCCAGAATCCACGGTACGTCTCTTTGCCATCGTTATTTAAGTCGCAATAACCTGAATGGAAATACGCTTTTGCGTCGATGGCTTGATAAAAGTTGAGCATGAAAGGTTGCTCGATAATGGTGAAGCCGATTTTATAACCTGTTTGATGCAACACACTCATAAGTTCTTTTTGAGCGAGATAGAGGAAGTAGAGTTTTTGTTGAGCATTTCCACTTACTGTCAGGCGCAGCACTTCACATACGGCTTGCGTATCAGCCAATTGTAACTTGAATTCACTATCAAATTCTGGGAGAGAGTAACATTTTAACAGTGCAGATGGTGTAAATAGCTGTAAACGCGTGAATTCGGAGTAGCCATAACTAGGAAAGCAGTAATTCCACTGTTCATTACTAAACTGCGGCGCGTAGCTGAGCCAAGTATCACGAATGGACCAATCTTGGATAAGTGCAGAAGCAACGAGAGTAGGGCAAGGCTCTTGGTCTGGGTGCTTTAACACGATGAAGTGTTTGCCAACTTGGGACAAAAACAACAGTGGCAGCATTTCGTACCACTTTTCACCTTGTATAAAAAGCTCAAGATTGCTGAGTGCAATCGCATCACTCAATGGCATTGCCTGCGGATGGCTCGGAGCTTGTACCATAAGTTGAGCATCTTCTACGCGCTCAATTAGCGCACCGTAATAAGCGCTGTCTTCAAAGGGCAGTTTGGGTGCTGTTGAAGCGTATTCTTCTAATGGAAACTTGGCTTTAATCGCAGCGATCTCACACTCACACCAAAAGTCCAACCAATGCATGTAGCACTGTCCTACAACGTCTTCAAGTAGAGCAATTTCTTCTGATAGTGTGCTTGGATAGCGTTGAATAAGATCGCGATAATCCATTAACTCAAAGAGAACGGAATAGCTTTTATGCTGATGCTCTGGGAAGAGAGAGGTGAGTTGGTTTTTACGGTAATCCGTAATGGTTTGAAAAAGCGCGGTGCGCTCATGTGGTTCATAAGCGTTGATCACAAGATCGAGCAGCGCTTGCTGTTTTTGTTCGATAGACAAACTGTTAGCCGACAGTGAGCCTAAAGATAAGGTTAATTTCATGGGACAACCTAGCCTAGGTTTATTGATTTTTTATGTTTGTGTCGTCCTTATATCACTAAAGAAAAAATATGCTACCAGTTTCTATTTAAACGGTTACGTAAGGCAGGTTTGGGATGAAAAAAAGCCGCTCTTTTGAGCGGCTTGTTTAAATTACATTCAGGCTTAAGCTTCTTGCTTTTGAAGCTCAACTTGTTGTGCTTCTTCTTCCACTAGCGCATCAACGATAACGGCACATGCTGCGTCACCGGTGATGTTTAGTGCGGTACGAATCATATCGAAGATACGGTCAAGAGCGAACAATAGTGGTAGACCTTCAATTGGGATACCTGCCGCTAGAAGTACAGCCACAACAAGGAATGAAGGACCTGGAACACCAGCTTGGCCTACAGCGCCTAGTGTAGAAGTGACGATGATCGCAATGTATGCGCCCATGCCTAGGTCGATGTTGAACAATTGCGCGAAGAAAATGGCTACTAGGCCGTAGTAAATCGCGTTACCAGACATGTTGATTGTCGCACCAAGAGGCAGAACAAATGATGCTGTTGAGTTGCGAACACCTAGCTCTTTCTCACACGTATCCATTGTTACTGGCAGTGTCGCCATTGAAGAAGCTGTAGAAAGTGCAACGGCTTGTGGCTTTTTCATTGCTGAAACGAACTTCTTCGCCGATGTCTTAGTGAACACGTGCACCATTGCTGGGTAAACCACGAAGCCGAACACTAGGATTGCCGCTACGTAAACAACGAACAGTTTGAATACCACCATCAGAGCACCAAAACCGAACGTACCTACCGCTTCAGCCATCAGACCAAATACACCGATAGGAGCAATGATCATCACCTTGTTGATCATCCAAACCATAGCGTCAACGATGCAGTTAACACCATTGATGATTGGCTCGCGACGTGATTTTTCTTGTTTTGAAATCGCGATACCGAAGAACATACAGAACACAAGGATCTGAAGGATGTTCGCTTCGTTTAGTGATTGGAAAACGTTAGTTGGGATCATACCAGTGATGGTTGCCCAGAAAGTAGGTAGCTCACCTTTTGAAGCGTATTCTGCTGAGAACATGCCCTCAACGCCAGAGACGTCGATACCCATGCCCGGTTGGAATACTTCACCCATGACTAGCGCAAGTGCTACTGCTAGAGCGGATGTCAGACCAAAGTAACCTAGGGTTACCAAGCCCACTTTACCTGCAGATTGGCTGTTGCCTAGACCTGCTGCTCCTGAGATAAGCGCTACTGCGACCAAAGGGATCACAAGCATCTTGATCAGGTTGATAAAGATTGCACCAAGTGGCGCGAATACAGTCGCACTTTGACCCATAAAGGCACCAACGGCAGTACCTACGATCATTGCAATGACGACTTGCACGCCAATGTTGTTTAGCAAACTCTTTTGTTTTAACACTTCCATAACCTCTGTGCTAATAAAATGTAAAATCCTAAAATTACCCACCAATCTAAAGTTGTTATTTGGATAATTATATCGCCTTGCTTTTTACACTTATCATTCACAATTAGCAATACAATTCCGGTACAAACTCACCGACTAATTGAGAATTTATTGATTGACGATAGTTTTTTAACCAATGGCAATCGTTTGCTATTGTTTGAGGTAATGGTTTTGGTTGGTATTGTTTATAAAATGGATGGTAATAGAGGGGCGGCTTTAGAAACTGAATGTTAAAAAAAAGATCGATTCCGAATGTTTGATAAGGAATCGATCTCATATTTTTAAATTAGTGATACGTTATTTTTGTGTTGCAGCTTTCATTGCAGAAACGAATTCACCTAGCTTGTCGAGCATAATTTGTGGCTGCTCAACGTTCGCTTCAATGATTTTTACCACGGCTGAACCAGAAATTGCACCAGCCGCACCAGATTCTAGTGCTTGTTTCACCTGTGCAGGCTCAGAGATGCCAAAACCAAGTAGCGCTGGTGGTGCACCAAATTGGTTCAGTCTATCGAGCATATGACCTACAGGCATGTTTGCTTTGGTTTCTGCGCCAGTAACACCTGCACGAGAGAGTAGGTAAGTGTAGCCGCCACCCAACTCTGATACTTGCTTCAGTGTTTCATCACTTGCCGTTGGTGGTGCGATGAAGATTGGGTGAATACCAAACTTTTCTGCAGCAGCAACAAATTCAGCACTTTCATTAGTTGGTACGTCTGCAATCAAAACAGAATCGATACCTGCTTTTGCACAACGCTCATAGAAGTTCTCGATACCACGAGAGTAAACAAGGTTCGCGTACATCAGAAGGCCAATAGGCAACTCTGGGTACTTAGCTCGGATCTTACCAATTTGCTCGAAGCAGATATCTGGTGTTGCGCCTGAATCTAACGCGCGAATGTTAGCGCCTTGGATGGTTGGGCCATCGGCTAGCGGATCTGAGAATGGAATACCAAGTTCAAGGGCATCTGCGCCAGACTCAACCAGTGTTTCCATGATTTTGTAAGATTGCTCTGCGTTTGGATCGCAAACCGTTACGAACGGTACAAATGCGCCTTGGTTCTTTTCGTTTAGGCGCGCAAACATCTTCTCATAACGGCTCATTAGATTGCTCCTTTTTCTTCTAGGATGGCATGTACAGTGAAGATATCTTTATCACCACGACCAGATAGGTTAACAACCAACAATTGCTCTTTTTCTGGGTTCTCACGAGCCATACGCAGTGCATGAGCCAGTGCGTGAGAAGATTCTAGAGCAGGGATGATACCTTCGTTACGCGCAATTTCCTGGAATGCTTCTAGCGCTTCATCGTCTGTCACGTTGTCGTATTCAGCACGGCCAATTGCGTTTAGGTGTGCGTGTTGTGGACCAACTGAAGGGAAATCAAGACCAGCAGATACTGAGTAAGATTCTTCAACTTGGCCGTTTGGATCTTGCATCAATGGCGCTTTCATACCGAAGAAGATGCCTGTTTTACCATGCTTAAGTGGTGCACCGTGCTGGTCAGTATCGATACCTTTACCTGCTGGCTCAACACCAATCAGGCGAACGCTTTCTTCTTCGATGAAGTCAGCAAACATACCAATCGCGTTTGAACCACCGCCCACACATGCGATAACCGCATCAGGAAGACGGCCTTCACGTGCCAAAATCTGATTCTTCGTTTCTTCACCAATCATGCGTTGGAAGTCACGCACGATGGTTGGGAATGGGTGAGGACCTGCCGCTGTACCCAGTAGGTAGTGCGCATCTTCATAAGTTGCAGACCAGTCGCGTAGCGCTTCGTTACATGCATCTTTAAGTGTCGCTGAACCCGAGTGGACAGGAATAACTTCTGCGCCCATAAGCTTCATACGGAATACGTTCGGGCTTTGACGTTCAACGTCTTTTGCACCCATGTAAACGCGACACTTAAGGCCAAGTAGTGCACATGCTAGTGCGGTTGCAACACCGTGTTGGCCTGCGCCTGTTTCTGCGATGATTTCGTTTTTACCCATGCGTTTCGCAAGTAGCGCTTGACCCAACACTTGGTTAGTCTTGTGGGCACCACCGTGAAGTAGGTCTTCACGTTTTAGGTACAGTTTGGTTTTCGTACCTTTGGTTAGGTTACGAGTTAGAGTTAAAGCCGTTGGGCGGCCCGCATACTCTTGAAGAAGCGTCATGAACTCACTGCGGAATTCTGGATCTTCTTGCGCGTCGATAAACGCTTGCTCTAGTTGCTCCAGTGCTGGAACTAGAATTTGCGGAACGTACTGACCGCCGTATTCGCCAAAGTAGGCATTCAGTTTTGCCATCGTTATATTCCTTCTCGTATTTTTCGCTACGAATAGCTTTAAATTTTTTAGCTGATATCCAGCTTTAGTAGTTGCGAATAGCGGTGAAGGCCGCGAGCAACTTCTGTGAATCTTTTTTGCCTGGTGCGCTTTCTACACCAGAGTTTAAATCTAATCCCAAGCAACCTAGTGTCGCTGCTTGTTGAGCATTTTCTGGCGACAGTCCGCCCGCTAGCATAATTTGACTTGGGTCGCCGATCAGTGACCAGTCGAACACTTGACCGGTTCCGCCAGTTTGAGTGCCAACTTGCGCATCTAATAGATGGCGATCAATGTTGTCTGCAAGTAGTTCTGGCTTGGCATCAGTCACGCCGTAAGCTTTCCAAATTTCTACCGCTGCTGGCAGTTCGGCTTTGAGTTGGTTTACGTAAGCTTGGTCTTCTTGACCGTGCAGCTGCACTGCTTTTAAACCCAAAGAGGTCACGACAGAAGCAACAAAATCGATATCGTGATTTTGGAAAACGCCTACGTAGTTCAGTGGAGCACCGCTCATGGTTAAGCGCGCACCTTCAAGGTCGACCGCACGCTTCGACTTCTCGACAAAAATCAGGCCACCAAATACTGCGCCAGCTTGATATGCTTTTGCTGCGTCATCTGGGTGCGTTAAGCCACAGACTTTGTTTTCGCCTAACGTCACTTTACGTACAGCAAGTTCTAGGTTGTCTTCCGCCATCAGTGAACTACCAATCAAGAAGCCGTCTGCGTATTCCGCTAAATCACGAACTTGTTGATGGGTATAAATGCCAGACTCTGAAATTACCGTCGCGTTTGGTGCTAGTTCGCGAATTGTCGGTGCCAGTTCTTTAGTACGATTCAAATCGGTACTTAGGTCGCGAAGGTTACGGTTATTGATGCCGATAACGCGTGCGCCTAGCTTAACGGCACGATGAAGCTCTTCTTCGTTGCTCACTTCGGTCAGGATACCCATGTTCAGGCTGTGTGCTGCTTCTTCTAGCGCTTTGTACTCTTCGTCATTCAGGACAGAAAGCATCAATAGCACAGCATCAGCACTGTAATGACGTGCTAGGTAAACTTGGTAGGTATCTACCATAAAGTCTTTGCACAGAACGGGTTGTTTGACTTGACCACGCACTTGAGGAAGAAAGTCAAAGTTGCCTTGGAAGTACTTCTCGTCTGTTAGGACTGAAATCGCATCAGCATGGTTGTTGTAAACCGACGCAATGTAATCCAAGTCGAAGTGATCACGAATCAAACCTTTAGAAGGAGATGCCTTCTTACATTCGGTGATGAATGCCGTCTTTTCGCCACTCAGAGCATCGTAGAAGCAGCGGTCCGATGGCAGCAAATCAGACTGAAATGTGCTTAGCGGTTGAGACACCTTACGGTCTGCTACCCACTGATATTTGTCGCGGACAATTTTCGCCAGTACTTCTGCCATTTCTGCTTCTTTCTTAGAAACGTGTTCAGACAGGTTGTCAGCTTGCTGAGTGTTGAAGTCAGTCATCTTCTTCAATTCCTTAAGCGTGTGCGGCAAGTTGTTGTACCAAATGGTACGCTTTGCCTGAATTCATTGCCTCAATCGCTTGTTGCGTGTTGGCTTTTAAATCTTCGTGGCCGAATAGACGCATTAGCAGAGCAACGTTTACTGCCACTGCACCCAATTGTGCGTCTGTACCTTTACCCGTCAGAATATTGGTAATGATTGCTTTGTTTTCTTCAGGATCGCCACCTTTGATCGCTTCTAGTGGGTGTGCTTCAAGACCGAAATCTGCAGGCGTTAGTTTGTATTCTGTGATCTTACCGTCTTTGATTTCGGCAACGGTTGTTTCACCGTGAATCGCCACTTCATCCAAGCCACTGCCGTGTACTACAGCTGCGCGCTTCATACCCATTTGTAGCATGGTTTCTGCGATAGGACGAACCAGTTCTTCACTATAAACGCCCATCAATTCGATGTTAGGACGAGCAGGGTTAATCAGTGGGCCAAGAATGTTAAAGATGGTGCGTGTTTTCATGGTTTGACGCACTGGCATCGCATGGCGCACACCACCGTGGTATTGAGGTGCAAATAGGAAAGCGACACCAATATCGTCTACCGCTTTGCGCGTATCTTCTGCGCTCATAGCTAGGTTGATACCAAATGAATCAAGAAGGTCAGAAGAACCAGATTTGCTTGAAACGCTGCGGTTACCGTGTTTCGCTACTTTTAGACCACATGCTGCAGCAACAAACGCCGCAGTGGTTGAAATGTTGATGGTGTTGTGACCGTCGCCACCAGTACCTACGATATCTGCGAAATCGTAATCTGGACGAGGGAATGGGTTTGCGTTTACCAGCAGTGCTTTCGCTGCGCCCGCAATTTCATCTGGTGTCTCGCCTTTGATCTTTAGTGCAGTCAGTGCTGACGCCATTAAAATTGGGTCTAGTTCACCACGGATAATGATGTCGAATAGCTGTTGGCTCTCTTCCTGAGTAAGCGATTCTTGCTCGTACAGTTTGGTAATAATAGGGTTGATGATTGCTTCCATATTTCCTCTCCTAAATTTCTTATGTGCCAAGTGCTTTTTAAGCAGTGAGTGGGTTCGCTGAAGTTTGTTCTTCAAGTGCCCATTCAATGGCATTGGCCAACAGTGTTGCTCCGTAGGTCGTCATAATAGATTCCGGGTGGAACTGGAACCCGCAAACTTTATCTTCTTCATGTACAACAGACATTACCAAGTCATCTACTTCTGCTGTGATGTTTAGGCTCTCAGGAACCTTGGTCGCAACCAGCGAGTGGTAACGTGCAATCGCAAGTGGTGATGGTAGGTTTTGGTAAATCGCATGGTTTTGGTGCTCCATCATAGAGACCTTACCGTGAATGATTTCGCCTGCGCCAGCAACGGTGCCGCCGTATGCTTCAACAATCGCTTGGTGACCAAGACAAATCCCGATCATCGGCACTTTGCCTTTCATGCGTTGGATAAGCTCTGGCATTGAGCCTGCCTCTGACGGTGCGCCTGGGCCTGGCGATAGCAGGACCACTGGGTTTTCAAGCGCGTTTACCGCTTGTTCAATGGTTTCTGCTGGGATGTTGTTTCGGTAAATCTTGACTGAGTGACCTAGCGAGCGGAATTGATCCACAAGGTTGTAGGTGAACGAGTCAAAGTTGTCGATAAAAATGATATTAGCCATCTCTGAACCCTATTCCTTATTGTGACTTATGCGCTGCTTGGATAGCAGAGATTACCGCTTGGGCTTTGCCGCGCGTTTCGTCTGCTTCCGCTTGTGGATCAGAGTCGAACACCACGCCAGCACCAGCTTGAACTTGAGCAATGCCGTTTTCTACGTAAGCTGAGCGAATTACGATACATGTGTCGAGTGTGCCTTCACCAGTGAGGTAGCCCACAGCACCGCCGTAGCTTCCGCGTCGTACGCCTTCTACATCGCGAATCAACTGCATTGCACGAATCTTTGGTGCACCAGTGAGCGTGCCCATGTTCATACATGCTTGGTATGCATGCAGCGCGTCTAGGTCTTCACGCAGTTGACCAACCACACGAGATACTAAGTGCATTACGTGGCTGTAGCGGTCGACTTTTAGAAGGTCTGCTACGTGGCGAGTACCAGCTTGAGCAATACGAGCAACGTCGTTACGCGCTAAGTCAACCAGCATCATGTGTTCTGCGTTTTCTTTCATGTCGGTACGCAGTTCAAGTTCGATGCGGCTATCTAGGTCGAAATCAATCTCGCCGTTAGGGCGCTTACCGCGGCGACGAGTGCCTGCGATTGGGTAGATTTCAATTTGGTTAGTGTCGGTTTCGTACTTAAGCGCACTTTCTGGTGATGCGCCAAACAGAGTGAACAGCTCATCTTGCATGTAGAACATGTAAGGGCTTGGGTTACTTTGTTTCAGTTCTTTGTAAGCCGCTAGTGGAGAAGGGCAAGGTAGAGTGAATCGGCGAGATGGTACGACTTGGAATACATCGCCTTTCACTACGAACTCTTTTAAGTCGCGAACAGTTTGGCAGAAGTCTGCATCAGATACGCTTGGTTCTACCGTTACGTCAGCGATTTGTTTTGCGCTTGGCAGTAGTTTTGGCGCTGCACACTGAGCGCTGATTTCTGCAATACGAGTCTCTAACGCTGATTTCTCTGAACCATCAACAAACAACGTCGCTTTAAGCTGGCAAGATTCCGTTTGATGGTCGACAACAAGTAGTGTTTCCGCGACGTAGAAAACGTAATCTGGGCACTGGTTTGTTGCTTCTGCATTACCAAGCGGCTCGAAGTTGGCGACTAAGTCGTAGGCAAACAGACCACCAAGGAAAATCGCGTGTTTGTCTTGCTGTGAAATATCAAAACTATGCTGAACCAAACGCAGCGCATCGAAAGAAGAGGCTTCACGTAGGCGAGAGTCTTCATCCAACGTGTCGCATGGCTGGCTAAATTCCAAAGTTAGCGTTTCGCCATCGAACTTACTCTCAACATCACCACGGATGTTCTGGTTTAGGTGAGACAGTAGGTTTTTACCGTTGTTGGTCAAGGCGTGCATGCTAACAGTGTGGCCAAAGCAGACAATGCGAACCGCTGAATCTACGATCAGCAGGGATTTCAAATCTTGCTTCGAATCGATCTCAGCAGATTCCAGCAACAGGCTGTCAGTTTTGTTCTCACATAAAGTGTGGAACAAACGAGTCGGGTCTTGAGTATAAGGGACGGAAGCCGTTAGCACTTCAAGCTGTCCAAGTTTCTTAATTTCAATGGCCTTGTTCACAAGACCTCCTTATAGCTGTTTTACATCTTCCTGCCGTACATAGTCGCATAAAGCAAACGTTCACCCAATCAAGTTTTGGTCATATCCGATGAATGTTTGAGCAGTTGAATGTGAGATGGACGACAAAACAAAAAGCCCGCTGAAGTAGCGGGCTTTGTGACATTTAATTCTCTAAACTAGAAGTACACGTTCGCCCACCAAGAACTTGTCCAAGTGCGCCACCAAGCAAGGTCAGCAGATTTCATCTTATTCAGACGAACTGCAACTTTCGCTTCCTGGTTTTGGTTAAATTCTTGTAACATGGTGAGCCTTAAATTAGGTACTTCGTATTTGTGTACTAGTTAACTAGTGCAGAGGTGAAAAGTCAACCCCAAAACAGCATTAAAACGACAAAAAGATGAGAATTGATTTACACAGTCACACCACCGCGTCAGATGGTCGATTTGCACCACACGATTTAGTGGATAGGGCATTGAGTTTTGATATCGAGGTTTTGGCGATCACGGATCATGATACGGTTGACGGCTTAGCTCCGGCCAAGCAGTACGTTGAAGAGAATAATCTGCCGATAAAAATCATCAACGGTATAGAAATTTCGACTGTTTGGCAGAACAAAGACATCCATATTGTTGGATTGAACATCGATCCCGAAAGTCCTGCGCTGGCTGAGCTGATTCAACAGCAAAAAGCGCATCGTGTTGCCAGAGCAGAGATGATTGCTGAACGTTTGCAAAAAGCGACTCGCGAAGGTGTGCTAGAAGAAGTTCAGCAAATCGCGGGTGATGCGCCGATCACTCGTGCACACTTTGCCAAGTGGTTGGTGGATAATGGTTATGCCAAAAACATGCAGATGGTGTTCAAGAAATTTCTAACCCGCTCTAACCCAGGTTACGTGCCACCAAATTGGTGTTCCATGAAAGATGCGGTTGATGCGATTCATGCTGCTGGAGGCTCTGCTGTTCTTGCGCATCCGGGTCGTTATCAACTGACTGCGAAGTGGGTAAAACGCCTATTAGCCGCGTTTGTTGAAGCGGGCGGGGATGCAATGGAAGTGGCACAGCCTCAACAAGCGCAACAAGAAAGACGCAACTTGGCCGATTATGCTATACAATACAAACTATTAGCTTCTCAAGGCAGCGACTTTCACTATCCATCTCCGTGGATGGAATTGGGAAGAAACCTCTGGTTACCCGCGGGCGTAGAACCAGTTTGGAAAGATTGGGGTATTGATCCTTCGTTGGATAACGCTCAACAAGACGAAATCGAGAACCTATAAAAATATAGAGCCGAGAGGTTCGATAATGAGGAATTACAATGAGCCAGTTTTTTTACGTTCACCCAGAAAACCCACAGGCTCGCTTGATCAATCAAGCAGTAGCAATCATTCGTAGCGGCGGTGTAGTGGTTTACCCAACCGACTCAGGTTACGCACTAGGCTGTCAGTTAGAAAACAAACAGGCGTTGGAACGTATTTGTCAGATCCGCCGTCTGGATGATAAGCACAACTTTACTTTGTTGTGTCGTGATTTGTCGGAGCTTTCTTTGTACGCACGCGTAGACAACGCGGCATTCCGACTACTGAAAAATAACACGCCGGGTCCTTACACTTTCATCTTCAAGGGCACAAAAGAAGTGCCGCGTCGTTTGATGAATGCAAAACGTAAGACCATCGGTATTCGTGTACCCGATAACCGCATTGCACTAGACCTGTTGGAAGCGCTTGGTGAACCAATGATGTCTACGTCACTTATCCTACCGGGAAGCGATGTGACGGAATCGGACCCAGAAGATATTCGTGACAAACTAGAGCATGCTGTAGACGTGATCCTTAACGGTGGTTACTTAGGTGAACAACCAACAACGGTTATCGACTTCAGTGAAGGTGAAGCGGTTGTTGCTCGTGTTGGTTCTGGCGACCCGGCACCATTTGAGTAACTGGTTTTACTCTTAACAAAACAAGAAAGGGAGGCGTGAATGCCTCCCTTTTTACTTTGAATCCGCTTATTTTTGATTCAATGGAATGGTGTCAGTTTAGGCGAAATCGAAGATGTCGATGCCGTGGTGCTCAATGTAGTTGATGTAGCCTGCATCAATACCTTTCAGTGTCACTTCTACATTAAATTCGTCACTTGAGTAGACTGCCCAACCAAAGTCGTTGTAAGACAGTGTTAAGTCGTCTGCCGAGTCCAAGAATGTATCGCGAATACCATCGTTGTTAGTATCTAAACCCATATCAAAGACAAGCTTGTCGTGACAAATGTTGAAGTCGAGAATTTCTGATTTCACTTCGATGTCGTTTGAAGAAACAGGCTGATCGGGAACGCCAACAGCAAGACGGTTGGTCATTACGAACGTGTCATCGCCGCAACCACCCGCAATCACAGAATGACCATCACCGACAACTACGGTGTCGTCACCCCATCCCGCATTGATAAAGTTGTTGCCTGAGTAGTCGAAAATTGTATCGTCACCACAACCACCAAATAATAGGTCATTACCTAAGCCGCCAGACAAGTAATCATCGCCTGAACCGCCTGAGAGTAGGTCATTCCCTCTGCCACCTAGTAGGGTATCGTCACCACGACCACCGAAAACATAGTCGTTTCCACCAAAGCCAACAAACTTATCGTCGCCGCCAAAGCCGACAAAAATATCAGTCGTGTCTGAGCCTTTTGTGCCGGTCATATTGTCATCTTCTGAGGTGCCAAATATCCAATTTAGGTCAAGATTTGTATGAGACATTTATTATTCCTTTTCATCTGATTAAGGGAGCTAGCAAGCTGTAGGGTTATCTTTCTTATAGCCCTGACAATTTTATCAGGTAGGGGATTTTTTAAGAGGTGGACACAGACCCATAATAGTGCGGTTCTACTGCCGATGAGTCTGGTACTAAGTTGGAGAAGATGATGAGTTTAGTGTGAGTTTCCGAAGGACATTCTGCAGTGACAATATCGACGATTTTGCTTACATTAAATCAGAGAATCTCGTATAATGTCCGACCGAAAAAATCCCAATAGGTTGGGTAACTTGCACAATTGAAGACCAATTCTGGTCTCGACGTCTGTGAAGACGACACATAGGTAGATAAATGAGCGAAAAGTTACAAAAAGTATTAGCACGTGCTGGACACGGTTCTCGTCGTGAGATTGAATCGTTAATTAAATCTGGTCGCGTTAGCGTGAACGGAATCGTAGCTAAACTTGGTGAAAGACTAGAAGATGAGAACAGCGTAGTTCGTATCGACGGTCACATTGTGTCTGCGAAGGCACAAGAAGAAGTGATCTGTCGTGTATTGGCTTACTACAAGCCAGAAGGTGAACTATGTACTCGTCACGATCCTGAAGGTCGTCGCACTGTTTTCGATCGTCTGCCAAAAATTCGTGGCTCTCGTTGGATTTCAGTTGGTCGTCTTGATGCGAACACATCTGGCCTGCTGCTTTTCACAACGGATGGTGAGTTGGCAAACCGCCTAATGCACCCAAGCCGCCAGGTTGAGCGTGAATACCTAGTACGCGTATTTGGTGAAGTGAACGAAAAGAAAGTTCGCAACCTAGTAAGTGGTGTTGAACTTGAAGATGGTATGGCTCGTTTTGAAGACGTAGTACATGCGGGTGGTGAAGGTATGAACCACACGTTCTACGTAGTGATTAACGAAGGTCGTAACCGTGAGGTTCGTCGTTTGTGGGAATCTCAAGAATGTACGGTTAGCCGTCTAAAACGTGTTCGTTACGGTGATATCTTCCTAGACAAGAAACTGCCTCGTGGCGGTTGGATGGAACTAGACCTGAAAGAAGTAAACTACCTGCGTGAGCTTGTAGAACTTCGTCCAGAGAAAGAAACCATGCTTGATCTAAATAAAGACAACACATCACGTAAGCGTGAACGTGCTCGTAGCCAAAAAATTCGTCGCGCAGTTAAGCGTCACGAAGAGCGTGTTAACACACCAAAAGGTCGCAGCAACAATCCTTCTCGTCGTAAACCGAAGAAGGCTGCCGGTGACCAAGGCGCACGTAACAAGCATCGTTAATCGATAGCAGAAAATCAGAAAGGCTTGCCACATTGGCAAGCCTTTTTCTTATCTAGCGTTTCGCGTTCCCAATCTTTCGTTTTTGCCAATCACAAATAACTGTTAATCGTAGGCATAAAAAAACACCAGCGTGAGGCTGGTGTTTTTGATCATGATGAGGAAATCGTTAATCACGTTTCCAAAGCATATGACAGAACTTATGTTCTGGGTCTCGACTGATTAGCATACGAGCAAAAACGTCATCAAGTACGTCATTTTCCTCGTTTACTAAGCCGATTCGAACTTCTGCATACACTTCTTTGTCGATATCGAAGCCAACGTGTTCAACCCAGTCATCACCAGTTTCAACAAGTTCTGCGGCACCACGATCTTCAAATTGCGCAGTAAACAGAATGACATCAGCTGGCTCTAGGTTATCTGGAGCCATCTCAAGGAAGATGTCGTACGCAGCGTCGATAACGTCGTCGTAAGAAATCAAATCAGACATACTTATGCTCGGCTCATGTATTTACGTTCAGTCGTGTTGATGATTACACGGTCACCAGTCGCGATGTACTCAGGAACTTGAATAACAAGACCTGAAGCAAAGCGTGCAGGCTTAGTACGTGCAGATGCAGATGCACCTTTAATTGAAGGATCAGTTTCTTCAATCACTAGCTCAACAGAAGAAGGAAGCTCGATACCAACAGCAGAGCCGTTGATTAGGATAAGGTGAATACCTTGAGTGTCTTCGTTGATGAACAGAAGCTCATCTTCAACTTCGTTGTGCTTGAATGTGTATTGTGAGTAGTCTTCGTTATCCATGAAGATGTGCTCATCGCCATCAGCGTATGAGTACACAACTGCACGTTTGTTCATTTCTACAGTTTCAACAACGTCATCAGACTTGTAACGCTCGTCTACACGCGCACCAGTGTTTAGATCTGTACAGCGCATTTTGTAGATTTTAGCGCCGCCACGACCACCTGGAGTGGTTACTTCGATGTCTTTTACTAGAAGAGTTTTACCATTAGACTCGATTGCGAAGCCTTTTTTGATTTCACTTGCCTTTGGCATTGTATTTTCCTATTTACACTTATTAAGCAAAACTTGGTGATTATAGCGCTAAGTTGCTTGTCTGGCATCAAAATTCCGCACAGTAATTTGCAGGTCAATAAGGGCTTTAATGGGCTTGATTCAAACGCTAGGCTAGTGGATCATATAGCCCATCGTCCGTTAAAAACTTGAGATCGCGTTTTCTTCAATGTCTCTCCCTGTCATCGACCCAAAGCATCCATTCCAACCTGAATTTGAACCTCTGCTAAGAGAAGTTCTGGCGTGCCTTAAAGGCGGGCTAGGGGCCAATCTTCATAGTGTCTACGTCTATGGCAGTGTGGCACGCAAGTCGGCGGTTGCAGGAAAATCGAATCTCGATATGGTCGTTGTCACTAAGTCGAGCTTTGAAAACAATCGCGCTACTTTGTTGAACACCATCAAATGGCGTGCTCAACAGGGGTACCCTCACGTTAAAGGGGTATCGATTCGTACCGCCTTGGTGAGTGAGGTCGCAAACCTAGACAGCATTTTTACTTGGGGCTTTATGCTCAAACACTGCTGCGTGTGCGTTTACGGAGATGATCTGGCGGATTGTTTTGGCGATTATGTGCCAAGTTGGGAGATTGCGAAGCACTGGAACATGGATGTCGAAGACTGGCTATCGGTGTATCGCACTAAGATAGTACAAGCACAAAGCATTGAAGAACTGGTCAGTGCCCAAGTGACTATCGCTAAGAAGTTACTTCGTGCGTCGTACTCGCTTGTCATGTATCGAGACAAACGTTGGTTTGATGATCCGCTTGAATGCGGGGAGCAATTTTTACGATACCATCCAGAAAAGCAGCTTGAGATAGAACGCCTTGGCATTTTGCTCTCTGGTCGTGCTATCCCGAAACGTTCTGTGATTGGTTTAATTGACGGTTTTGGTGAGTGGTTGGTGGCTCAGTACCAAAAGACCGAATTTCGTATTGGGTAACGTCAGCTAGCGTTAACTCCATTCAATCTAGAAGCTGATTTAGAACAGCCCCATCTGCGGCGCAGATAACTGCTCGAAGTCTGTGCCAATAAACGGCAAAATCGCATCCGCAACCGGCTTTAGCTGTTTATCAATGTAATGCTGGTAGTCGATAGGGCTATTGAGATACTCGTGTGGCTCAGGCCCATTCACTGTAATTAAGTATTCTATTCGACCTCGGTTTTGATATTGCAGAGGGCGACCGAGTTTGGCATTGATGTCGTCGGCTAAACGCGCAGCGCGTACTTGCGGCGGAATATTTTTCTGATACTCATGCAATTTGCGTCGCAAGCGCTTTTGATACACCAACTGATCATCAAACTCACCGGCATTGGTCTTCTCAACCATCTCTCGTACGTAATCACTAGGGTCTTCACCGTGGAAGATCATTTGGTACAAGGTGTTTTGGAATCGCTGCGCCAGCGGTGTCCAGTCTGTACGTGCGCTCTCTAACCCTTTAAAGATGATGCGTTCTTGTTGGCCTTCACCAATCAGGCCTGCGTAGCGCTTTTTCGAGCCCGTTTCCGCACCTCGAATGGTTGGCATCAAGAACTTGCGGTAATGGGTTTCGTATTCAAGTTCAAGAATCGAGTTGAGGTTGTACTCACTGCGCAGATGATCATTCCACCATTGGTTGATGTAATCGACCAGTTCATTACCAATTTTATCTGCGTCTGCTTGGCTATATGCGCCATTTAAAGATACAAAGGTTGAGTCGGTGTCGCCATAGATCACTTGATAACCTTTGTCCTCAATCAGAACTTTGGTTTGCTTCATGATTTCGTGCCCACGCATGGTGATGCTAGAAGCAAGGCGGGTATCAAAGAAACGACAACCGGAAGAACCAAGCACACCATAGAAAGAGTTCATGATGATTTTGATGGCTTGTGAGAAGGCTTTCTCATTATTCTTCTTGGCAACATCTCGCGCTGCCCAGAGCTTTTCGATCATCTCTGGTAAGAAATGCTTTGAACGATGGAACTGACCGCCACGAAATCCCGGCACGGCTTCATCTTCTGCTTTGCCGATTTCAAGCTGCAAACCTTCGACTAAGCCCATAGGGTCAATCAGAAATGAGCGAATAATAGAGGGGTACAGACTCTTAAAATCGAGCACCAATACGGAGTCATAAAGGTTAGGGATAGAGTCCATCACATAGCCGCCCGGGCTAGCTATCCAGTTTTCTGGATGCAGATTTGGCGCAACATAACCGGCTCGGTGGATTTGCGGCAAATACAAATTGGTAAACGCGGCCACTGAGCCTCCGACGCGATCCAGTTCTACACCTGTGAGGCGAGAGCGTTCAATCGCAAAGTCGAGTAGGTGAGTGTGGTCAAAAATCTTGTTCACCAACACACAATCTTGCAGGTTGTATTTAGCCAAAGATGGTTTGTCTGAACGGTACATGCGATTGATTTCATCCATTCGGTCATGCACGTTATGGATCTCTTTACCTTCGCCAAGCAGTTCTTGTGAGACAGATTCTAATGACCATGAGCGGAAGTGGTACGTCGCGGTTTTCAGCGTATCGATACCATCCAGCACTACACGACCGGGTATAGAGATAAAACCTTGTTGGCTTTGCGCGGAGCTACGGAAAAAACTCGGTTGGTCTGCTCGGCCTAACATCAACTTCATATTGTGCCACTCTGCGCGTTTATGCAGCAGGCGAAAATCGAAGTCGATAACGTTCCACCCAACAATCACATCTGGGTCGAACTGCTTAAACCACGCGATTAAAGCATCGAGCAAAGCCTTCTCGTCTTTTACCCATTGAATTGGCGTGTCTGATTGTTCCGGTTCGCCAATCATAATCACGCGTGAATCAACAGGGCTATCTAAACCAATCGAATAAAGAATGCCTTTCTCTGAGCATTCCAAATCTAGAGAGACCACATGCAGCTTAGGTTGGTATTCACCTGTTCGGCACTTTGCGTTTTGGACGCGTTGGAACCCGTTTCGAGATTGCAGATTCCCGGTAAACTCCATGCTGCCTTTTATAAAGCGTTCCATCAGATAACGGTCGGCAAGCCGTACATCGCCCTCGAAATGGACTATGTCATTTTGCTTAAGTTCATCTTGTAGGGCGAACGCGTCTTTTGTGGTCTGGGTATAACAGGCGGCTAAAGGTGTTAGTTGGAAGTTCTTTAACTCTAGCGGGCGTATGTCGACAGCAATTTGCTTAGCAGCGGCAAATTGTTTGGTTTGTTCGATTTGCGCTTGTTCAATAAAGAAGACAGGTCTTTCTCCTTGAATCAACAATTGGGTCGGACCATTCTCGGTCGAAAGCCACAACTCTATTTGAGTTTGACCTTTGATGTCTCGGGCTTGGCGAGTGAGAAGGAAGCCTTGTTGGATGTTCAATAGAGAGAAACCTTGTAAATCAGTGAAGAACGTATTCTATCATTAAGAACTGTAAAAATAACCAGTGAAAAGTAATGCTCTATTTTGCTGGTTAAATCGTGATGCCGTGGGTGTACAAAAGCTGAGATATGTCGCTTATGAAATAACCATTTATGGGTGATATTGCGTTTTGCTGAGCAAAGTGAAATCTAGCTGCTTGATTTATTGGAGCTTATGTTGTTAATTAGCTTGTCTTAAAATTCGGCTTTGCACAGAGCGCACTCAAATAATAGAGTGGTTTATGAATAAGTTCTTGCCAAACTTTGCGTTTAAGCACATATTCATAGAAAGCAATTTTTTGCCATATGCGTTAGTATATAGGCACTCATACTGATATCCACATTTGACAAATGTTATGTGGGTGCAGAGCCAATAAAAGTGTGGAGATACAAGTTTGATAAATGTTTTCCTTGTAGATGATCACGAGCTGGTTCGCACAGGGATACGACGTATTATTGAAGACGTCCGTGGAATGAACGTAGCAGGAGAAGCTGACAGCGGTGAAGAAGCAGTAAAATGGTGTCGTAGTAATCATGCTGACGTCGTTTTAATGGATATGAACATGCCAGGAATAGGCGGCTTGGAAGCCACGAAAAAGATTCTTCGCGTGAATCCTGATGTAAAAATCATCGTACTAACCGTTCATACGGAAAATCCGTTCCCAACTAAAGTGATGCAGGCGGGTGCTTCTGGTTATTTAACTAAAGGCGCGGGTCCTGATGAAATGGTTAACGCAATTCGTGTGGTTAACAGTGGGCAGCGTTACATCTCGCCAGAGATTGCGCAGCAGATGGCATTGAGTCAATTCTCACCTGCCTCAGAAAACCCATTTAAAGACCTTTCTGAACGCGAACTGCAGATCATGATGATGATCACCAAAGGCCAGAAAGTAACGGATATTTCTGAACAATTGAATTTAAGTCCAAAAACAGTCAACAGTTACCGCTACCGACTGTTTAGCAAACTGGACATTAATGGTGACGTTGAGTTAACACACTTAGCGATCCGCCACGGAATGCTGGACACCGAGACCCTTTAGTGTGAATCAACCCTTCGATTCGGCTTCCTTTCTCAAGACAGTAACTCATCAGCCCGGCGTTTACAGAATGTACAACGCCGAGGCTGTTGTCATTTATGTAGGCAAAGCCAAAGATCTCAAAAAGCGCCTCTCAAGCTACTTTCGTAAAAAAGTAGATAGCGAGAAAACGCGCGCTCTCGTAAGCAATATTGCTAAGATTGATGTCACGGTCACTCATACCGAGACGGAAGCGCTCATCCTTGAGCATAACTACATCAAGCAATACTTACCGAAATACAACGTACTTCTGCGTGACGATAAATCGTACCCTTATATTTTCATTAGCGGTCACAAACATCCGCGATTGTCTATGCATCGTGGTGCGAAAAAGCGTAAAGGTGAATACTTTGGACCGTATCCAGATTCGGGCGCGGTACGAGAAACCTTGCACCTTTTGCAGAAAACCCTCCCTGTTCGCCAGTGTGAAGACACAGTGTATTCCAACCGAACCCGTCCATGTTTGATGTATCAAATTGGTCGCTGTGCAGGCCCATGTGTGAGCACGATTATTTCGGATGAAGAATACGCCGAGCTGGTGGGCTTTGTTCGTTTGTTTTTACAGGGTAAAGATAAGCAAGTACTTGAGCAGCTCATTGAGAAGATGGAAGTGGCAAGCCAACAACTTCGTTTTGAAGATGCGGCCAAATTCCGCGACCAGATCCAAGCGATTCGACGCGTACAAGAACAACAGTACGTGTCAGAAGACAGCATGGATGATATGGACGTGCTTGGTTTTGCCCAAGAAAACGGCATTGCTTGTATCCATATCTTGATGATTCGTCAGGGTAAGGTGCTAGGCAGTCGCAGTCACTTCCCTAAGATTCCACAGAACACCAGTCAGCAAGAAGTGTTTGATAGCTTCCTTACTCAGTACTACTTAAGCCATAACGAGGCGCGTACTATTCCTTCTCGCATTATCTTGAATCAAGAGCTAGGTGGCGATATAGAGCCTATTCAGCAAGCTCTGAGTGACGTAGCGGGGCGTAAGGTTCAATTCCACACCTCACCGACAGGATCGCGTGGTCGTTACCTCAAGTTGTCCAATACCAATGCGTTGACGGCGATTACCACTAAGATCAATCACAAGATGACCATCAATCAGCGTTTCAAAGCACTGAGAGAAGTCTTAGGTATGGAAACCATCGCTCGCATGGAGTGTTTCGATATCTCGCATACGATGGGCGAGAGCACTATTGCTTCCTGTGTGGTGTTCAACAGTGAAGGTCCAGTCAAGCAAGAGTATCGTCGCTACAACATCACAGGCATTACGGGTGGTGATGATTACGCGGCGATGGGACAGGCATTAGAGCGTCGTTATTCGAAGCAACTTGATGTAGAGAAGATACCTGACATTATCTTTATCGATGGTGGTAAAGGGCAATTGAATCGTGCTCATGAAATCATTTCGCAGTATTGGGGAGATTGGCCAAAGCGTCCGACTATGATTGGTATCGCGAAAGGGGTGACACGTAAACCAGGTCTTGAAACCTTAATTACCGTAGATGGTGAAGAATTCAACTTGCCAAGTGATGCACCAGCGTTGCACCTGATCCAACATATTCGAGATGAGAGCCATAACCATGCCATCGCAGGGCATAGAGCGAAACGTGGAAAAACGCGTCGTACCAGTGCTTTAGAGGGAATTGAAGGCGTTGGACCAAAACGTCGTCAAGCTTTGCTCAAATACATGGGTGGTTTACAGGAATTAAAGCGTGCAAGTGTCGAAGAAATCGCCAAAGTACCGGGAATTAGTCACTCTTTGGCAGAAATTATTTTCCAAGCATTGAAACAATAAGGAAAATCCCGCAACATTAAGCCGCAATGTGTAAGAGAATAATAAAATGCGTTTGAATATCCCGAACATTCTATCTCTACTAAGACTGTTCCTAATCCCAGTTTTTGTGGTTGTTTTCTATCTACCTTACTCTTGGGCTCCTTTTGCAGCAGCAATGGTTTTCTGGGTTGCAGGGTTTACCGATTGGTTAGACGGCATGCTAGCTCGTAAGTTAGGCCAAACCTCTCGTTTTGGTGCCTTCATCGACCCAGTCGCTGATAAGGTCTTAGTCGCCACTGCTCTGATTATGATTACGGAGCACTACCACACGATTTGGGTAACCATTCCTGCGGTAACTATGATAGCGCGAGAAATCATCATCTCTGCATTGCGTGAATGGATGGCAGAAATCGGCAAACGAGCCAGTGTTGCGGTTTCTTGGGTCGGTAAAGTAAAAACCGTGTCTCAAATGTTCGCATTGTGGGTGTTGATTTGGCGTTACGATGATTGGATGGTATGGCTAGGCTTTGGCGCTCTTTATATCGCGACTTTCCTAACGTATTGGTCGATGGTTCAATACTTAGCGGCAGCGAAGGATGATTTGCTCAACGAAGAACACCATTAATCAGACAACACATAAATAGCATTTTAAGAAGCAGGCGATATAGCCTGCTTTTTTTATGCCTCGGATTTGTGATGAAGAAAAATGTGACATAAGTCTTGTTTTTAATCCGACTAAACGCTTAGTGCGGTTTGTTCCTTTAATTATCGATAGTTAATACAAGAAGGAACACCACGGAATAGGTGAAAGGTGTAGCTCGATATTCATGATAAACAAGAGTATTTGGGCTAATCTCAGTATTAAAACTAATCAATTTACCGTCTTTCGCACAAATTCTGGTCAAACGATTTAAAAAAATAAAAATAGTGTTGACTCGATCGTCCGAATCCGTAGAATGCATTCCGTACCCAAGAGAGCACAGCTTGAAAGGGTGGTGAAAGAAGCAATGCTTACTTCACAAATGAGGCGCCTTGGCAG